>WANW01000084.1 GCA_015521615.1 Candidatus Hydrothermarchaeota archaeon
ACGTGAGCAGGCATGTGGCGATAGACAAGATAATAGGCCTGGCCGCAGAGCGCAGCATCGACTTTGAGCGCAGCTACATCCTGACCTCAGGGAGAATGCCCGGCGACATGGTGGTTAAGGCGGCGCGCATGGGGGTGCCCCTCATAGCCTCCCGGACTGCGCCCATATTCTCCGGGATTCTCGCAGCTGAACGAACAGGCTTAACACTAATCGGCTTTGTGCGCGGAAAAAGAATGAACATCTACACTCACTCCTGGCGGATTGTGCGCTAGGAGGTGCGCTTCTTTATCTCCTTCAGAAGCTCCTCCTTACTCTTCCCGGTGGGGTCGATGTTCATGTCCCTGGCGATGTCCCTGAGCAGGTCCATCTCCTTCTGGGCTTCCTTAATCTCCCTCTCCACCTCTGAGAGTTCGCGGTTCACCTCCTCCTCCAGCTCCCTGGCTGCACGCCTGTACTCCGCCACCGCCTTGCCCAGAGAACGTGCCAGCTCTGGAAGCTTCTGCGGGCCGAAGAGCAGGAGAGCAAAGATGAGAATTACCAGAATCTCGCTGTTGCCCAGCATTCACCTCGCCTACTCCTTCTTTTCCTCCTCTTCCTTACCCTCCTTCTCCTCCTCTTCCATCCCTTTCTTAAACTCCTTCTTTGCCTTGCCCAGGGAGCGTGCCAGCTCTGGCAGCTTGCTCCCGCCGAAGAGAAGAAGCACTATCAGCAGGATGATGAGCAGCTCCTGACCACCGAGCATTGGCATTGCTATTACCTCAAGTTACTTATAGCCGAGGTTTTATATAAATCCGACGGTAGGTAGAAATACTCAGGCGTAGAATTTAGAAGTGGTGGTTGCAATAGAAGCATACGAAAAGAGCCTGAATCTGGAGGAGGAGCTTCTCCGCATAGGGAGGAAGGTTGCCTTCGATGTGCTCGGCAGAGCCGGCTTCAGGGTGTGGAGCTTTCCCGCCTCAGAGGAGGAGGCGCAGGAGCTGCGCCAGGCGCTTGGTGAAAGGCGCTTCTCCTCGCTTCTCGAGTATATCGCAAGCCTGAAGGAGAGGCCCCTGGAGTCGCCTGACCTTCTGGCGGAGAAGGACAGCATAGTCTACGCCCTCACCATAGTGCTCAACGAGGGCACGGTGTCGCAGCAGCATGAGCGCGCATTGAAGCGCGCCCGCGAGTTTGAGCTCGTGCCTGTGCTTTTCCGCACCGCAATTGAGGTGAGCATACCCTACTCTTCCCTGGAGCTTCTGCAGGAGGAGTGAGGAATGCGCAGGATGATTGAGCTGGACGAAGCTACTTTCAGGCGCCTTGTGAAGCTGAAGAACCACTGGAGCTTTCAGTACCGCAGGGTCACAAACCCCCGGGTGAGGGAGATTATAGAGAAGCTCAAGCTGGAGATCTTCGGATACAACAGCTCCACTCCTGCGAGGGAGGTGGAGAGGATAATCGCAGGCAAAAGCCGCGACCAGCTTGAGCGCGAAGCCGAGGCCTTTGCTAGGGCGATGGATAAGCTGCTCCTCTCGGGCTACGACTTTGAGCCGGAGTACAGCTTCGCCGAGCACATAGCCAAGATGATTGAGGTGATTGAGAACAGCGACGCGGCGCCGGTGTTCGAGAGATGAGGCGGCGCTTCCTACTCGCGGGTGGGCTCCTCATCCTCGCCCTTCTGGCACTTAAGAGGGCGCAGGCGGTTATCAGCAGCAACAGTGAGGTTTTCTCCCTCTACGGGAGTGTGCTCCACCCCTCGCCACAGGGCATGCTGGCGCTTCAGAACCCCGGCGATGTTGTTACAACGATGATAGAGGCGGTGCTTCTGCTGCTCGCGGCACTTCTCCTCGGCATCACCGGCATGGCACTGCTTCTAGCAGGTTTGCTCGGGAGAGGGGCAGAGCAGGCGTGAGCTTAGGTGCTTAAGAGGTACGTGGGGTATCTGAGGAAAGCGAGTTCCTAGATTTAATCATCATAGATGAGAGAAAGCGCTTCACAGTGGGGGGCTTCCCCATTTAATTTATCCCAGCACCTCGCGTATTAGCAGGTCGGCGCTGAACTCCACGAGGTCGTCATATCCCTGCCCCGTGCCCAGGAAGAGCACAGGTTTGCGGATCGCGTGAGCGATGCTTATAGCCGCGCCGCCCTTCGCGTCTGCATCCGCCTTCGTCAGAATCACCCCGTCTATGCTCACGGCGCTGTTGAAGCGCTCCGCCTGCTCCACCGCCGCGTTGCCCGTCAGAGCATCGCCCACGAAGATTACCAGATCCGGCTTCGCCACGCGCGCTATCTTCTTCATCTCCTCCAGAAGGTTGACATTGGTCTCCATTCGTCCGGCTGTGTCTATGAGCACGACGTCCTTGCCCCTTGCGCGCGCGTGCTCAACCGCATCATAGGCGACTGCCGCCGGGTCTGCACCGCGGGAGTGCTTGATAAGCTTAACCCCCAGCCTCTCCGCATGCCTCTCCAGCTGCTCTATCGCCCCGGCGCGGTATGTGTCGCTCGCAGCGAAAACGCAGGTAAAGCCTCTATCAAGAAGGCGCTTAGCCACCTTTGCTATCGTGGTGGTCTTGCCGGTGCCGTTTATCCCCACGAAGAGTATCACAAAAGGCTTCTCCTTCTTTGCTCGGATGACCTCCTCCAGGCTCACAGAAGGCAGCTCCAGAATCTCCCTCAGGCTCCTCTCCAGCGAGGCGCGAATCGCGTGCTCAAGCTCCGAGCGCTTGAACTTCTTTCCGAGGAGGCTCTGCTTGAGGTCAGAGATTATCTTCTCTGCCACGTCGAAGGCTATGTCGCTCTCCAGTAAAGCTATTTCAAACTCTCCCAGCAGCTTCTCAAGCTTAGACTCGTCCAGCACCACCTCCCCACGCAGCAGGGCAAGAGTCTTCTCTGCCACCCCTGGCCTGGCCTGCTGTTTTTCCTCCTCTCCCCCGGAAAGCTTTTTTGTCAGCTCGCCTATCTTAGCCCTGAGGCTTGCGAACATCCTCTGCTCCGCCCCTCTGGAGCTGTGCCTGCTGCATTGCCGCTATAATCTGCTCCACCATCGGCGCAATAGCCTCGAGGTTCCTGAGCACCTCCTGCAGGCGGGAGGAGTGCTCCTCTCTCACCTTCTCAAGCTCCTTAACCCTTGCCTCGAGGTCCTGCTTGGCATCGCCTATACTCTTACGCGCTGCCACATCTGCGCCCAGACTCAGAATAACACTGTCAGTGTCCTTAATCTCCGCCTTGATGAAGGAGCCCACTCCAATGGGCACGAGAATCTCATTCCCACTGCCAAGCTTCTCAATCTCTGCCAGTGCCTCAAGGGTGCGCTTGAACTCGGAGATGTGCTGATTTACAAGCTCCAGGTTCTGTCCCAGTGCCTCTGCCTGGGTGCGCAGCACTTCATAGTCCGCAAGAACCTTTTCCACGGGTATACGCTTCTCCTCAGCCATGCTCCTCTACTCCGGCAAAAATCCTGATCATTGGGTCCTCAGCCTGCTCAGGTGAAATCTCCTCAACCTCCTCAATTATTATATTCCGGCGCTTTGTACGGTGCTTGCTCCCGAACTCGGAGTAAACCTTCTCGTACGCTTTGGTCACATCCACCGCACGGCACTCCCACACGAAGGGCTGCATCTGCCTGCCCATGAGAAACCTGCCCTTTATCCTGAAAGTCTTAACCACCATTACTACCACCTCACATAAGCTCAAAGGTTTCCTGAATCCGCATTATCTCAGGCCCGGTGGTGGCACTCCCAAGAAGCGCGCCCTTTGAGTTCACCACTATGCCCGTCTTCACAAAACCCACGCCCATGTTCACCGTACCTATCTCCGCCTTAACCCCAAGCGCCTCCTCTACCAGCTCCAGCTCGGCTTCACCCAGCGATGGGTGCAGAAGCGCTCCCCTCTGCGTCGCCACGCCTATACTTCCAACGGTACGGAATCTACCAAGCGATGTTACCTCCGTCACCTCGCACCCCATAACCTCCTTCACGGCACGTTTCGTGGCTTTTCTGAGACCCTTAAACACGAGCGCGCCTTCGTCACTGGCGAGGATTAAATTTCCCAGGGCATTGTGCTTCTCATTTACAACCGCCACGCTCAAACCTGCACTCTCCAGTGCTTCAACCTCACTCCGCTCCGCGTGGTTACTCACCACAGCGCCGTGGTTGTTTATTGCAAGCATGGCACCGATAAGAGAAGTTCTGCACAGGTTTGTTCGAACAACCTCCACGGTGAGGGCCTTTCTTGCTGCTTCAACAAAGCTCTCTGGAGCATCTCTTGGCACAACAGCTACGCTATCATTAGCTGCAGCGAGGATTCCAATGTTGGGGTTGCTGTTGTAGTCCACGCGGAGGAGCATGGCTACGACTCCGCCAGCGTTACAAGCACGCTTCCATCGTCCTGCTTCTCTGCCTTAACCCTGAGCTTCGCAGGGGGCTTCTGGATTCCCCGCTTCCAGAGCGCCAGGTTGAGCTCCTCTGCTATGCGCACACGCTCGCTCTTCATGTGCTTCCCTATAAATCTGCGAAGGTAACGCACCGCCTTGACAGTGCGCTTTGTTCGCGGCGTGCGCTTTATCCTGTGAAATCGCACAGTATACACTCTCTCCATTTTCAACACCTACACCTTCAGCTTACTTCTCCTCCAGTATCTGCGCTTGGGATGGGTGCGCACTCTGCCCATTGTCTTCGCCACAACCCACACGGGGACAGGGCGGTTCTGCTTCATCGCTTTAGCCAGCCTCAGCTTTTTTGCCAGTGAAACCTTACTCATCGTTCTCACCCTTATAACCTATCACCCTGCTCTGCACATGCGAGGGGAATATTTTGTTAACGTCATAACCCTTGTCTTTAAGGTACGCTCTGACTTCTTTCTCATAATCGGCGCTTTTTGAAGCCTCACTGGGTGCATATTCAATATTGAATATGCGAGAGGTTAAATTTTTTATGCTTCTCTTGCCGAAGCCGCGCAGTGGCGCAAGGTAGGTAACGCCATAGCGCTGCTCAATGCTCTGTACCTCACTCAGCGTCGGCATTGGCACGCGATCGTCCCTGCGTGTGCCATCGGCGATAGCTTCGCTCTCTCTTGCCAGTGCTTCAAGAGCGGCAAGGTGCAGCTGGTGCAGGCCCCGCCTGGGAAAGCCATCACCGGCGATGAGCTCGCACGCCTGGCTTAGCACCTCCTGACTCAGCTTTTTTATCTCATGCTCAAAGCCCAGAGCAAGGGCGCTTTCCCTTGCATAATGGGCGAAATCTGCATAACCGAAACTCACCGTTATTAGCTTAACCTCGTAGCCAAGCCTTCTGAGCATCCAGGCTGCGAGGGAGCTGTCCTTGCCCCCGCTGTATAGCAGGTTAACTTTCATCAGATCCTTCTTATCTTTATATCCCGCTTTTTGGCACTCAGGCGTCTGAGGATTTCCTTCAGCTGCTCGTCGGTGATGCGCTGCTTCACCTGCCCAGTCTGGGCAAGCTGAATCAGCAGGGCTTCAATCTGAGCAGCAAACTCTGGGCGGGCCATCTTTATGTTGGTGAGCCTGCTCCTCGCCTCGGGCGTGAGTATGCTCTTGAGCACAATGCGCTTCTGCTCCTCAGCCTGGCGGAGCTGCTCCTGGCGCAGTGCTTCTTCCTGAAGCTGACGCTGAAGTTCCAGGAGCTTCCTGCGCTTCAGCTCCTCCAGGTCGTCCATAAAATCACCTGTACCTCTGAAGCTCGGGCCTGCGGCGGATTATTTTGGCTGCCGTCTTATCCAGTAGGCTCATGGCCTTTGACGTTGTCCTGCGCCCCTGTTCAGTCTTCTCAACTAGGCCAGCGGCCTCAAGCTGCTTCAGAATGTTTCTGATAACAGAGCCACTCCCCCTTCGCACGGCGTCTGGTGCACAGCCGCAATTCTTCCTTCCGCCGTACCACCTGCGAAGGGTCTGAATGCCCACAGGACCATGAATATGAATCTTTCTCAGCACCGAGGCTGCACGGGTATACCACCAGTCCTTCTGCGTCGGGGCGCGCTCCCGATTTGCGCCCGTCTTTACAAAAGCCGCCCATTCAGGCGGCTTTATCTCCTTCACCTTCTTAAGCTCCGCTGACAGTTCGCGGATAAGCTCAGAAGCTGGAACATCATAAACTGTCGCCATGCTAAACCTCCTTGTGTTTTTTCCTTCTTGGTCTGAATAAGCCGAAGGTTTTGCCTATAACCTCAACTACCTCAGCGTTAGTAGCGTCTGCAATCTCTTTTGCAATCTCGGCTGTGCTTTTCCCGGCAGCGGCGCTCTTGAGCACCTTTACCTTTATCAGCTCCTTTTCCTCAAGCTGACGGTCAACCTCAGCCATAGCCGAGGCTGCTCCACCCTTGCCAATTATTACGCTTGCCCTGCTATGGTGCAACTCCCTTTTAAACTTTTTCCTCTCTTTTGAGCTTAGCTTCATTTTTCCTCGCCTTCTTTTCCCTTACGTAGGATATGCGCTTCACATGCCCGCATTCCAGGCAGGTGATGACAACACGCTGCTTTGTGCAGCGCACCCGCATGTTTACACCTGGCACAAGAAAGCTTCCGCAGGCTTTGCAGAAGAATCTCTTCCACTTCCCCGGAAACCTAACGTTGTAACGCATTGCAATTCTGCGCGCCAGCTCAACATAGCGCCTCGCCAGCGCAGCATCGCGATGGAAGACCTCCCGCGCGAGCTGCATTAGTATCTCTATGCGCTCTCTTGCTATTCGGCGTTCCAGCTTAAGGTTGCGTCTTCGCATCTGCTATGCACCTTCTGTAATGGCTCACCACCTCTGCGGCAACACTCCATGCTGCCAGAGGGGAGGGAAATACTGCCACGCGTTCATGAACGAAGCTGTAATCGCCCCTGAAGCCACCACTGGGAAAGCCACCTATTATAACGCATGGGTTGTGTTTGCCCACGAGCTTGGAGGCAAGCTCCCACGCCTCGATGCCTTGCCCCTCTTCACTGAGGAGCACTATGTACTCTGAATCAAAGCTGCCCACAAGTTCCGCAACACTCATGTCCTTCATCTCGAGCAGCATGGTATCGCCACTTGCAATCTTCCGCTCGGCGAAGAGCTTCTCCATCAGGCCACGGAAGCGCTGACAGGCGCGAGGAAGGCGCGTCTCCGGGTTTATGAAAACCACCTCATCGTTGCGGGTGTGCAGGTAGCATCTCAGCATACCCTGCTTGTTGAGGGGTGATTCAAGGAGGGTAAGGAGTGTGTAGTGGGCTATATCAGGTCGCCCTCTGCGACTGCTGTCGCTGAGTGAATGCATCGCCGCATGATGCAGAGAGGAGTCGAGCAGCATCTGCGTTGCCCTCTTACGCCTTCGCTGAGCCTCCTTTCTTATCACAGGATGCCTGGCTATGCTCGCAGGTACAAGCTCAACCTCTGCCTCCGCTATGACCACATGGAGCATTGTTACCTCCATATTCAATTAGGCATAGATTTTATGCTATTTTTTATTGTTAAAGGTATGAGTAGTCAACTACAGCAATCGAAATAAAAGTTTCTGTGAAACGTTTAACATGGCGGATTCAAAAAATAACCTCAGGAAGAAGATTAGAAGTCTTAAAGCACGTCACATCCCGTCATACAGCCGGGGTCTGAAAAGGATTTTCAGAGAATCCTTTGGAAAAGTGGATAATCTTAATCCTGTTCTTGATGCAGCTATAAAAATACCCGACAGCTACTACAGCGCCGAGGTTATAAGTTACATCGCGGCGAGGGGAACTCTGGAAGGGGAGAGGAGATACAGAAAATACTTTCGCCTCGCCCTGGAGAAAGCAGGTGAGGTGCCCCAGGATTGGAGACGGGCGGAGATTCTCGAGGTGATTGCAAAGAGGATGCAAAGGGCAGGTGAAAAGGATCTGGATATGCTTTTTGACCTTGTTGCTAAAATTGAAAGCTCAAAGCACTATTATACACCAATGAAACAGGTAATTAAAGCCTACATCTCAGCCGGAAAGGTGGAAGATGCCTTTGAGAAAATTAAAAAGCTGAAGAGGAATAAGAGGACAAAAGCGCTTAAAATCGCCTCAAAGTTGGGGATTGAACAGGGCATAGGCGTCGAGGAGATACTATCATACATAACACATACCGAGGATTCCGCTAAAATCCTTCTATATCTGCGCAGTCTAAAGCTAAAGTCAGAAGATAAAAGCCTCGTGGACCTGGCTTTAAAAGAGCTGAATGTAGAGATACCTGAAAAAAGTGTGGCTGAGCTGAAAAGGGTACACAGCAGAGTACGGTCTGCAGAACCGCACACCATGCGAGAAGCTGTGCCGAGAGTGCCTGAGCTTGGAGGCATGAAGAGGTTCTCCCTGGGGCTTTACAACACATATCATGGTTCACTGCATCCGGTCCACACCAGAACAGTCGCAAGAGCAGCGCCGCTGTGCTATGCATACGGCATGAAGCTTGTACTATTCGGATTCCCTTTCGAAAATGTGGAAGAGGCTGTTGAGCGAATTTCTGCAGAGACAAACATAGGCAAGGGAGGCGCATATCTCAGAATTCTGAAAGAAGAAGGACGCCTGTTCGTTCTCCCCTATCCGGATAAAAAATTTATTCCTGAAGTGGGGGAGCTTATCGCCACAACCTCAAGGCCAGAAGAGAATAAGAGAGTGGATATCGAAAAGATTGCTGAGCAGCGCAGAAATGTGTGCCTTGTCATGGGGCTGGGAAGAAAGGGCCTGCCCGGGAGGTTTCTGAAAATGGCTGAGAAGCATGTTGAACTCACCGGCTACGGCATACCCCTCGAGACATGCACTGTCATGGGGGTAATATGCGAGAGGATCAGAAGCCTTGTGATTAGATGAGCTTCTGCGGTTATCCCACCGGCATCTCCATCTTCGAAAGGTATGCTAGCTTAAGAGGCTTTTTCTTCTCATACTCCTCACGGGTAATATAGTAAAAGGTTACAGTCTTGGCCTTCCTGGCTAGCATGTTCCCGGCCACCACAGCACCTATGCCACCGTCAACTTCAAAAGCTATTCCGATGGCTTCGAACAGCTTGCCCGGAAACTCCTCTCTCGGGATTACCAGCGCGAGAAGGGCTGCCTCACCCGCACCGCTAAGGCTTGTGTTGAGGCTGGCAGTCTCTTCTGCCGTGAGTATATAAACCTTCTGCGCATCTATGCCATTCTCCGCAAGAGCTCTGGCTATAAGCTGTGCCCTCGAATCCCTGTCGAGTAGCCTGCTAACATCGAGTGAAAGCTTCTGCATATTCGCATAGCTCCGCACCTCTACCGGAGCGTACACCAGCTTCTTGGGTTCGCTGTCGATGCGGAGCATCGCAACTGCTTCCACATCAGGAAAAGTGGATACAACTGCCTCAAGAGTTTGCTCAAAAACAGAAGCCTCATCCCCGAGAGGCGAGCGGAGCATCACAAAGCCTACCCTCTCGTCACCTTTAGCCGAGATGTTGACACCCAGCGCCTTCTCCAGCTCAGTTACAGTGGTGGTGTAGTAGTCCTCCAGCACCACATCACGCTTTAAAAGTTCCTTTTCAAGCTTCTTCTTTGGGTCGGGTTTCTCCACCGTCCCTTTCTCAACAGGAATAAAGCCTGCAGCAACAACTGCCACAACAAAGAGTGCAAGAATAAGCTTCATACTCTGTTTCATATTCTTCCACTGATTCCACTGGTATATAAAGAGTGCGCCAAGCAATTAAAATATATTTTAATGCATTACAGAAAAATTTATATACTTGCGAGTATCAAAATTTCACAATGGCTTTTACTGGCGTGGGTAGGTTCCCCTCCTGGAGAGGGTTTTTACTCGGGGGGTTCTTCCAGATAGTAATATTCCTGCTAATTCTGCCGTCCGCCTTTGCTGTGCAGGCCCATACTCAACCCGAAGGCCTGGTGGCTCATCTAATCGCCCATGTCTTCTTTCTCTTCTCTATGGTTGTACTCTTTATCAGGATACGGGCTTCCCACCGTGGGGGTGGGTGGCATTATATAGGGATAAGCGCCCTGATATTTGCCCTGTGGAATGTGGATACAACCACCGCACATATCGCAGGAGAATATATCACCGACCAGCCTTCAGCAAACGGGCTATCATCTACTGCGATGATATACTACGCCAGCTGTCTTCTTGACCACGTGTTTGCAGTGAGCGGGATGTTCTTCTTTCTTCTCGGGGTAAGAGCTCTTGCTCAAGGTACAGCAAGGGGTGAATCCCTTGAATACAGAAATTCTGGTTAGTATTAATCAGGCATTTGATATCGCGGGCAGTGTTATTGTCATAGCTCTGAGCATACTTGCTGTCGGGTACACCCGCAGATTATACAGGGAGAAGAGGAATGAGTCACTGTGGCTGTATCTTCATGGCCAGGCTTTGGTGTTTGCGATTTTTGCGGTGTCCCGCTACTTTGGACATGTAGTGCACAGGTTGCTCCAGTTTGCTGGGGAGGAGGAGCTGTGGAATGCCATTTCGCCTATAACCGGTGCCATCAATACACTTACCTTTATCGCAGTGGGCATTTTCGCGCTTTTATATCAGAACCTGAGTGAGATTTATAGAGATATTGAGATGCGAAGGCGCGCTGAGGAGACAATAAGAAAGCGTAGCGCTGAACTTGAGGCCCTGTACTCCACAACACGTGCAGCATCCTCATCGCTCAAACTGGATGAAATTCTGAATTCCGCACTGAAAGAAATTACACGGGTTATAGGCGCTGAAGCAGGGGCTGTGCACCTGGAAAATGGTAGAACACTAAGGCTTGCGGCACATATCGGGCTTAATGGGAGGTTGCTGGAGCACATAAGAGAACTACCTTCAGATATCTCAAAGAATCCTGAATATACCACAGATTCCTTCAGAAATCTGGTAGATGAAGCAGAGCTGAGCACTGCAGTAGGGGTTCCAATAATGGTGGGTAAGCAGAGGCTGGGCGTGATAACCGTAGCCTTTAAGCATGAGCGGGAGATTTCTGACGACGATCTGAAGCTTCTAAGGGCTATCGGTGAAGCGGTTGGAGTAGCGGTGATGAACGCTCAGCTTTTCGGTGAGATTAAAGAACGAGAGCGTCAAATCCGTGCAGTTATAGATAGCATGGAGGACTCAATCCTGGTTATAGACAGAGACTTCACAGTACGAGAGGTTAACCGTCACTTCCTTGAGGAAGGAGGTTTAAAGCGTGATGCCGTGGTCGGGAGGAAGTGTTATGAGATTACACATCACAGAAGCAGACCGTGCTCCAGCTTCGGGGAAGTCTGCCCCCTTGAGGAGGTTTTCACCAACGGTGAAACAGTAAATACCCTGCACACTCATCCAGATAACCACGGCAGAAGGAGGTATGTGGAGATAGTCGCCACCCCACTTTTCGGTGAGGATGGAGAGGTGGCAAGCATTGTTCATATCTCACGGGATGTTACCAATCGGGTCGAGCAGGAGGAAGAGGAAAGGGTTCTCAGAGAAGTTGCGGGCATGCTGGCAACAGGAGCAACGCCTGATGGGATACTTCAAATGGTGGTCAACAAGCTGAGGGACACCTTTGGTTATGATGTTGCTGCTGCATGCCTGCTTAAGGACGGTTACCTTGAGGTTACCGCCTACAGCGCACCTTCTGTAGCTGTTGAGAAGCACGGACAGCTTGCTGAACTTTCACCTATAGGGTGCAGAATACCGGTGCGTGAGGACAGTCTCCTTGAGGAAATTATTACCAGGAGGAGGTACATAATAACAGCGGATATTGAGAAGTTTGTAAGGGAGAATATAGGTGAGGACAGGCTGGAGAAGCTAGCCCTGCGTATAAGAGCGTTCACAGGGGTTGGGGAGGCACTTGCAGTACCCATGGAGAGCGGGAATGCAGTAATAGGAGTTATTGGTGTAGCCACACGGCGGGAGCTCACACCACAGGATGCAGAGCGACTTATGAGATTTGCCAGACAGGTTGGAGTTACTGTGGAGAGAGCTGAGCTCTATCAGAGACTTGAAGAGGCCCATGAAGAGCTAAAGAAGGCGTATGCAGAGTTGAAAAGCATCAATGAGCTTAAAAACAACATTATAGCCAATGTGAGCCACGAACTGAGAACACCTATTACCATCGCCAAGGGTTTTGTGGAGCTGGCCCTTGAGGAAGATGATAAAGAGATGCTGCGAGATGAGCTTAACTCTGTACTCAGCGCACTTTTCCGTCTTGATTCCATTGTTGGCGACCTCATAACTTTTGCAGATATAAATAGTGGAGATTTTCAGCTCAAATTTGAAAAGGCAAGGGTAGAAGAGATGATTTCAGAGGCGGTTGAGGCAAAGGAGGAGTATGCACGTAGCAGGAAGATTAAGATAAAAGTTGACCTGAAGCACACCGGAGAGGTGTATGCAGATTCCCACCATTTGCAGCGCGCTATAGCTCATCTTATAGACAACGCAATAAAGTTTAACCATGAAGGTGGGGTGGTTAAGGTTGAGGTAGAGCGGGAAGGGGATTCCCTGTTGATAAAAGTCAGTGATACAGGGATAGGCATACCAGAGGATAAGCTTGAGGAGATTTTTGAGCCGCTTACACAGCTGGACTCCGGCTCGACCAGACGATACGGAGGTACAGGCACCGGCTTGGCAGTGGTGAAACGCATAATCGAGACCCATGGTGGCAAAATCTGGGCAAAATCTGAGCTTGGAAAAGGTTCTACATTCTATGTCCGTATTCCCCTGAAATTTTCATGAGGAAGAGATGCGGCCCTGGGACTCGAACGCAACTGCAGTCAGTTGCATCAACTGCCCTAGTGCACAGCAATAGGGGCTATGAAGGATTAAGACATCAGAAATAAATGCGGCCGCCGGGATTTGAACCCGGGCTACAAGCGTGGCAGGCTCGTGTACTAGCCAGGCTATACTACGGCCGCATGTTCTGGGGATAATAGTCTAGAGTAACCTCTTAATTAATTTTCGATGTGAACAAAGCCAATCGAAGCTCTACGCTGGCACTCCCCAATCTTTCAGGCACTAAAAAGTGATGAGCCGGGGCGGATTCAGAACACAACTGCAGTCAGTTGCATCAACATATTGCGGTATTTCGTCATGCTTAATACCGCCATGTTTCCACCGAATTTACCATTGTTTCCCCGTCGGGGTGGGGTTAACCTAAGGGGAGGGGTATGCCCCTCCCCTGGATGGGCCGGGGCGGATTCGAACCGCCGACCTTCACGTTGTAAGCGTGACGTCATAACCCCTAGACCACCGGCCCGGTAAAGCAACATGCAAATATACCATCTTAATAACCTTTTATAAACTTTTGTGGAGCACCCTGAGCACGTCCGTAGCTGAGAGTATTCCAACCGGCACTTCGCCCGCAATTTCATGCGGGTGCAGTACTACCAGGCGATGTATTTTCTTCTCAATCATTAACTGGGCCGCCTCCAGCAGGGAACTCTCAGGACTTATAGAGACCGTAAAGGGGGTCATCAGCTCCTCTGCCTCCATCTCCTCAATTTCCTTCTCACTTCTGTTCCTGAGCTCTTTCAGCACATCTACGGTGGAAATTACCCCCATGGCTTCGTTCTGGTCATCCACCACCACGACGGCGGAGACATCGTTCTCCACCATGGTTGCCAGCACATTTTTTATTGGCTCATAAAACTTAACGGTTATAACACCCCGTGTCATAACATCCCTGACCTTTGTATCCCTGAGCACCCTCTGCATTAAACCACCGTAGTAAAATACTGCAAAGCGCAGATAAATAAATTTGGGGGGATATAGAGGAGGTGCCTATGGGAGCATAAAAAAGGGCTGGCTACCCATAGGCTGATATGGGCAAAGGGGTTATAACATATAAACCTGACGAAATTGTGCATGAGTGCACAAATGCGCAATACCATATTATCTCCTCTTGTTAGAACACTTACCTGCTCCATCTCACCCGGAGGCAGAATGTGAAGGAGATAAATCTCAACTTTACAGCAATAAAGCAGGGTTTTGAATGCCAGCGGTGTGGCAGATGCTGCTTTGGTAGAAGCAGGAAAATAGGCATAAGGATGTTCTTTCAGGAAGTCTCAGCAATCCAGCACTTCCTCGAGACCATAGAAAGGCAAAAGTTTGAAGAGTTCGCCTGGGACTACCTTACTTTCTCCGGGATGCCCGAGCTTATAGGTGAGGCTGAGTTTGCCGAGGAGTTCAGGCACATGTTAAATGACTTCTTTTTCTCTGTGGGAAGAAGCTTCGACTCCCAGAATTACTTTGTGGAGTACTATGTCCTGAAAACTTTTCAGGATTCGGGAAGGTGCATATTTTTTAATCCCATTAGCAACGAATGCTTTATCCATGAGGTAAAGCCGGCAACATGCAGACTCTACCCCTACTACGCCAACATAGATATACCCGCAAAGAGAATAGATTTTAGGCAGCATCACAGTGATGGTTGCCCGGGCTTAAAGGGCGAGGCCGATAGCGAGTTTTTCAAGCTTGGAAAAGAGGGTTTAAGGCTGGCAGGGGTTATTAGAGAGCATTACTCAACACTGGCATCACTGCTTGAGAGCGCGAGCGATGCGGAGAAGCTGAGGAAGGTGTTTATAGAAAGACTCCGCTACGTGGAGGCCTCCCCCGAGGAGGCGATGCGCGAGTTTGAGAGGATGACCTCCCTGAAAAAAATTGCCAGCCTCAGAGACTACTTCCTGGAGAACGGGCTTATAAATGCCCCAGAAAACTACAGGAATAGCCTTTTATAGTAGCATGCAGAATTTTGCAAGAGGTGGTTATCTTGGACTACGACGTTAAGGACCTTTCGCTGGCGGAGAAGGGCAAGCTTCGCATAGAGTGGGCGGGCATGCACATGCCAGTGCTGCGCCTTATCCGGGAGCGCTTCGCGAAGGAGAAGCCTCTGGAAGGAATGCGCATCTCAGCCTGCCTGCACGTCACCACGGAGACCGCTAACCTGATGCTCACCCTCAAGGCAGGAGGAGCAAGCCTTGCGCTCTGCGCCTCCAACCCGCTGAGCACGCAGGACGATGTCGCCGCATGCCTAGTGAAGGAGTACGGCATACCGGTGTTTGCGATAAAGGGTGAAGACAAGGATACCTACTACGAGCACGTGAACCGCGCCCTCGACCTTCGCCCACACATAACCCTGGACGACGGCGGAGACCTGGTTTCGACGATTCACAGCTCCCGGCAGGAGCTTCTTGAAGAGATAATCGCCGGCACCGAGGAGACCACTACAGGGGTGATCAGGTTTAAGAGCATGGAGCGCGAGGGTGTGCTGAAGTACCCCATAATTGCAGTGAACGATGCAAAGACAAAACACCTCTTCGACAACCGTTACGGCACCGGGCAGAGCACCCTGGACGGCATCCTCCGCGCGACCAACGTGCTCCTCGCCGGCAAGACCTTCGTGGTGGCGGGCTACGGGTGGTGCGGCAAAGGTGTGGCGAAGCGCGCTCAGGGCATGGGCGCCAATGTCGTGGTAACCGAGGTGGATCCGCTCAAGGCGCTGGAGGCGGTGATGGACGGCTACCGCGTCATGCCCATGCGCGAGGCCGCAAAGGTGGGGGACATCTTCGTGACAGTAACCGGGGACATAAATGTGATACGCGGGGAGCACTTCAAGCTAATGAAAGACGGTGCAATACTCGCAAACTCGGGGCATTTCAACGTGGAGATAGACATCCCAGCCCTAGAGAAGCTAGCGAAGCACAAGCGCAGGATTCGAGACTACGTGGACGAGTACACCCTCGAAGATGGGCGCAGGCTCTACCTCCTGGGAGAGGGCAGGCTAATAAACCTCGCCGCTGCAGAGGGGCACCCCGCGAGCGTGATGGACATGAGCTTTGCCAACCAGGCGCTGTGCGCCGAGTACATAGCCAGGCACGGCTCAGAGCTGGAGCCGCGGGTGTACCCCGTGCCTGAGCACATAGACAGAGAGGTGGCGAGGCTTAAGCTGGAGAGCATGGGCGTTGAGATAGACTCTCTGACTGAGGAGCAGGAGGAGTATCTGAGAAGCTGGGAGATGGGAACATGAAGGTGAATGGCGTCGAGATTGAGGACACCTTCGCCGAGGCTTTCGACAGCTGGTATTCGCGTTTTATTATAACCGCGGTGAACGAGAGGTGGGCGCGCACCGCCGCTACTGAGGCCACGGGCTTCGGAACCTCCCTCATAGCGTGCACCGCCGAGGCAGGGATAGAGCGCATACTGGGCAAAGAGGAGACACCAGACTCGCGTCCGGGTTGTGCCGTCATGGTGTTTGCGCCAAAGAAGAAGCTCGCCATGGAGCTAATAAAGCGGATAGGGCAGTGTGTGCTTACAGCACCCACGACGCGTGTCTTTGCCTTGGGCGAGGGCGAGGAGATAGACGTGGGCTTCAAGCTGAAGTACTTCGGCGACGGCTACGAGGAGATCCGCGAAGCCTTCGGCAGGGAGATGGTGGTTGTACCAATAATGATGGGCGAGTTCATGATAGAGCGCAACCTGAGCATGGCAAAGGGCGTAGCAGGAGGGAACTTCATAATCCTTGCCTCGAGCGTGGAGAGTGCACTCACAGCGGCGGAGCGTGCTGTTGATACGATTTCAAGGCAGGAAGGCACAATAACACCCTTCCCCGGAGGCATAGTCGCAAGCGGCTCGAAGGTGGGCTCTAAGAAGTACAAGTTCATGCCGGCCACGACGAATGAGCGCTTCTGCCCGACGCTTAAGGACAGGGTTGAGGACTCCGCCCTGGACTCGGAGACCAACGCGGTGGCTGAGGTGGTCATCGACGGCACCAGCGCGAGCGCAGTGGCGGAGGCAATGCGCCTCGGCATAGAGGCGGCGACGCAGGTGGAGGGTGTGCGCAGAATTACCGCCGGCAACTACGGCGGCAACCTGGGGAAGCACAAGATACACCTCCATGAGCTCTTCTGAAATGCGCGTGGCAGTTGCCCAGATGGACATAGCCCTGGGCGATAAGGAAGCAAACCTTGCCAAAGTAGAAGCCACGCTTCGCCGAACGCGCGCTGAGCTGGTGCTCTTCCCGGAGCTCTTCACCACCGGCTTCGACTTTCCAAGGCTGAAGGAGCTTGCGGAGCCGCTAAGCGGAGAGACGGTGCGCACGCTGTGCGAGCTCGCAGGGAAGCGCATCCTTGCGGGCACACTTCTTGAGAGCAGCGATGGAAGGCTGTACAACACCTTCGTGCTTTTAAGCGGCGGCGGAATAATCGCAGCCTACCGCAAGCTGCACCTCTTCGGCGAGGAGAAGCGCCACTTTGCCCCCGGTGATGAGCCCGTGGTGGCTAACGTAAGGGGCAACACCTTCGGGCTTGCGACCTGCTACGACCTGCGCTTCCCGGAGCTGTTCAGGCGTTTAACCCTTCTCGGCAGCGAGGTCTTCCTGCTCAGCTCAGAGTTTCCGGCGCAGCGCCAGGAGCATTTCGACATCCTCATAAGAGCCCGCGCCATAGAGAACCAGTGCTTTGTGCTGGCGTGCAACCGCGTGGGCAGGGATGAGCACAACATCTACGCTGGCGGGAGCGCAATCATCTCGCCCTGGGGCGAGGTACTCGCAAGGGCTGGTGGCGAGGAGGCGCTGCTGGAGGCGGAGATAGACCTGGAAGAAGTTCGCAGAGTGAGGCAGGGACTCCCCGTCCTGGAGGACATTCGCAGGGAGCTTTTTAGCTGGTTTGAATAAGGTTAGCCTGCGCTTATTTCTTGGGCCTGTAGTCTAGCCAGGACAGGACGGGAGCCTCCGGAGCTCTAAGCCCGGGTTCAAATCCCGGCAGGCCCGTACC
>WANW01000085.1 GCA_015521615.1 Candidatus Hydrothermarchaeota archaeon
GGGCTCGGAGATGTGTATAAGAGACAGATATACATATACAAAATATAGTCAGAATAAGACTAAGGTAGGATTGAAAGCTTATCGGATTTGCGGGCTCTCTTATCACTGAAAAGTCAGAATAAGACTAAGGTAGGATTGAAAGCAATAGTAGTTCTCCTCGCTAATTTCCTCCAACGCGGTCAGAATAAGACTAAGGTAGGATTGAAAGTAGAAAACTTCTTTCGCGAGCTCTTGCTCCTCTTTGCGTCAGAATAAGACTAAGGTAGGATTGAAAGACGCAAGGAAGTCCGGATAATCCCGCAAATAACCAGTCAGAATAAGACTAAGGTAGGATTGAAAGTTTTTAGCATCCCTCCTGTGTAGAAACTCCAAAGCAGTCAGAATAAGACTAAGGTAGGATTGAAAGGCTCTCTTTCACGCGGAATTTTCTGCATAACGCTGAGTCAGAATAAGACTAAGGTAGGATTGAAAGCACATTTACTTATCCCTCCATTCACATTTTTTTCTTGTCAGAATAAGACTAAGGTAGGATTGAAACTTTTATTTTTTCCTGGGTATCGCAGCCGGGGGATGTGTCAGAATAAGACTAAGGTAGGATTGAAACGGCTGCATGCAGACAATCAGCCTGTACGGTCGTCAGTCAGAATAAGACTAAGGTAGGATTGAAATACAAAGCGAGCGACATTCTGAACAACATTTAACCCCGTGGGAATCGTGCGTCAGAATAAGACTAAAGTAGGATTGAAATCTGCGGCTTGCTGTTGTGATCGCCCACTTATAACCGTCAGAATAAGCCTAAAGTAGGATTGAAATCAAGCACAGGAACCTCGCCAGTCTCGCGGTAGTGCTTCGCCAGCAGCTGTACCCTGCGCCGGGTAATGCCAAACTGCCCCCCACAGAGGCGGTGCTTAAGGCCATAGTCCCACCACCCGCTTTACCATCTTCTCCACATCACCCCCCAGATAGCTTCATCATGCGGTCTTGCAAATGTACAGCACAAGCGAAATATTTTCCAGAATAACAACGATTTGTTCAAACTGGCGAAGAAATGTTTCGCTCTGGATAAGCTGCACTGCTATACTATGCGCTCCGTGAAAAAGCTCGTGGCGCTGAATGTACTTTTGGTGGAATAGTTGTTTCTTTAGGTTTTAGAGAGAAATAAGTACTGCAGAGGATTGCTGAGTGGTGAGTCTAAATAGGACCCTATAATATTTAGAGAATGTTTGCAGGCTAACCGGTTATTTTCGAAGACACCTTGTTACCCGGAAGTGCAATGAACCAGGTCTCTGCTGAAGCATGCCTGCCGAGAGCAGCACTAACATGAATCCACTACCCTTTCATGTTGTGAGAAAATTAAATCGTCCGTCCCAAAACAAAAAACAAAAAGAAAGGTTTATATAGCAGAATGCCTATCTATCATAGAGGTGGGTATATGGATGGGAAAACTTTAAAGAGTCTCCTTCTCACCTTCTTCATAATTTTCCTCCTTATTTTCTCCGGTCCTGCGGCTGCCGTGAAGGTAAGTCTGCTGGGGATTACGACGGTTGCGCAGCCCATGGACCCTGCGAATCAAATCATCGAGTTCAACCTCACCGTTGAGCTCCAGGACATCGATCAGTATGTGCCCATGCAGAAGGTTGTGCTCAATCTCACCGGTGCTATGAATCGCAGCTTTGTTTTCGACCTCAACGGGAATGTGATAAGCGGAAACCTCTACGCCAACGAGCTCGTCGTAACCCCTGTTGGTACTCTGGGAAACCTGAGCTACGGCTACGGCTATGGCTACGACTGGCGCCAGGGTAGTTACCACAACTTTGGCTACGGTTATGGCTACGGTCAGGTAAATGTGACCTACACCAAGACCTTCAACATAAAGCTCAACACATCCATGCTATTCGACGGAAACTACACAGCTGTGGCATATGTGATGACGGGGGATTCAAGCAAGCCGTACTTCGCCTCCACACCTGTAAGCTTTGAGGTGTTCCCCAGGCAGATTGTCACAACCCTTCCGCCGCTGTCCGCAAACTCGACGAATTCCTCAGGTAAGGTGGTGACTCCAGTTGGCACCTACGAGTGGATAGTCTCCACCAACGGCACAACCCCGGCGGTGAATCTGACGGTGAACATAAGTGTTAATCCGCCTCCGGGAGTAACGGATCTCAGCGGCGTTGAGGGCGCCATACCTGGGATATACTTCACCCTGAGCGTCAACGACACCAGCTGGTACGACAACGTTACGATTGAGCTGAGGATATACTACAACGAGTCCAGGATACCCTCCGGCGTGAGCGAGAACTCCCTTAGACCTGTGAGGTACACAAACGGCAGCTGGGTGCGTCTGGTTGCTCCGCCCGCTCAGACGCTGGCGGATGGGACAGTGGTGTATGCATCTGGCGTAAACACCTCCGCAAACTACGTGTGGGCGAAGCTTTCCCGCTTCAGCGTCTACGGCATCGCAGGTGCTGTTGCGAAGCCGCTGCCGGTGGTTGCAATCTCCCCCGGAGTGAAAACGATTCCACCAGACCTCTTCAAGATCTACATAGGCTTCATCAAACCCGGGGAGATCGGGACCTACAACATAAGTGTTGACGGCGAGATATACTTCTCCCAGATTGCGATAAGCGCCAAGCAGTGGATAACCGGTGTGGTTATAGAGGGAAGAAGTGTGAGAAAGCCTGAGGATCTGCCAGCAGCGCCGGGCGAAGTTCTGGCCTATATAAAGATCTCCACAGCAATCAGTGAGGAGCAGCTGAACTACGCTGATATAACCTTCCGCGTGCCCAGGACGTGGCTTGAGGAGAAGGAGATCTCCAGTGTGGCGCTGTACCGCTACGCAGGCACCTGGGAGAAGCTCAGCACCACCAAGGTTGGAGAGGACGGGAGCTACGTGTACTACCGTGCACGCTCTCCCGGCTTTAGCTACTTCGCCATAGCCGGCGAATTAGCGGTGCCGCCTCCCGCTGCGCCTCCCACACCACCGCCTGCGGAAGAACCACCTGCCGCACCTTCACCCCCGACACCAACCCCACAGCCACCAACACAGGAGCCTGTGACTCCTGCTCCGCCCGCACCGGAACCAACACCTCCGGCGCCTGCGGCACCTCCGGCAAAGCCGTGGGTTAAGTGGCTGGTGGCACTCGTAGTGCTGGCGATAATCGCAATAGCAGCTTACTACTACGCGAGAAGGAGGTAATCCTCCAGAGTACGTAAATGCCCGGGTGGACCTTGCTGAGGAGCTCCTCAGCATTAAATTGGATTTAAATTTGTGAAATTTCATTCCATTTTTAAGCGCTTATTTAGAAATATTTTCATAATTTTTCTCAATGTACAAAAAAAGGATTATTCGTTGCCGTAGTTACATTTATATATAAGAAAAATAAAAGTAAACCGCCAAAGCAAAACGGTGGAAGGAGGGCCATGAGTGATAAGACCCACATTCACAGATCCTCTCACGATAGGGTGTGGTTGCCCACTCTGAACGGCATCCTGCAGCCCCATCCCCTGTGCAGGAGATGCGGCGCTGTTAAGAATATCTCCAGCGATAAGGCCCGCGGGTTGGGGTACTACATCAACGCCCTTGCGGAGATTAAACGTCACCTGGAATCCAGGGGTGGTAAGTTATCAAAAGCCCAGATCCGGCTCATCGTCAAGGAACTGGAGGGGAACGCAAACTTTGCCGACACCTATGTGATGCTCGGCTCTGTGCAGAAGAACATGTTTATAGATGTCGTAAGGAGATACACCGGCTTGTCGAGAAGCTTTGTTGAATCCTTCCTGTAGCCCGTCTGTATTGAGCTCCCGCGATGATAAAAGGGCGGGCGGGGGTAGTCTGGAGTATAAAATTCCTCTTCACGTGGTATGTTATGAGGATGAACCATTTCCCGAAGTGGAGAGAACTCCTCATTGAGGGTACCGCTCATCCCCGGCCATAGGCCATATGGGTTTGCTGGAGGGGGATCTACCGAGAGCCAGAATTCTATTCCCGTTCCTGAACCAAAATTTAAATACCGGAAGACCAGAGGGATAATTAATGGAGAAGATGAAGCTCGTAGTTGCTGGCGATAAGGTTTACGGCATAGGCTACCGCTACTTCTTGATGGAGGCTGCCATTAATCATGGGATAGAGCGCTTCAGGGCTGTGAATGTGCTCAACCACCTGCAGGAGGTTCATGTATTTGTCGCCGGTGAAAAAGATCAGCTTCAGGAGTTCTGCGATTTTGTGAGTACAAATTTCCCGGCAGATGCAGGCGTCAAGGAGAATGCACGACACGAATACTTGGACAGAATACCCAAAATTGATATTTGCCATCGTTTTCAACGTGGGGGCAGATGAGAACCTTCATAGAGGTGGGAAAAAACTGGAGAGGAAAATGGACGTATCACTTGAAAAGCAGGACGAAATGCTCGGAAAGCAGGAAATGATAAAGAAACAGGACGAACAAATTGACATCACCAAGGAAATACTCCACGAGACAAAGCACATTTCTGCAAGGCAGGAGGAGCAGGCTGAAATAGCCGGCAAATTTGTGGAGAAGCTGGACTCCATCTGCAGGGCGGATAAAGAGATAAAAAAGCACAGAGAAGAATTCCAGCAGCTGAAAGGGGCAATTAGAAAGGCTGGAATTTGAAGTCTGACCATGCCCGTCTGTATTGAGCTCCCGCGATGATAAAAGGGCGGGCGGGGGTTAGTCTGGAGTGTGGTTAATATGATAGTCCTGATACTGGCAGGAGGCAGTGGAACGAGGCTCTGGCCTCTGAGCAGAGAGCTGTATCCCAAGCAGTTTTTGTCTGTGAACAGCAAGAGCAGCCTGCTCAGGAGCACTGCCGAACTTGCAAGGGAGCATGCGGACGATTTGGTGGTAGCCACCAACAGGGAGCACTTCTTTTATGTGAGGGATGAAATCGGCGATATCGTATCCCGGGATAACATAATACTGGAGCCGTGCAGAAGGAACACCGCCCCTGCGATAGCTTTAGCCTCCCTCTTCATAACCGAGAACTACGGCGACAGAAGCTTCCTCGCCATGCCCAGCGACCATGTTCTCAGCCGGGAGTTTTTTGATGCAGTGGCAGAGGCCGAGCCTCTTGCAAAGGAGCATCTTGTAACCTTCGGAATAAATCCATGGCATCCCGCCACGGGCTATGGATATATAAAGCCCGGTGAAGCCCTGAGCCCCGGCTACAGAGTGGAGAAATTCATAGAGAAGCCCTCCCCGGAAAAGGCGGAGCAGCTTCTAAAAGAAGGCTGTCTCTGGAATTCGGGCATCTTCCTCCTTACACCTTCTGTACTTATGGAGGAGTTCAAAGCCCACGCCCCCGGGATAGCAGGTTATATGCACAGCTATAAAGAGCTTCTCAGCAACTACGACAAGCTTCCGGAGATAAGCATAGACTACGCCATAATGGAGCGCTCTTCCCGCTCGGTGGTGGTGCCCTACCGCGGCGAGTGGCGGGACATAGGGAACTGGAAGAGCGTCTACGAGATTATGCCAAAGGATGCCGGTAAAAATGCCGTAAAGGGCGAGGCTCTGCTCAGAGAAACCAGAAACTGTCTTATCTACGGGGGATACCGCCTGATAGCCTGTCTCGGTGTGGAAAATCTTGCAATTGTAGATACAAAGGATGCTTTGCTGGTGGCGGACAAAGAAAAGGCAGAAGAGGTCAAGTGGATAGCGGAGGAGCTCTCTGCAAAAGGCAGAAGCGAAGCCAGACTACACACCACTGTGCACAAACCCTGGGGCTACTATACCCTGCTTGAGGAAGGAGAGCGCTACAGGGTGAAGAGGCTGTGCATTTATCCGGGAAGGAGCATCTCACTGCAGAGGCATCACCACAGGGCTGAGCACTGGATTGTTGTAAGGGGCACGGCCAGAGTGATAAAAGAGGAGAATGGCAAGCTCGTGGAGGTTTTTGTGCACGAGAACGAGAGCATATACATGCCGAAATCGGTGAAGCACCGCCTCGAAAATCCTGGCAAGGTAGATCTGCACCTGATTGAAATCCAGACGGGCGAATACATAGAGGAGGACGATAT
Organism: Candidatus Hydrothermarchaeota archaeon; assembly: GCA_015521615.1. Lineage (GTDB taxonomy): Archaea > Hydrothermarchaeota > Hydrothermarchaeia > Hydrothermarchaeales > BMS3B > Pyrohabitans. The sequence continues at coordinate 6,038 of WANW01000085.1, forward strand.
AGAGAGGTTCGAGGACGAGTACGGGAGATGCTGATGGCATGGGGGAACGGTTAGATTTAAAATGTTATATATCTACGGATTATATAAGTCGCTATAAGTCGCCTTAATTGGTAATATGCCTAAGAGTTGAGAACATATGTACGAGATTAAAACTGCTGACAATAAAATTACCATAACCATTGACAGAAGTATGCTGCGCAGCGAAACTCTATTAGAGTTTCTGGAAAGACTCAGACTTGAGCAGCTTGCAGAAGAGGTTGATTTTGAGGAGGGTATTCTGGAAATTGCTGAAGATATAAAATCTGAATGGTGGAAAAAATAAAGACAAA
>WANW01000086.1 GCA_015521615.1 Candidatus Hydrothermarchaeota archaeon
CGACTAAGCGGTAATGTACTCATTCGCGTAGGCTGCATAGGCAGGGGGCGGAAAACTTTTCCACGAGGACTAAGCCTCAAGTGAATACCAACTCCGTCCCCTCAGCCTATGACAATCTCTAAATCATAGAATAAGTATGTATACAAGTGAATAGTGTCCTGGATAACCCTGGATATATTTCGCAAATCGAAAGATAGAAAATATGTTTTTTAATTCCAAGGTATTTGAAAGGCTCAGCAGGGGGTATAGATGAAGTTTGAAGTTAAATCGCCCTTTGCAGCGGCAATAGTGCTGGCGGTATTTAACTATATATGGTATCTGGCGCTGAGCAGGATTTATATCATAATAGGGCATCCCTATGAGAGGGCGGTAATATTTTCCTTTTTAACCTGGATACTTTGCCTTCCCTTTACTTTCTGGCTACCCTACTACTTTGCAGTTAAACATCTCTCTGCTAGAGAGGAATAATCTGTGAGAAGAGCTTCGGGACAAGTACTGTTATAATCGTGCCCATCCACATCATGGTAACATAATGAACTAGCGAGTTGTACATGTGCCCGCCATCTACAATCTTTATTATCACAGAAGAGATGGCAGCGTGTATCAGCAGAAGGACCCACACCAGTATCATTATGAGAGACATGTCAAACTGTACCGCAGTAAATTTTACAGGCATGAACTCTACGCCCTCGATGGACACGCTTCCTCCACCGAAAAGTCCTCTCCCCAGGGAATCTACAAGGGTCACAATTATAAAAATGGATATGGAAATCCCTACCATGGCGCTGTACAGCATGCCCTTGAGGCTACTTGCAAGCTGGCGCCTGAACTTTCGGAGCCCGATCATCCTGGCGAAGCTGTTTCCAAGTGTCTCGCCTATCTCAGCGGTGTCGCCGCCTGAGTATGCGGACTCTATGAAAATTCTGCTGAACTTATCTATCAGATTGCTCCCCGTCTCCCCTGCAAAGAAGCGCCAGGAGCGGTTCACATCACCGAGGGTGAGCCTGCGGTAGAGAGCTTTAATGTCCTCTGTAAGGGCACCGTAGTTGTGCAGCCTTAGTGCGCCTATAACAGGCGTCAGGCTGCCTCCACGAACTCCCGCGCTTGCGCCGACGGTGCGTATGAAGGTTGGGAAGTTATCATCCTTACGCATTACCCTTGCCTCAACCCTGCCCGCAAGGGCACCCAGAATGAAAAGTGGCGTCTGGGATATGGCAATATTCACCGGCGTGGAGAAGGGCCGCGTAAAAAGCAGCACCATAAATATTATGAAGGATGCCAGTATTGTTGGTATAAGAGCCTTTTCCAGCATTATCATGTCTTTTGACTTAATCTTCAGGTTGTGCATCAGGTCATCCTTGGGAGTTATTCTACGGATAAACAGGAGCATGGCAATGTCTACAAGCAAAAAGAGAAAGAACATTCCGTAAATTGCTCCAGTAATACTCATATCAGTGAGCATCGGGAAGATAAGCGCAAAGGCGGCGATGAAGGCAAGGGTAATTATCATGTTTAAATACATGTTGTTCGCTGCCTCTATGTAGTACAGGGAGCGCTTGTACATGCGCTCATACTCGTTCATCACCACATTAACTTCCTTTCTCAGGAACTCCTTGATGTCTTCACCAGCCTGGAAGGAGTGCGCAAGGCGCTCAAGGAAGTCCTGGAAGATTACACTCGGAGTGGTCTTTGCCACTGCCCTGCACGCCTTGATAAAGCCCATGTTCCAGGCATCGGCGATTTTAACAATCTTCTTCGCCTCTTCGGCGAGGGTCTCAAACTCCTCCTTTTCTGCAGCCATCTGGAACAGAATTTTCCTGCTGGGCCCGGTTGTTGCCAGCGTAGCCAGGTAGGTTATGAAAAGCGGTATGTGGGTGTCTATGTTCTTAGCGCGGGCGTAGATGTAATAGAAGGGATACACCAGCGCTACGAAGACGCAGAGGAGCGGGAAAAAATAGGGTATCAGCGTAACAATACCTTCTACAGGAAAGTAGCGGAATACAAATAGTTTTAGTACCAGCGCCACGAGGATACCAAATACGGTAAATGGAATAAAAACGCCGAACATGTAGCTGCGTATCGTCAGCCCCCGCCCTGCCTTTAGCAGAAAGCTCGAGAACTCCTCCCAGAACTTCACCGCCTTCTCACGCAACTTCTCCCTGAAGTCCCCTTCAAATCCGCGCATCCCCTCACCCCACAGAGAAGGGCAGACCTTCGACGCCGTAGCGCCAGAAGCTTCTGATTATGTCGTACACCTCATAGTAGTCGAATATTTTGCGCCTGACCATCTCTTCGATTATACGCTTTCGCAGGGCGAGGTCATTGTATATCTCGCGCTTGTCCTCGTAACCAAGAGTGGGTGCAATCTTGTTCTCCAGAATAAAGCTGTTGTACATCCCCTTGAAAAGATGCACGTCCTTAACCGGATCCCAGTCGAATATCCTGCGCGTAAGAACGCCCTGCGCTTCTGTTGAGTAGCCCTCAATCTCCGAGATTTCCACAACCCTCCTGAGCAGTGCCCTCCCCCTGTAAACTGAGCGCATTATCACCCCTATATTTAAGTTGTCGATGAAGGTTATTGGCACATTTATAGGATTGCCGGTCAGGCGTTGAATCATCTTTTTTACCGATGAGGCATGGAAGGTGCTCATCACCGGGTGCCCCGTCTGCATTGCCTGAAAGGCAATGGCGCCCTCACTTCCTCTGATTTCACCTACGATTATGTAGTTTGGTCTTGAGCGTAAGCTTGCGATGAGCAGGTCATGCATGCTGACCAGGTAGTCCCCCTTCATGCCTCCGCTTACGGTGGTGAGTTGCTGCCAGCACTTATGCGGCACAGTAACCTCGATGGTGTCCTCGGCGGTGTACACCTTGGCGGTGGGCTCAATAAAGGCACATGCCGCGTTGAGCAGTGAGGTTTTGCCGCAGGCGCTCTCGCCACAGAAGAAGACATTCATCCCGTTCTCTATGGCGATCCACAGATAGGCGGCTATCTCAGAGCTTATAGTGCCGTAGTCCACTATGCGGGTAATACTCAGAGGCTCTGAAGTTTGTTTTCGCACAGAGAAGCTGGAGCCACGCCTGCTTATTGCGCGGGAGTACACGATGTTAACCCTTGAGCCGTCTGGCATGGTTCCATCGACTATGGGTGTGGCGTCGCTTATCGCGGCATCCATGCGCTCACCCATGCGGAAGCAGTACTCGTCCACTTCCTGGTCAGATTTGAGCACCACGTTGGTCTTCAGGTTGCCGAAGAACTTGTGTACCACAAAGATGGGGCCCAGACCAGAGGCAAAGATGTCCTCTATATAGGGGTCTCTGCTGAAGGGCTCCAGAACGCCCATCCCTATAATGTCCCTTATCAGCTGGTAGCGAATCGCATGGTACTCCTCCTCACTCAAAGGCACCTTCTTAATCAGTGAGAGTTCAAAGCGTCTCTCTCCTGAGGTGCTGACCTCCTTCAGAGCCTTATCGATGAGTTCCTTGAGCTCCTCCTCGTCTTTTGGCATGTGTGCGTGCTGGGCGAAGATTAGCAGAGCATCAAGAACCTGCCTGTACTTCTCCTTTTCCTTGCCGGTGAGCTGTGGCTCAATGGCTATGTACTTTGTCTCCCCACCTTCGGGTGGGCGGTAGATGTGAATGAACACGGGCACACCGGCAAGGTATATCAAATTCGGAAACTCGTCCTGAGCGAGTTCCTTTGTGAGCTTCAGGTGGAAGCTGGGCATCTCATTGCCCTGGGCGACGAACTCCTGAACATAGCGCCTTAGATGGGGGTTCTCCCTCATGTGCTTCTCCCAGACCTGAAGCTCATTCATCTCACCTCACCCCCTGTGGGAACCGGGAAGGGCAGTGCCTCAAGGCCTTCTTCGGTGTATTTCCTTATCAGGCTGTACACATCGAAGTAGTCGAAGATCTCCCGCCTTATCATCTCCTCAATTATGCGCGTTCTGATCTCCAGCTCGCGGTATATTTCCTTGGTGTTCTCGTAGCCAAGTTTCTTTGCCACTTCCTCCTCCAGCACATAGCTGTTGTAGTAACCCGAGAAGATGTGCTTATCTGTACGCGGCACCCACTCGAAGACTGCACGGGTGAGAATGCCCTTAACCTCGGGTGAGTAGCCCTCTATCTCCACTATCTCGAGTACGCGGCGTATGAACTTGCCGTGGTAGTAAAGCGCTTGCTGGAAAACCGCCAGGTTCAGGTTGCCCATTATTGTCTGAGGCACATTTATGGGATCGCTGGTAAAGCGCTGGATCATCTTGCGCACCGACGAGGCATGGAAGGTGGCCATCACAGGTCTGCCTGCCTGAATTGCCTGAAAGGCAATTGCACCTTCCTGCCCGCGTATCTCGCCAACAATTATGTAGTCCGGTCTGGAGCGAAGCGCTGCCTTTAGCAGGTCCTGCATTTCGACAGTAGATAGCGTCTTGCGCTTTGTCTTTCCCAGGCTACCCCTTGTTATTAGCTGCTGCCAGTTTTCGTGAGGCACATTGACCTCAGGTGTATCCTCAGCGCTGAGTATCTTTGCCGTGGGTTTGATAAAGCTGGCAATGGCGTTGAGAAGTGTGGTTTTACCGCTGGCGGTTTCTCCGCAGATTAGCACTGACATTCCATTCTCAAGGGCCAGCCACAGGTAGGCAGCCATTTGCGCACTCAGCGAGCCCCAGGCGACAAGCTGGGTGATGCTTATAGGCACGGCGGTGAACTTTCTTATTGTGAAGCTCGAGCCCTTCTTGCTGGCGTCTCTACCGAAGATTATGTTGATTCGCGAGCCGTCAGGAAGAGCGCCATCCACGATCGGGTTGTACTTGCTCACAGGCTTGTCTAAATACTCGCTGAGCTTGTAGCAGTAGGCATCGAGGTCCCGGTCGTAGAAGAACCCCACATTGGTTTCGAGAAGCTCAAACACCTTGTGGAAGATGTAGATGTTGCCTATGCCTATGCAGTGGATGTCCTCAATATAGGGGTCGCGTATGAAGGGCTCAAGTGCACCTAAGCCCGCCATCTCCTTCATTATCTTGTACCTGAGTTCGTCGAACTCTCTAGGCTCAACGCGCACCTTCTTTTTTAGCTCCTCTCCGCGGAGGAGGCGCTCCTTCAGTGAGGGTTTTTCGTCACCTAGGTCGCAGATCTCCTCGAGCATGCGGTCTATCATTAGCTTGAACTCTCTCGGCCCCTGAGGCTCGAGCTGGTGGGGTACGATTTCCAGCATTCTATCTAAAATGCGGTAGTACTTCTCTCTGAGTGCAGAGGTGAACACAGGTTCTATAGAGATGTAGCGCGCCTCCTTGGGGGTGCGCAGAATGTGCACAAATATAGGGTCACCCACGGGGTAAATCAGGTTGACCTCCTCCAGGTCACGCATGTCCCTGCTCAGGCTCACGTGAAACTCTGGCTGAGGGTTGCCCTTTCTCACAAAATCCTGTATATATTCCCTGAGGTGGGGATTTCTCTCCAGTGCGCGGGCATAAGCCTTAGCATCTTCCATCGCTACGCCCCTATGCGACAGAGGATATCTCTATTACGAAGCCAACTTTGGGCTCAACCCTGAAGCCTATGGTGTCGGCGACAGTCATCGACGCTCCGCGGAAGCGGTATACATTTATCACCCGCTTTATGCTTCCCCCAACCTCCTTCATCTTGATGGTGAAGTATATGTCGGCAATGGAACGCAGAGTTTTGAGTGTCTCTTCATCCATGTTACATGGTGAGACGGTGACAATTATGGTCTTGTTCATGTTTATAACTTTCTTTATAAAGGAAACCAGGCTGAATATATCCTTCTTTGTGAGTTTGTCTATTATTAGTGAATCCAGGGTGTCTATAATAACTGCCTGATTGCGGAAGAGCGCCTCGGCACGCATTAAGCGGTAGATGAAGTCCCTGCGTGGCACGACCCTGCCTATCCTGGGAAACACAGGCACAAAGAGCAGCTTCTTCTCTGTGAGGTAGCTCGCCACGTTGTATCCCAGTGAGGCCATCTGCTCCAGAAAATCCTGGGTTGTGAGCTCCGAGGAGATGTAGGTGACGCTGTTACCGTTTTTCAGGAATCCGTAGAGCAGTCTCTGGGCCAGGATACTTTTTCCCGAGGCATTTTCACCTTCTATCACCATGAAAGAGCCTGCAGGTATCCCTTTACCAATTCTCCGGTGTAATTCGTCTGTTTTCAGACCTATCTCAAGATATTTTGTCCCCTCCATTACTACGGTATAACCCCTGCACGGTTAATAAACATTTTTTTTCTGCGGTCGAAACGACTAACATATGCGACGTTAGAGTTTCGATTTATGATTCGAGAACCGAAAATCCCCGGAGGTAGAATAGATGAACTCGAGACAGTTTGCTTTGGCGTCTTTTATACTCCTTGGAGTGGTGGATGGATTGCTCACTTACCTGGGGGTTAGTCTTTTCGGTCTTATTGAAGGCAATGTATTTATGAGGGCGCTAATAGAGCAGAGCTGGTTCTACTTCTTTGCCTTCAAAATAGTTGTGTATGCACTCCTTGCCCGGGCCTCACTTTACATATATCCCAGAATAGCGCCCATGGTGCTCTCAGCAATAGGCGCGGGTGTGGTGGTTCACAATCTCTCACTAATAGCCTCATCACTGTAAGGTATACTTTCCAGAGCGTTTTATCCTGTCCACTATCTCCTTCACAGTCTCCAGGTCAACACCCAGTCTCTCCATCATCTCTCCATAGGTGGGCCTTTCTCCTCGCTTCTGGTACTCCAGATATGCCTTCACAAAGGCCTTCTCGAGCTTTTCCAGCTCCTCGGAAGTTATCGATGGAGCCCCTCTTCGCGGGATTTTTAGAGGAATTTTTCCGGGGATTTTCAGTTTTCTGGGGAGAGATATTCTAATATTAATCTTACCCTTCCTGTGAAGTATAAATATGAGCAGGAGAGGTAGAAGTAAAAGAGGAAGGAACTTGATTTTGCCTCTGAGCCTGTTCAGCAGACCCTTTTCTCTGATATCTACCGGTATCACCAGTTCTCCTGTTGTGGCAGTGTATGTGGCACCGCTTTCGTCGCGGTATATTATATTCATTGCGGGGAGCGCTATCTCTTTTATATCGGAGGTGAGATTCCTCTCCAGAAGAAGGAAGCTAATAACCTTCACTTCATCTTTCTTCACCTCCCCCTCCCATCTGCTCTTGTTCAGCTCAACGCCATCGGGTACATCCATCTCAAAACTGATAAAGGCAGTGCTTCCGCCAATATTGCGTAGCAGTACATTAATTGTCACATTCCCGCCCTTTGTAAGGTTACCATCTGCGGTTCTATCAACCATCAGCACCGGTGGTGGAGCCTTCTTCTCTGCGCTTTTTTTGCTTTTTTCCTGTGGCTCTGTTTTTTTCTCGGGTATGTTCAGTTGCACTCTACTGCTGTTTGCTGCATAGCTTCTGCCGTACTTATCGTAGTAGCGCACTTCTGCTTCTGGCAGGGTATAGTTTCCGGGCGAAGATGGTTTAAGAAGGTAGGAGATTGCAACCCTTTTCCCGGGGACCAGGTCACCCCGCCAGGAGTTGTCTCCTGCAAGCACCTTCCAGCCCTCGGGTATGGGATCTAAAAGCTTTATCCCTCTTGCGATACCGTCACCAATGTTCTTCAGCACCAGCGTTATGTTAACACTCCCATTCGTAAAACTCGCACTTTTATTGATGGTGAGCTCTGGCAGGTACAGCAGCGCATAATCATAGGCGAATAGCTTATTGTCAGAGATAAGTGCTACATCTTCGCGGATGCCATCGTCATCAAAGTCAGCTAGGGTGAGTGCATTTATCTCTACGCCTGTGTCAAACTCCCAGCTAGGTGAACCGTCTCTGACAGCGTATATTTTTTTACCTGCGGCTACGAGATGGTAGTCTATAACCCCGTCGCCGTCCCTGTCCACAGGGACTACTGCCACAACCTCCTCCTCCAGATCCAGACGCCAGACCTCCTGCCTGTGGGAATCCAGGGCTATGACCTCGTTTCCCGCTCCAATTATAAGGTCGTCAACAGCACCATCCCCATCAAAGTCCGCAGGGGCGAGGGCATTCACAGCAGCTTTCGCCTCATAGCTCCACACCAACGAGGCGTTGAAGTCGAGAACATCCACGCGCCTGCCATAAGCTACCGCCACATCGTCGCGAAGCATATCACCCATCAAGTCAAGCACAGCGATGCTTTTCACCCTGCCAGTTGTGGCGTACTTCCATGTGTAATTGCCGGGGTAGCTCTGCACAGGCAGGGCATAGAGGTTGCCGAAGCTCTTATCGGTGTAACTTCCGGTGCCAATGAGAAGCATGTCCTCATAACCATCGCCATTAAAATCAGCAACGGTCATGGTATATATGCGCTCACCTACATAGAACTCCCACTTCTTACCGTAGGAATCTATTCTCCTCTCACCCTCGGGCATGAAAAAAGCATATGCTTTGCCGTTCCATACGCCGGCGACGCCGCTGCAGGAGGTGGTTCCTGTCTTCAGCGCGGTTAATGAGTGCACAGGTGCGCTGAAGGAATAGCTTCCGAGTTCTTCACCCTTCGAATTGAAAAATATAACCCTGGTTGTTGTGCTTACCATGAGGGCATCGTATCGTGCGCTGCAGTCATAGTCCACGGCATCAAGGGAGGTCAGGTCTGTACTGAGGAGCACTGGAAAGCCATCTCTGAGTATGAACCCCTGCGTTGCTGCATGCACTGCGGCAAGAGCTGCAATATAGGCTACCAAAATATAGATTACCCTCGACCCCATTATATAAGGTAGCTAGAGAAGATGAAATTATATAGTTTGTTTTCACAGATATGTTTCATTCGCTGAAAGACAAGAAATAAATTCGGGGGGAGGTCTTTTCATACCATGAAAGGCAGTTCAGTGCTTGTTCTGATTTTTATTTACGCGCTTGCCTCGACAGTTATAATGTATGCGGTTGAGGAGGGGACAAAGACAAAGCTCAAGACCACCCTTGAGGTCGTCTCTGTGAACAGGTCCTATGTAGTTGTAAAAAACACCGGAAATAACACAGCGAGCATGCTCACCTCCACCCCACCGGCAAACTTTACCCCGGAGACGATTGCCCCGGGCGAGGTGGCTGTGGGCAGATTCGAGGAACCTATCTACAGCTACACCACCATTCGCATAGAAAGCAGAGAGGGTTCGAGCGTGGTTTACACCTACCGCGAGGACTGATATCCATCGCTATCCAGGAATGCCTTAATCTGCTCAAGAATTTCGCTGAAGTCAATATCCTCAGCCAGCGAGAGCAGAGAGTTCAGCTCAGCATAATACTCCTTGACTATGGGCTTGAGCTCCCCTATGAGGTCGACACAGGCCAAAACATAGTCCAGTGCCCGGTTCAGATCATCGGCATTCTGTGCTAC
>WANW01000087.1 GCA_015521615.1 Candidatus Hydrothermarchaeota archaeon
CCTCTCTCGCGAGATGCGCCCTGATCTCCGCGAGCATCGCTCTTGCCGCTTCGTCCTTGGGCACGCCCCCAACGCCGGTGCCCATGCCCGGGAAGGCTATGCTCCTGAACCCGTGCTTTGAAGCCTCGCGCAGCGCTGCCCGCGTCGCGAGGCGAACTTCCTCCACGCTCACCCTCTGCGCCGGCCTCTGCATTGTGCTCGCGTGAATCACCGCCCTTGCCTTAAGCCTGCCCGCCGTCGTGACCACGGCGCTGCCCACAGGGATAGGCGCCTTCGCCATAGCCTCGCGCTCTATCTCCTCGCCGCCGCTGCGCTTTATCGCAAGCGCAACTCCACCTCCCATAACGCCGTAGCTGTTGGAGGGGTTCACTATGGCGTCCGCCTCTACCTGGGTTATGTCGCCCTTAACTACGGTGATTCTCTGCCTGTAGTCCATAAAAATAGAATTTAGAGAAAAATATTAAAACCTAACCCTTCCCGTTGGACTTCCACTTCTGCTCTATAAAGGCGGGGATTCGCGAGGAGTCCAGTGGTCCAACAAGCACCTCCCAGCCTGTGAGGTCCTCGATTTCGCCACTGATGCGTGCCGCCATGCCCGGGATTATCAGCTTGCGGTGCTTCACCTTCTTCGCCACACCACTCTCTTCAATCGCCTCCTTCACCAGGCTGCCGGTGAGTTTTGCCCCCGCCATCGCTGGTTCAACCGCCAGGCCCTCGGTGTCCACCACCAGGAGGTAGCAGTCCACCTTCCCCGCCTCTATGTCAGAGGCCACGGTGTAGTAGGTGAGCGCAAAGTTGGTGGTGAGCAGCACCGGCGAGTTCTCGTCCGGCTTGCCTATCTCGTACAGCTTGGCGTCCACCTGGATGGGCACCCTCGGGTCTGTGTAGATGTTCTGCCTCAGGGTGAGCAGCGGGAGCAGTGAGAACATGTCCATGCTGTGCAGCACCAGAAGGTCAGCGTATCGAAGCAGCTGGGCGCTTGCAATAACGCACTCCTGCATTGCAGCCTTAACAGGCTCATCGCCGTTAAGCCAGGCCACGAGGGGCACGCCCATTATGGGATAGCCCGCCAGCTTCTCCCCATTCTCTATGGCGAGCCTCCTCAGCATCACCATGTTTTCCAGGCACTCGCCAAACTTTTTGCCCAGGGGGTAGGTGCCCACGTCAAGCACAATGTCCTCCACACCCTTGCTGCGCAGCTTTGCAACAAGCTCCAGCAGGTCCTGCAAATCACCGGGAGAATGGGCAACCACCGGTGAGTTGTGCTTGAGCGCCAGCTCGGCCACGGCGTCCACATTCTCATTCGTCGCAGCATAGATAAGCGGGCGCCGCTCTATAGCTATCTCCAGCCCCACCTCCAGATGCTCGGGATCGAAGGAGCACAGCATCAGGGGCATGTATGAATTTTCCACAGCAGTTACCACGGCTTCGCCAAATTTGGTGGGGTCGCCGCTCTTTGCCCGAATGGCAATTCCGTCGAGGCGCAGTTTCTGCCCCACGCGCTCAATCTCAAACCTGCTTATCCTAGCCACGCGCTCCGCCAGCTCATCCGCGGGCAGGTCGTCGCTCACGTCTATAAAGAGAGCTGTCGGGTTGAAGAAGGTTAGCTCGTGGCGGTACATCACCTCCTCGCCGCCGATGGTGCACGTGCGCTCCCCTGCACCTATCACAATCTCCTTCACGGGAGGGGTGACGAGCTCTATAAGCTTCTCCAGCTTATCTTTATACTTCTCATCCTTCACCAGAGGTGGGCAGTCCTCGTAGCTCTTGCTGCGCTCTATCAGCGCGCTCGCAAAGGCCATGCAGCTGTCACTACCGCACTCCTTGCAGTTCAGACCGGGTAAGTATTTGTATATCTCAAGCGGGGACACCTTCGCCATGCTTCATCCCTCTTTAAGTTTACATAAACTCAATCGCCCTGTACGGGCAGGAGTCAACGCACACACTGCACGGGCGCGACTCATTGCCCTGCTCCTCAAAGCGTCTGCACGCCTTGACGTTGAGCACCTTCACCACTCCATCCTCTATGCTCAGCACCAGCTCCTTACTTGCGCTGCCCTTACCGCCGCTCACCTCAAGGCTTATGGCCACGTTCGCAGGGCATGCGTCCACGCAGTTTCCGCAGCCTGTGCACTTCTCCTCGTGGATGACGAACTTCGTGGGCGTTGCCGCAAGCGCCTTGCTCAGAAGTTCCTTCAGCGCCAGCCTCTGTCGCAGGTAGCGGGCATCGTTTATCTCGGGGCACTCCTCGAGCGTCGCCTTGCCGCTAACCAGCTTCACCGCGAAGGCCATGCAGCTCGCGGAGCCACACTTTTTGCAGTTTGTGCGTGGCAGGAGCCTGTGCACTTCGATGGGTGAAAGCTTCGTCATCGCCTAGACCTTCAGCCAGTCCTCGTACTTTATCTCCACTCCATTGAGGTCTCCAAAGATGGAATCGATTATGCTCTTTATTGCCTGCACAGCGCTGGGGTGGAGCATCATCATTATGTCAGCGCCCGCGAGCATTACAGCAAGGGCGTTGATGGTTTCCCAGAGCGGACCGCGATACTCGCGCGGGCCCCACTCGGCAACGTTCATCCATGCCTCGCGAGCAGCCCAGGCGTTGGTAACACCACAGCTCACAGGAAATGCCAGCTCCTTCTCACCCTTGAGCGCATTGAGCTTAATCCGCTCTATCATGGTATAGGTGTACTCAAGACCATAGCCGAGAGCTGCGGTGGTCGGGTCCTGCACCATCCTGTCGCGTGGCAGCCCCTCCTCAAGCAGCAGCCTGTTAAGCGTTTTCTGGTCGTTTATATCCAGGGAAACCCAGCTCAGCACGTTGTGGTTGTACTTCACAGCCGCCTTCACAATGCGCTCGTGGTCCAGGTCCAGGTTGGCGCTCGCGAGAAGGCAGCGCTCGTTCTCAGCCACCTCAGCCACCTTCTCGAAGAGCACGGGGTCCTTCTCAGGGTTGCCAGAGCCGCCCACCACCAGAGGCACATCCACAGCCTGAAGCACCTCCTCCACTACCTTCGCCGCCTCGCTCACGGGTGTGTCCTTGACCTTGGGGTCGGTTGATACAAGGTGAATCGTCACCAGGTCAGCGCCTCTCTTCACCGCCTCGCGCGCCCACTCCGCTGGGGAATCCCACACCTCGCCCCACGCCTCGCGAAGTGCTTTGGGGAACTGAGGCTGCGGAATGTCGAAGACGTCGAAGCTCACCACAGGTTTGTTAATCCATCCACCCTCGAAGTGGTACAGGGTGCGCTGACCTCCTATTTTAATGACCTTGCCCCTTGTGCCACCCTCGCTCCGCGTGGCGCCCAGCGTTACTTCCTCCACATAGCCGCGATACTCCTTAACCGGCTTCTCAAAAGTTATTTCAGGCAACGCTTCCAGCTTCTGCTCTGGCTTTGCACCCTGCACTGCTGCTTGAGGCTGCAGCTGGGGGAGCACCAGCGGAAGCATCGCCTGCTTAACCTTTATTATAAGTTCCTCAGCATCAATCTCCACATTCTCAAGCTCTATGTCCTCCACATCCACCAGGCTTCTTATTATGTCCTCAAGGTTGAGTTTCATGCTCCTACCTCGCTATCTTTTCTGCTATCTCGCGCACCGCCCTGAGTGCGGGCGTGTCATCGGGCAGCTCTATCAGCGGCTTCCCTTCGTAATCATAGCGTCTCACATTCTCATCCTCAGGCACAATGCCTATAACCTCAAGGCCTATCTCACGGGCGTACTCCTGGAGTTTCTCCTTCGTCTCAGCAGTTGCGCGGTTTATCACCACGTATATATCACTGAACTTCACCTGCAACTCCTCTGCCAGCTCCTTTATGCGTGCCGCAGTGGTTATTCCGCGCTTCGAGGTGTCAGTCACCACCAGCATTACATCCACATTCTGGGTGGTTCTCCTCGAGAGGTGCTCCAGCCCTGCTTCTGTGTCTATAATTACGTAGTCGTAGTTCTTTGCGAGGGTGTCTATTATCTCGCGCAGCACATGGTTGGCGGCACAGTAGCACCCCGGACCTTCGGGACGCCCCATGCTTATAAGATCGAAAGCCCTGGTTTCAACGATGGCACGCATCGCCTCATACTCCAGCTGAGAGCGCCAGCTCATACCTGGTGAGAGCGAATCCCGCTTTTCAAGCAACTCCTCACGTATGTCGCCTATGGTGCGCTCCACCTCAACGCCCAGCGCCTCGGGAAGGTTGGAGTCCGGGTCACTGTCTATAGCGAGAATGTCATAGGCGTTACGCTCGGCTAAGGAACGCACAAGTAAGCTCGCTATAACTGTCTTGCCGGTGCCACCCTTACCAGAGACAGCGATTATCATTCCTTTCTCCTTATTATTACCTTTTCGGCGTATATCTTTGCGTTCTTAAATATGATTGTGAACTCAGTGGGGGCACCTGCAACCGGCACACCCTGGGCAGGGAGGGTAAGCTCTGGCAGAGTTGCCACTGGCTGTGCCCCCTGCTCGGGTTTCTCCTCTTCTGCTGCCTCTTCCTCAGCCCCCTCTTCGGCAAGGCGCTCCAGTACGGGATGCTGCTTCTGCTTCAGGTACTCTTTGAGTGACTCCAGGTCTTGAGCATCCATCTCAGTAGCAATCTTCTCATACATTTCCCCGGGTATCACATCACGCACGCGCTCTTTAAGCTGAGATGGCATCCAGACAATTCGCTCCCAGCCGCCATCTGCCTGCAGGAACTTGGGTGAGCGCAGGTAGGCTATGCTTATGCCCAGGAAGCCCTGGCTCTGCACTCCTCCTCCAACCTGCCCCGCCATGGTGGAGAAGGGTATTCCGAAGGGCGTTACGCCGTGAAAGTCGCGGTGCACTATACCAATGCCGTCCACTTCGGGTATGTAGAAGGCTATCGCCTCAAAGCAGCCGCAGGAGGTGTGGGGGTAGTCAAAGATGCTGTGCAGGTATACGCGCTCAATTGAGCCGTTGCTTTTCTCCCTTACAAACTCGTTTATCCCTGAGTACTCCCCCTTTATCGGATCGAGCACTTCACCCTTGGGGATTTCTGTAATAGGGCCATTCGGATCAACCTTCACTGCCGCCCTGCCCTCAAACCAGGTCACCGCTCCGCAGCCGCCACTTCTGCTGGGCGTAATTGCGCACACATGCGTTGGCGCAAAGCTCTGGCAGAGGAGACAGCTGTAGAAGACGTCAACGTCCTCATCCTTGAGCGCCGAGGCTCGGGCATCACGCTTCTCATAAACCTTCCTTGCACGGGCGATGTGCTCGTCCACCGCCTTCTCGTCGGTGTAAAAAGTCACCTGGACCTTTTCAATAACGTCAAACTCTGTTTTATAGAGTTTTATGAGCGCTTTGCCAACATGATACAGCTTCAAACCCTTTTTTGCCGAGTCCTTGCTAATTCTGCACCATATTATATCTCTGGAGTTAAGATGCATGAATCCCTGGATGTAGTTGCAGAAGTAGTGGAGTTTGCGCTCAAATACACCTTCCAGATCCTCTTCAAGCTTATCGCCAGCAACCTTTACAAAGATGCCAAGAGGGTAGCGTCCGCCCTCCTCCATCTGGTCCACGTCTGGCCCTATAACTTCGACCTTGCCGTCCTCTACCTCATCCTTGGGAACCACAAGCAGCAGCTCCGCACCCTTGCTCTTGGGCCCGGCGAGGTCAACGTACATGTTGGACTTCCTTATTCTCTCGCCCTCATAGATTAATCCAACGTCGACGGGAATTTCCTCATCCATCACCTTGCACCTCTCGCATAAAGTTCATGATTTTTCATGATATATATCTTTTTTGGTAACATCTTTCCAGACATTTGCAACCCCTCTCAGAGAGGTTGACCAGTTAACACTTCTTAACAACATAAATCTATATTTATTTAACTCGGGAATTTCAGGAATTTAGATTACATGTTAGAATCGTTGGTTATATCAGACTTTTTTTGCAGAGAACTGAGAGCACCCAAGGGTGGTGAATAAGATAGGCACAGGTGAATATGT
Organism: Candidatus Hydrothermarchaeota archaeon; assembly: GCA_015521615.1. GTDB lineage: Archaea > Hydrothermarchaeota > Hydrothermarchaeia > Hydrothermarchaeales > BMS3B > Pyrohabitans. The sequence goes on from WANW01000087.1 coordinate 5,968, forward strand.
TGTGAAGTGCCCGGAGTGCGGAAGCACCGACCTGTACCATGATTATGAGAGGGCAGAGATTATCTGCAATCAGTGCGGCCTGGTTGTGGATGAGGATATAGTGGACGAGGGACCGGAGTGGCGCGCCTTCGACAATGAGCAGGCTGAGAAGCGCTCACGCACAGGTGCACCAATGACATACCTCATACACGACATGGGGCTCAGCACCACCATAGACTGGCGCAATAAGGATTCTTCTGGCAGAGACATACCATCGCAGCAGCGCGCCCAGCTCTACCGTATGCGCAAGTGGCAGCAGCGCATTCGAGTGAGCAACGCCAAGGAGCGCAACCTAACCATAGCGCTAACGGAGCTCAACAAGATAGCATCCAAGCTGGACCTGCCAAAGAATGTGCGCGAGTCAGCGGCAGTGGTGTACCGAAAGGCTGTGGACAAGGGCTTGATACGCGGGCGCAGCATTGAAGGTGTGGTTGCGGCATGCATTTACATCGCCTGCAGGCGCTGCTCAGTACCGCGCACCCTTGACGAGATAGCCGAGGCAAGCATGATGGACCGCAAGGAGATAGGGCGCATCTACCGCTTCATCCTGCGCGAGCTGGGCATAAACCTCTCGCCGACCACGCCACTGGATTATATCCCCCGCTTCTGTTCCTCCCTGGGTTTATCCCGGGAGGTGCAGATGAAGGCGATGGACATCCTCAATAAAGCCATGAACCTGCAGCTAACCTCTGGCAGGGGGCCCACCGGGGTAAGCGCGGCTGCAATTTACATTGCAAGCGTTCTCGTGGGTGAGCGCAGGACGCAGCAGGAGATAAGCGAGGTGGCGGGCGTTACAGAGGTTACCATACGCAACCGCTACAAGGAGATTGCGGAGAAGCTTGAGATTGAGATTACAATGTGAAAGAATTTTGAGCTGCCCTGAAAAATAAATCTAGTATTTTTTTATTGGGGTGTTTCGTTAAATAAGAGAGGAGGTGCTATAATGCCTGTAGTAAGGGTAACCATGTGGAAGGGTAGAACAAAAGAGCAGAAGGCGAAGCTTGCAGAGGCTATTACGCGTGCGATGGTGGACATCGCGGGCACCGCGCCCGAGCACGTGCACATAATCTTTGAAGATGTGGAGAAAGAAGACTGGGCAATCGCTGGCGAGCTTTGCGGATAATTAAATTCAAGAATCTTATCTCTATTTTAAGTTATGCGGAGAATTAAAGACTGCCAATATCCATCCTCCTGAGGAGGTAAATATCAACCTCAGGGTGATGCTTCTTCACATTGCGGTAGAAACTCAGGTCGTTTGTTATTAAGGCAGAGTTCTCATGAACGGCACATGAAAAAACCACCGTGTCAAATCCGCTCAGGCGGATTTTCATTCCTTTTTCTGCGCAGTATGCAGAGAACTCCTCATTCAAGTATAGGATTTCTGAAGCGTGCCTCTTTATGTTCTCATACACCTCTC
>WANW01000088.1 GCA_015521615.1 Candidatus Hydrothermarchaeota archaeon
TAGAAAGAGCCAATTTGAGCCCCTTAGAGGATGAAATCAGAAGGCACATACTCAGGTGGTTTGCGAGGAGAGGGAGGGCTCCCGCCCTTCAGGAAATAGCAGAAAGCTTGAAAACTTCTCTCAGCACAGTAAAGGAGGCTGTTGAAAAGCTCGAAAATGCGGATATTCTGTTGACGGAGGGAGAAGAGATAGTATCTGCCTACCCCTTCTCGGCATTGAAGACCGCCCACAGGGTGGTGTTTGAGGATGGACGCGGCGTCTATGTTCTATGTGCCACTGATGCTCTGGGAGTGCACTTCATGCTTGACGAGGATATAACCGTGCTGTCTCTGTGCCCCTACTGCAATAGATAGCTGAAGATTAAACTCAGAAATGGCGGAATTGAAGCCTGCGAACCAGGTGTATAATAATGTATGTGGCGATTGTAAAAAAGTGCGGATGCTCAGCAACAGCATTGTGCTCCTTTATAAACTTCTTCTGCTCTGTGGGGCACCTGAATAAGTGGAAGGAAGATAATCCCGAATACAGCGACGGCGATGTCTACTCGCTTGCAGAGGCGATGCACTATGCCAGGGCTATATTTGAAAATCTTCTGAAATGAGCGAGGGCAGCTAATCCCCTGCACCCAGGAACACCACACCCTTCATACCCTTAAAGTCCGGGTCGCCTGTGACTATCCTCGCCTCAGTCTCTCTTGCGGTTGCCAGGATTATCGCATCTCCCAGACCGAGCTTCAGCCTGTGCTTCAGCTTTGCGCTCTCTATCGCAATCTTCTCCGTAACCTCTATTACTGTGCACCTCTGCTTCATAGCTGCCACCTTCTCATCCGCCACCTCCTCCGGATAAAACCTCAGAATCCACCTGTACACCTCTGCCAGGTTTATTGTGCTTATCACGGCATCCTCTTCGCCCTCTATGAACTCCCTCGCCCTTTCGCCTGCCTTCGAGCCCCTGAAGTACTCAATCCAAGCCCAGGAGTCAATCAAAACGGTCAATCTCCTCCCTCTTGAAGGGCTTCAGCTCTGGTAGGGTGCCGAAGTGCGACCTGTCAAGGCTCTTAAATCGCCTGATTATGATCCTGAGCACCTCGTCGTATGACTCCGCTCTTAGCTCCTTCCTCAACCTTCTGAGCGCCTGCAGCACGTCCTCCTTTACCATTATCGTGGTTGACTCCGGCAATTTCACCACCTGCAACATATTTTTATATTGCTATATGCATATAGCTATTTAACGTCGGAGGCTATTCCGGTGAGCTTCTCAGGCATCGTTAAGCTGGGCACCGCGCTGGCTGGACTGTTTATGATGCTGGACGCCGCGCTTGCGTTTCTCCTCGGCAGGCGGTACATTGCGCTGGGGCTCACCTATGCCCCGCAGTGGTACCGCAGGTTCATCCTGCGCCTCCTGGAGCTTCCCCGCGGGCAGCTTCTCCTGCTGGAGCTGGCGGAGTTTTCCCTGGGTATGGCGCTGCTCCTGCTTGCAAGGAGGCCGTGAAAAGAGCCTGGCAACACGTCGCGCCAGCTAACAGAAAGTTTTAAATGTTTTTCATTATCATATAAATATGAAATACATGAATAGATGGAGGAGTGGGAATGATCAAGGTTGGAAAGGGCAGGTACATCTTCGGCATGGTCAAGGTGGGCGAGAGGGGGCAGATTGTCATCCCGAAGGAGGCAAGGGAAAAGTTCGACATCAAGCATGGGGACAGCCTTCTCGTGCTCGGCGATGAGGAGAAGGGCATTGCCATCGTAAAGGCAGAGCTCATGAAAAGCTTTGCGCTGAAAATACTTGAAAGCATGGGCGAAAAATGAGACGCAGGCCCCACTACGGCTACTATGCCCTGCCGGTGGTTTGCAGTCTCTCCGGGGCAGTCATAGCCCTCGGAATTCTCACCTACCTCCTGATATCAAAGCTCCTGGGCATGCTTTTCACGGCCTTTGGTGCTTGTACCCTTGCTGCCTACGCCCTTTCAATGCTCCTGCTACACCAGGACAGAGCTGCGGAATTTTCAGACATTCTCGAGCTGAAGGGCGACGAGCTTGTCTTGGATGCGGGCTGCGGCCTTGGCAAGGTGGCAATAGGTGTGGCCAAAAACCTGAAAAGCGGCAGGGTGATGGGAATAGACATCTGGGACAGAAGGGAGATACCGGGCAACTCACCGGAGAAAGCCTACGAAAATGCCGAAATTGAAGGTGTGGCAGATAGGGTGGAGTTCAGATACGGCAATGTTCTGGCGATACCCTTTCCAGACGAAACCTTTGACCTCGTGACCTGCGGCAGCGTTCTCAACAACCTGAGTAATGAGGAGAAAGTAAAAGCTTTGAGGGAGATGCACCGCGTGCTTAAGCCGGGAGGAAGATTCCTCCTGATCGAACCGCTCAGAAATCTCAGGGGGCTGTTTCTCTTCACACCCTTCGGATTCTGGAAGCTGCTGAAGGAGCAGGGGTTTGCCGTGGTGGACTATCATTGCTGCGACGGCATGGGCTGGTTTATCTGTGAGAAACACTAATTACTTCTATCCAGCTCTTTCAGCAGAGGTGCTATTATCCCCTTGACCATATCCGTAAGCTCTTCGGCTTTAATCAGTGTGATGCAGCACACTTCCCCCTCCTTCTCCCAGGTTATTACGGCCATCTTATCCCCCGGCTTTATCCTCGCCTTCTCTCTCACATCCTTTGGCAAAACCATCTGCCCCCGCTCATCCACGCTTATTATTGCCTCTATTCTGCAGCAGTTCATCTCAACCACCTACTCTGGCTTCCTTCCGACCACAATTGCATAGCCCAGATAGCCGCCTTGGAAAATTCTCTCAGATTCCATCACGCAAAGGCAGCCCTTCAGCCCGAACCTCCGGAATACTTTCATAAAAATTTTTATCTGCCCCAGCAGCCCGAGTTTTCTCTTTACATCCTTAATCCACTCGGAGAGCAGGTAGGATCTGTCTAAAGAAACCACTTCCACAAGTCCTGAGCTTTCAAACAGCTTTTTCCAGCCTTCAAGCGTCTCAGGTTTCTCACCCTCAATTTCCTCGAGCTTTATCTTCAACTTCTCGGGAGCATTCCGCTTCCAGCATACATCGTGAATTCCAACGTAGCCTCCCCGCCTTGCCACCCTCACCATCTCACGAATCGCTCGCTCTTTGTCCAGGAGGGAGAGTGTGCACTCTGAGATCACAGCGTCAAATCTATCATCCGCAAAGGGCAGATTGTGGGCATCGCCTATTCTAAACTCTATGTCAAGCCCCCTTCCTCGGGCTTTTCTCCTGGCCCTTTTAACCATCACCTCGGAGGCGTCTACGCCCACGACTTTGCAGCCGAATCTCTCTGCGAGGAAGCATGCACTCTCTCCGGTGCCGGAGGCTACATCCAACACGTGCTTGCCCTGCCCAATTCCGCACAGATTGGCCAGCTCTTCCGTTATATTCAGCCCACCGGGGTGGAGGATCTCAATATCCAGCTCACCGGCTTCAACAAGAGCCTCAAGTGACGGTTTGCTGGTGTTCATCACATTCAAATTTCATAATTAACTTTCCCAATATTTCTTAAAATTCAGATGAATCAGAAAATTTTGATAAAATGAATATAAATTAGAATGGCTAAATTTTATGTGGACAGGAGTCTTCCGAAAATGGTGGCCAGAATAACCGCAAAATCTGTGCTAAACAGGCACAGGAAGAGGGATGGGTGGTTTCTGGACGACTACTCTATCAACCCGTACTCAGGCTGCGCCTTCGGCTGCGTCTACTGCTACACCCGCGGGAGCAGGTACGAAGCGAGAGGTGCTGGAGGCGTGGCCGCAAAGGTGAACTCCCCGCAGCTCCTGTCCAGGCAGCTCAGGAGGAGGGCCAGGAAGGCCGAGCACGGCTTCATCGCCGTATCCACCGCGACGGAGGCGTACCAGTTCGCCGAGAAGGAATTGAAGCTAACGCGGAGGCTGCTGAATGTAATTCTGGCGTACAGGTTTCCGGTGCACATAATAACAAAGTCTGAGCTTGTACTGAGGGACCTGGACCTACTTGCCAAAATTGACGAAAGGGCGATTCTACCGGAGGAGCTGGAGTCCCTAAAGCACGGGGCAATAATAACCTTTTCCCTCTCCACCCTGGATAAAAAGCTCGCGAGGATTTTTGAGCCTGGAGCGCCGGAGCCTGAGCGCAGGCTCAGGGCTATGCGGAGGTGCGGAGAGGAGGGATTTCTCACGGGCGCGGCGTTCATTCCAGTGCTTCCCTACCTTAGCGACCTCGAGGAAAGCCTGGAGGAGATGATCGCGAGTGCAAAGGAGTTCGGCGCCCGCTACGTATTTGTGGGAGCCCTGACGCTTTTCGGCAGCACCCCGGAAAGCTGCAGAGGGAGGTATTTTAAGGTCGTGGAGAGAAACTTCCCGAAGCTCCTCGCGGACTGCAGGCGCATGTACAAAACTGCGATGCCACCTGGCTATCAGAGGCGGCTTGATGCTGTGGCGAGGAGGCTCTGCAGGAGACACGGGGTCAGGTACAGAATTTTCTAGGTCAGGCGTACCACTCCAGGCTTTGAGCGACGTAGTCTATGAAGCTGGCGAAGACCTGCTTTACCTCCCTGCTCAGCGAGGTTTTTCCTATCTCCGCCTTCGCATTTTGGGCGTGCTGCCCGGCGATGCGCTTCGCCTCGTTTAAAGCGCCGCATCCTCGCACTATTTCTTTAACCCTCTCAACCTCCCTCCTGCTGGCGCCTCGCGAGGCGAGTATCCTGCGGAGCTCCTCTCGTTCATCGTTCGCAGCAAGCTTCAGCGCGAGGGCGATGTGCAGGGGCTTCTTGCCCCGGAGCACGTCCATGCCAGGCTCCCGCCCATACTGCTCCCTCGTGGCGAAGGTGCCGATGATGTCGTCCTGTATGTCGAAGGCATAGCCTATCTCGGTGCCTGCCCTCTCCAGATGTTCCCGGTCTTCTTTTCCCGCTCCAGCAAGCACAGCGCCAGCGAGCAGCGTAAGTCTGAACAGCGAGGGTGCACGCCTGCTCGCCATGGCATACCACTCCTCTACGCTCGGTTCCACATGCTCAAAGCGCGCATCCAGCACCTGGCTCTCATTGACCTCGCGGTAGGCGTGCGCAAACAGACTGCGAAGCTCCTCAGCTTTAGGCAGGTCCTCCAGTACTTCAAGCGCCATGGCGTAGAGCATGTTGCCAGCGAATACCGCCACCGCCTCTCCAAAGGCTTGGGGCTCAAAGAGGCGGTGAAAAGCCTTGCCCCCGCGCCGCTCCTCGTCCCTATCCACCAGGTCGTCGTGAGCCAGTATCGCATGGCGGTAGAGCTCAAGCGCCAGCGCAAGGGCTCTTGCAGGCGCGTCCACCCCGCCCTTAAAGCCGGCATATACCAGAAGCGCACTCGTGGTCGCGAGCCGCCTGCCCTTCCTGAGCACATACTCGGCGAGGCTATCATAAACCCGCCCCATGAATGGGTGGTACCTTGCCGCCTCTTCCCTTGCGCGGGAGAAGTACCGCCTCACCTCGCTTTCAATTAAAGCATCGTACCTGTCCAGCAGCTCGTCCATCTCCACTACCTCAGCCTCACCTCTTCGAAGTACACCCTTCCAGAGCCCACAAGCTCCTTAATCCTGCTCTGCCTGCGGGAGAGCTTTGAGTTTGCGGACTTGAACTCTATGAAGATTATCTTATCATCCTCGAACTGCACGCCATCGACGGGCGAGCCCAGGAAGCGGAAGTTCTGGGCGCTGTAGGGATATTCTTCGAGAAAGGGCAGGAACTGCTCGTAGATTTTGCCGTGCCGTGAGGCAAGCCTCTGGCGCAGGGAGCGCTCTCGCCTCGCTGCCCTGCGGTAGTGCAGCAGGAGCAGAAGCTCGGCAATTGCTACGGCAGCGAGCAGTACCACGGGGTCCATGGTAGAGCCTAGAAGCGCCGGTGTAATATACTTTCCGGGTTAGACCAGGAGCTTTACCCCCAGCGCCACGAGCACCGCCCCGGAGATTTTTCGTAGGTGCCTGTGGGCAGGGCTCCTGCCGAGGAGGGCTCCGCCCAGCAGTGTGGTCAGGTAGCCCGCGAGCACGGAGAGCAGCACCAGCTTGAGGGTGCCGCGCTCAACCACAAGCTCCACCTTGCCCGGAAGGTGGAGCAGGGAGTAGGTCGCTGCTACGGCGAGCCCAACCTTTGCCACCTCAGCTGCGCTTATCCCTGGCCTTATTCCGAGCAGCTCAAGCCCGAGGGTTATGAGAAGAAGTGCGGAGAA
>WANW01000089.1 GCA_015521615.1 Candidatus Hydrothermarchaeota archaeon
GTGCCTGCACAATTGGAGATTTCCGCACCATTTCTAGCGAAAACAGCACGGGGCTCCCATTCTTCACCTCTGCAGGTGAGCACCACTCCATCCACAAGACCTATGTTTAAAGAAAATTTAAGCAGTGCGGTGACAGCGCCACCATTCTGTGCACGGTCGAGTAGATCATCACTTGTGGCGCGTACTGCAAGCACGCGTCTGTACCTGCCCAGGTGTTGCCTGTAGGCATCTCCCAGGTTGAGGCTCCTTTCCAGTGCTCTAACAGGCAGTGCGGTGCGTGTGCAGGCAAGGTAGCACCTGTTGCAATCCTGGGGGCAGCGCTTTTTAAGTCTCGGCAGGCCGTTCCTCATCTCTATGTGCTCACACGCAGCGCTGCATGCACCGCAGGCGTCGCACAATCCAGTGGCTACTATCTCATTCCATAACTCATCAAAGCTCTTGTTCTTGGCAAGGGATAGAATTTCCTCAAGGTTTTGTGCATCTCTCGTATTGAAGTGGGGTATGGACATCCCCTGGCGTATCCTTCCCAGAATTCTTCTGGTATTTCTCTCAATCTTCTTTCTGGCAACCTCAGCGAGCTTAGCAAGCTGTTCCTCGCCAACTTCGCGCACTTCAATCTCTTCTGCCGCCTCTGCCCCAGTGACCACTTTCTCTCCCAGCTCAGAGCGCACAATTACTGTGCTCCACCCGTGGGGTGAGCCAATGCTGCCCACACTTATGTCTGCTAGCTCAGAGGCAAAGTCCAGACAGAGCTTACACGCGAGCTTGACATACTTTCTCAAACCTGTCAGGGGCAACACAATCTTGCTGCCGTTGAGAGAGACCTCAACATCATAGCCGGAGATCTCAATCCTTGTCACCTTTTCAAGCCCAATTCCATGCTTCTCAAAATAGCCCCTTATGCAGGGGTAGCTCCAGTTGCCCATGCAGAATAGACCTATGGCCAGGCTCACACTGTTTGCCCAGTTATTCTCAAGCAGGTCACCTAAAGCCTGGGCTTTTCTTAGCCCCTGAATCTGGCAAGGCGTGCCAACAAAGCTCAGCCTGCTCACTCCACCTCGTCCTCCACATTCAGGTATACAAGCTGGAAGTCCACAACGTTGTCCCACTTCTCTATCTCCTCAGACAGCTTCTTCAGCTCTTTTGTTGACCTGCCCTCCATCACAACGGCAATACCCTTGTTCCCCCTGCCTTTAACCTCAACGCCGGGTAGAGCCCTGAGACCTTTCTCTACCTCTTCCTCTTTGCCCGGCACAGGCACAACAACAGCTCCGGATACCGGCAACACTTTCACCTCCTTATGGTGTAGTACAGGGCCCCGGCAGGGCATGCATCCCTGCACAGCCCACAGTTATCACAGGTTTTATCATTAAAATCCTTATCTATACCCAGCTCAACAGGGCGAAGATTGTATGGGCATGCGATGTTGCACTCTCCGCAGAGTATGCAGCGCTCCTTTTTCTTCTGTATCCTGAGAAGCCTTTTAGCCCCTAATAGGGAAAGAAATCCTCCCGCTGGGCAGAAGGAGCGGCACCACGCACGCTCAGAGGCGAGGGCTTCAAATATAAAGATTCCAGCAAGCAGGGTAATGCCCCCTAGACTTACACTATGATAGGTAAAAAGATAGAAAAGCTCTCTCCCGAACACATGAGGTGGGTCAAAGGCAGAAACCACAGGCGTGGCAAAAAAGAAGGTAAGCACTAAAGAAAATCCGAGTAAGTGGTAGCGGTAGTCCCGCAGCCTTACATCCCTTGCTATACCCTTTTTCCTGAGAAAACCTCTGAGCCTCTGATTCAGCTCCAGCAGGAAGCCAACAGGACACAACCAAGAGCAGAAAATTCTGCCCAAAAGCAGTGTAATTATCAGGGGGAAGAGCGCTGCCATCAGGAGTGGGAGGTAAACCACCTTTGCAGCTAGAACCGCCTCCAGCGCTGCCAGTGGATGTGTTATAGTTATACCATAGAAGCTGAAGCTCCAGGTATCACCCCATACCCTGGAAACCCTGGGTGGTGGAAGCTCCCCCAGAGCTATGCGCGAGGGTGCCCACTCTATGGGGTTCTGGGCGTAGATGGGTACAGCTATAAGCACAGCAAGTACAGCAAGCTGCACCACCCGTCTTATTACCTTTATCTTCATAAATTCTACACCCTCTTTACCACACGTACTGCCGGGAGCCTCACTCCACGTCCCGCTTTGCCTATTACATTTCTTACCATTGCTGCATAGCGCTCCTCAAAGTATGTAAGCTTCCTGCCGGGCTCCATGGTGGCACGTGCAATTTTTTCATTTACCGGGCAAACGTAGTTGCACATTCCACAGCCAACGCAGTGCTTTTCATTAACATAGGGGCGAATCCCTACCGCACCTTTGATAACCTCGTTTGGCGGGTAATCCAGCATGGCGTCGTCGCGCAGAGGGCAGTTGTAGTAGCACTCCCCACAGGAATCGTACTGCCAGGCAAGGCAAATATCGCGGTTCAGCACAGAAACGCCTATCTTCAGCTCATCAGGCAAAGAGAGCAGCGTATCCCTGTCGTTTCTAATCTTCTTCAGCGCACCCGTGGGGCAGGCTTCGCCACAGAGCAGGAACTCGCTGAGAGGCTCGTCCTTGCCCTCGCCGGTACGCTGAAGACAGAGGTAACACGGCGTCTCAAGGGGGTTTATGTAGGGTGTTGCAACGTTTGCACCAGCGCTTATATCGAAAAACTTTATGGAATCATAGGGACAGGCCTCACCGCATTTGCCGCAGCGTATGCAGCGTGCAAGAAAATCACGCGTCGCTCCGGGTGGACGAAGAACGGGTGCCTCTTTTCTCATCTTAAACCCAAAAAAGCCGAGCCACAGCAGAGCAGAACTCCTTATAAAGCCCCTCCTGCTCAGCCTCAATACTCTTCCTCCCTTTCAATTTCAATAATCGCAACCTCATAGTGGCGGCCCTTAATCTGGTAGGGTACCACCACCTCTCCTCTCACTGTTACCTCTGCCCCCTGCGCTGGCATTACACCTCTGGTAATAACCCATATCTCCCCTGTACCATCGCTCAGCAGATATGGCTGCTCATCCACAAATTCAAAGGCCAGGCCGGGTGTGGCGATACCGCGCAGTGTTACTTCTTTTCCTTCATAGGCAGCTGGGTTATTAAGTATATCGGCTATTGTGATTCCCACTCTTTTTTCAACTTTTTCCTCCTGAGGCAGGGCTTCAGAAACCTCCTTGCTCAGTGGTTTCTTCTCTGTAGCCACCACCGCTTCCTCTTTTTCCACACACCCCGCGAGTATCAGCATTGTCAGAAGAAACAGTACCGCCAAGCGCATTTAACACACCCGAGCATTTTTATTTTATATATTTACAATCAATAATTTATTAAAATAACTGTAAAATAAATTTTAAAAAACCAGCTCTTTTAAAAATAAAAAGAGGTTCAGGTGGCTTTTGCCACCCTTATCTTGCACACCTTGTAATCAGGCTCAGCCGCTTTTGACCAGCTCTCGGGCACGTCTACAGTAAGGTCGTTGATGAGCTTGGTCTCGTCGAACCATGGCACGAATACCATGCCAGGCTGGGCGCGCTCTGTTACCCATGCGGGGAGCACTATGCTGCCGCGCGGTGATATAAGCATAAGCTTCTCACCGCTCTTTACACCGAGCTTCTCAGCATCGCTTGGATGGATCTCAACGTAGGCCGCTGGATTAAGCTCACGCAGCAGGCGTACACGCATTGTCATTGTGCCGGTGTGCCAGTGCTCAATAACCCTGCCTGTGTTGAGCACGAAGGGATAGCTTGCATCTGGCATTTCGTAGTCTACGGTCGGTGTGAGAGCGCGAATCACCGCCTTGCCCTTCTTGCCGTAGTAGTTTATCGGGCCTGGGTAGCCTTCCTCCTCCAGGTGCTGGTCGTAGAGCGTAACATAGCCAGTGGCATACCTCTTCTTGTCCCTGCCAAAGACCTTTATAGCATACTCGCGGGAGATGTAGCGCTTATTGCTGCCGCGGTTCTCAAAGTCTGTGCTCGGGCAAGGCCACTGTACGCCGCCTGCATGGGCTTTGAGCTTCTCGTAGGTTGCGCCGTAGAGGTCAACATCCCTGCCCTTCGTCAGTACTCTGTATTCATTCCAGGCAGCTTCCTCTGGTGTCATCTCTCCCTTCTTAACCCTCGGGTCATCGTAGAAGCCCAGGCCATAAATCTCGATGGTCTCCAGAATCTTTACGGGCTCCTTCCTGTCCCTTACCGCGTACTTTGTCTTTCTGCCCAGCTTCTCGGCGATGCGCCTGGCGACCTCGTTAATCTGCCAGAAGTCAGGCTTCGCCTCGCCTGGCGGGTCAACCAGCTTTGGTGTGAACTGACTTCTCCTGTCTGTCTGACCCATTATGCCCTCTTTCTCCACCCACATGGCGCTGGGCAGAATCACCGTCGCCACTTCTGTTGTGCGGTTGGGATATATATCGCTCACCACGGTAAACGCCTTGCGCATTGCCTCGCGGTAGCGGTCTGCATTGGGCAAACTCTGCGCGGGATTGGTTGTGTTTATCCAGATCGCCTTTATTTCGCCCTTCTCCAGGCGCATGAACATGTTGACCGCTGGCCCTGTCGGCTTGGTGGGCATCTGCTCAACAGGCACGCCCCATACCTCGGCGACCTCTTTGCGGTGCTGCTCATTTGCAACCTTCCGGTGGCCTGGCAGGATGTGAGTTAAGCCACCCTGCTCGCGCGTGCCTCCGCAGGCGTTGGGCTGTCCTGTTAAGCTCAGGGAATCGCAGCCTGGCTTACCTATCTTGCCGGTAAGCAGATGCAGGTTATGCACCTGACAGTTGAGCTCCACACCCTGGGTGCGCTGATTTAAGCCCATGGTCCACATGCTCAGCGTAGAGTAGCCCCTGCGCCCGAACCACTTTGCGGCCAGGCGTATGTCCTCTGCAGGAACACCCGTTATCTCCTCCACCTTCTCCGGTGTGTAATCCTTCAGGAATTCCCTGAAGGCGTCAAAGTCGAGAGCCTCGCCCTTGCCCAGCCCCTTTGCAAAGGTGCAGTACTTCAGATGCTCGTAGTCGACCAGGTCCTCCTCTATTATAACATAAGCCATTGCATTGAGGAGATACATGTCTGTACCTGGTTTGAATTTAAGGTGAAGGTCTGCGTACCTGGCGGTGGGTGTTGTACGCGGGTCCGCTACAATGACACGTACTCTGTCCGGATAGGCACTCTTTCTGTCTATAACTCTGCGGAAGAGCATGGGGTGCTGCTCCGCCATGTTTGAGCCAATTATGAAGAATGTATCTGCATAATCTATGTCGTCGTACGCGCCAGCGGGCTCATCTGCGCCAAAGGTGTTGAGGTACCCTCCTACTGCAGAAGCCATACACAGCCTGGGGTTACCCTCAACGTTGGCGGTGCCAATTATGCCCTTAAACAGCTTGTTGGCAGCGTACGCTTCCTGGGTGGTATTCTGTCCTGAGCCATACCAGGCAACGCTGTCCGGGCCATACTCCTGGATATACTTGGCAAAGGTATCTGCGATCAGATCCAGTGCCTCTTCCCAGCTTACCTCCTTGAAGCTACCATCGGGCTGCCTCACCATTGGCTTCGTCAGGCGCTCCTTGCCGCCGCCCCCGTACATTATGTGGGGCAGAGAGTAGCCCTTCATGCACAGTCTGCCGAAGTTTATTGGCGAGTTGGCATCGCCCTTGACGGCTACCACCCTGCCGTTGCGCACACCCACGAGCACTGTGCAGCCGGTGCCACAGAACCTGCACTGTGCACGGCCAAAGCTTATCTCTCCATCACCCTGCGCCGCCATAGCTGGAACACTCATACCTGCGGCAAGCATTGCAGCGGTCGCCGCCGAGGTTTTTATGAACTCACGCCTGCTCATGCTTATTTCCATGCTTTCACCTCCACTCTACATATATA
>WANW01000090.1 GCA_015521615.1 Candidatus Hydrothermarchaeota archaeon
GTGAGATAATTTCGTATATTGAGGATTTCCTGATTAACGGCGGATTTCCGGAGAGGTTTTCCTTTGGAAACAGAATGATAAGACAGATCTTCAACGACTTTGTAATCAGGGATGCGGTTGTAAGGGCGGGTTTGAAGAAAAAAGAAAGCATAGTAAAACTGGCAAGATACCTTGTGAGCAACTCCGCCTCTGAGTTCACCTACAGGAGTTTGAAGAGTGTGGCTGGAACTAAAAGAGGTGCCACCACCAAAACTCAAAGAGCAGTCTTCAGCACCGAAAAAGTTTACTCCGTTGACAACGGGCTGGTGAACGCGATCGGATTTAAAATAACTGAAAACACTGGCAAACTGATGGAAAATGCTGTTGCAGTTGAGTTGATGAGGAGGAGAAGTTATTTCAAGCCGGAGACGGAGGTGTTCTATTTCAGGCATAGCCAGGGACATGAGGCTGATCACAGGGAATTAAGAGCCCTGCTTAAGGCAGGGGATCTGCTGAAGTGCAGGGAGTTGAAGGTCATAACATGGGACTATGAGGATGAGAGGGAAATTTCGTGGTTTGGGAGGAAAGGCAGGATAAAGTTCGTGCCCTTGTGGAGGTGGTTGCTGAATATAGCACAATAACAGCGAAACTTTTTTATATTTTTGTCACTAAAAAAGTTACACTATGTACGATAGGGAACTGGTGTTTGAGTTTTACGAGAGGCTGGAGAAGAAGAGAGAGGAAATAAAGGAGAGGGACCTGAAGATAACGCCAAAAAAAGAGTTTGCAATAGCCATAGTAGGGCCGAGAAGGGCAGGCAAGACATTTCTTCTTCTGGACATGTTCTTTAAGAATTTGGATAAAACTGTCTACTTTGATTTTGAACATGCTGCCTTCGCTGATGTAACTCACAAAGACGTTTTTGAGATAATATCCCTTGTAAATTCGAGAGCAGAGGTGGTGATGCTTGATGAGGTTCAGGTGGTTGAGGACTGGAACAGGCTTGTGAGAAGTCTGATAGACTCTGGTTACAAAACCATAATCTCTGGATCGTCCTCAAAACTCATGAGCAGGGAAATTGCGACTCAGCTGAGAGGGAGAAGTATAAACTACATACTTCTGCCTCTGAGCTTTGGAGAATTTTTGAAGTTTAAGAACTTCTCCTACGAAAGAATTTCAATAACCAGAAAGGCTGAAATAATAAGACTTCTTGAGGAATATCTCCTGTGGGGAGGATATCCCGGAGCAGTAACAAGAAAGGACAGGGATGAAATACTCAAGAGTTACTACACAACCATACTGTACAAAGATTTCGTGGAGAGGTTTAAGCTGAAGAGCATAGATGTTGCAAGGTTCATATTCGAGTTCTGCTTTCAGAATTTCTCCAAGGAAGTCAGCATAAGGAAAATAGCAGGCTTTGTGAACTCGAAGATTGGAGGAAATGTAAAAAATGTGGTTTATGATTATGTTGACAAACTTCCGGAAACCATGAGTGTGTTCTTTGTCGAGAGATACAACAGGAGTGTTTACTCGAGAAAATCTTGGCCGAAAAAAATATATGTGTGTGATCTGGGATTGAGCACTGTGCTTGGATTTTCAGAGGATACCGGAAAAAGAATGGAAAACGCTGTTTTTCTGGAACTTCTCAGGAAAACCAACAAGAACGCTTTGATTGAGATTTTCTACTTCAAGGACACTCAAGGTCATGAGGTGGATTTCGTGGTTAACGATGGCACGCATGTTAAAGAGCTGATTCAGGTTACCTATGCCAGTGCTTTTGATGAAATTGACCACAGAGAGATAAGAGGTTTGTTGAAAGCCGGAGAGTTGTTACGGTGTAAGGAGTTGAAGGTTATAACATGGGATTATGAGGATGAGAGGGAAATTTCCTGGTTTGGGAGGAAAGGTAAAATAAAATTCGTGCCGCTGTGGAAGTGGCTGCTGGATTTGGGCGGCTGAAACTGAAGTATTTACTCTACCTTTTGCGGTTCGGTCTCTCCTCCCTTGCGAGCATGTAGAGGTACTGCTGGGCGTAGCCCTCGTAGGGGTGCCACCTCTCACGGGCAAAGCGGCGCATCTCCCTAACGTTGGTGATGCCGTAGTAGGCGCGCATTGCGCGAGCGATCCACACGTCCACGGGAAAAGCTTCAAGGTAGCCGAAGCCGAAGAGAAGCACACAGTCCGCCACCTTCTCCCCCACGCCACGAAGCTTCATCAGCTCCTGCTTGGCTTCTTCATAGCTCAGCTCTCCAATCGCATGAAAGTCAATTTTGGCGACTCTCGCTGCGGTGGCTTTGAGGTACCCCTCCCTGAAACCGAGCTTTGCGCTGGAAAGTTCAGCCTTGGCAAGCTCCTCCGCCGGCGGAATTCGCCCACCCTGTAGGAGGCACTGCACATTCCTCCTTATTCTGGGAATGTTGTTGTTTATGGAGCAGATGAAGGCGACCAGTGTCTCCCAGGGGTCGTTCTTTGTTATTCTTAGGCCCCGGAAGCGCTCAATGGCTCGCTCCATAACCCCATCTCCGGCCGATATAACCGCGTAAATCTCCTCCAGGTCGTCCTCCAGCCTGAGAAACTCGCGCACATAGCTCTCGTTGCAGCCCTGATAATACAGCTCCTCACCCTGCTGCCAGAGGTAGCAGCGGCGCTGGTTAAGCTCACGCCAGTATCTTTCGCCCTCCTTATTCCAGAAGAACTCCGGTGGCTGACCGCTCTCCATGGTGAGCCTGAGGTTTATCCTTGCCCGCATGAGAAAAGTTATTAATAACCAGGTATATATACTCCTCTGCGTGGTAGCATGGTGGCAGTGCGAGAGATTGAGCTTAAAGGGCACATAATAGACTCCTTCATCCTGCCCAAGGTTTTTGATACCATAATGGACATGGGCGGCGACTTTGAGGTGCTTCAGTTCGACATAGGCAAGCACAAGACCGACCCTAGTTATGCCAGAATACTGGTAAAAGCGAAGACAAGAAAGCTGCTGGATGAAATCCTTGGGGAGCTGCGGAAAGTTGGGGCAAGGGTTCCTGAAGTTGAAAAGCTGAAGCTGAAGCCTGCTCCGAAAGACAGGACCCTACCAGATGGCTTCTACTCCACCACCAACCACCCCACCTACGTGCTTATTGATGGTGAGTGGGTGGAGGTGGAGAACATTGAGATGGACACCGCCATAGTGGTCGAACCCGAGAAGAAGCGTGCCTACTGCAAACCCATAGGCGAGATCAAGAAGGGGGATCTCGTCGTGGTCGGGCAGAGCGGAATTCGTATTGAGCCGCCCGAGAGACCGCGCGGTTTCTCCGTGTTTGAGTTTATGCGCAGCAGTGTGAGCAGCGAAAAGCCGGCTGAGCCATTGATAAGGCAGATTGCCGATGCAATACTCGAGGTGAAGCGCTCGGGCAAGAAGGTGCTTGCCGTCGTTGGTCCTGCGGTAGTTCACACCAGCGCTGCTCCTGCGCTGGCGAGGATGATACGCGAGGGTTACATCGATGTGCTCTACGCTGGCAATGCTCTTGCTGTACACGATATAGAGGCCCAGCTCTTCGGTACCTCGCTTGGGGTAAACATCAAAACTGGCAGAGCTGCGGAGGGAGGTCACCGCCATCATCTCTACGCGATAAATGAAGTCATGAAAGCAGGTGGAATAGAGGAGCTTGTTAAGCAGGGAAAGCTTAAGGCTGGGATAATGTACGAGGTTATAAAGCGGGGGATACCCTATGTACTCGCCGGCTCAATTCGTGACGATGGCCCGCTACCAGAGGTCATAACCGATGTGCTCGAGGCTCAGCGCGAGATGCGCCGCCATCTGAAGGGTGTGGGTCTGGTGCTAATGATGTGCACAATGCTGCACAGCATTGCTGTGGGCAATATATTGCCTAGCAATGTTAAAACAATATGCGTTGACATAAACCCGGCCACGGTGACAAAGCTCACAGACCGGGGCACAGCCCAGGCTCTTGGCGTTGTCACAGACATAGGTGTTTTTCTGCCAATGCTGGCAGAGGAGCTTCACAGAAGAAAGGTATAAAAATAAGAGCGGGCTCGGCAAGACCGAGAGTCTGGCTCTCTTACCTCAAAGAGGTAGAGGAGCCTTCCTCTCACACAGAACTCTCCTCAGAGAGGAGGCCTGTGCCGGTGTTGCTGCCGAAGCAGCGCCACCGAGCTCTTACCGAGCCCGCAGTTTATTATTATACATCATAGTATAAAATGTTTTCTATTACTACGCCTCAACTTCCTGTGCATCCTCTGGAATCTAAAATCCATCCCCCTTCTTAAAAACAAACATCATCGGCTTTTCCCTATAAATCTTCCAGCCACGGACAAAGAACTCAAAGCTGGCTACACGAGCGCCCTCACGCAGCTCCTTTTCTAGCATGGGCCTGAGCACCTCATGCATCTCGAAATTGAGGTATATTGCCACGACATCAGCATTTCGCACAACAGCTTTGCCCTCGCCGCCCAGGTGTGCCCAGAACTCGGGGGCAAAAATATCCCCATGGATTATCTCTACCTGCCCCTCTAATCCACGCCTCTTAACCTCTTCTCGCGCCTCCTTTACCAGCTCTGCATCTTTCTCTATTCCAACACATCTTGCTCCGAACTCCTCTGCCCCGACTATCAGTATATTCCCCTTGCCACAGCCCAAGTCGAAGAGAACCTCGCCCTCGCTAAGTTCCGCAAGGGATAAAAGCTCCTTGGCCTTGTCATGGGGTGTGGGATGATAGGGTACCGTGGGTAACTCCGCCATTGTCATGCCTCCAAAGTTTAACAGGTTAAGATAGTTTAGCTAACTTTGGTAAGAAAAAGTTAAGGGAGGCGAAAGCGATGCCACTCAGGGAGATAAATCGCATAGAGAGCGACGACGAGATGTACATAAACTACACCATGAAAAACACCTACGACATAAAGCCTGGAGATGTACTTGTATTTGAGGTGCGCCGTCACTTCGACGAAAGGAAGAACCTGATTCAGGAGATCAACGAAACTGTCGAGGTCAAGGTGGAGAACCCCCGATGGATAAACTTCCCACGTGATTTGCCTGACTTTTATGAGAAGTACAAGGTGAAGTTTGAGGATTATCTTGAGGTGGTTTACACCCACCTAAAGCGTGGTGATGAGGTAATAGAGATATTTCCGGGAGAGATGAAAGAATATCTGGATTTTGACCCGGATAAAAAGGAGGATGACGAAGAGGACTGATTCCTCTGCTTTTTCTTTTTAATCGGGCACATACGCCTCGGGGAAGATAACCACAGGTATCTTGGAAAAAGACGCCACCTTTCGTGAAACAGAACCCATGAAAAAGCGCGAGATTCTTCCTTTTCCCGTCATCCCCATAAATATTAAATCCACCTGCTTCTCTTTAGAATATTCCAAAATAGCATCTGCAATGTCCCCATGTGTTATGTGAACGACCTCTGACACCACCTCCGGGGCGGCGTTTTCGACTATGCTTTCAGCTGCCTCTATTATAACGCGATGTTCATACAGGTCAAGCTCACCTGTTCCGGAAAGAATTTCCTTCTTGGAGTCCTTGGACACTTCCTCCTTAACCACTTCTTCTTTACTTTTACTGTGAATCAGAAGAATAATGATCTTTTTGAAGTTGTATGTTTCGCTTCTGTTCTTTATCTCATAAAGAGATTTAAATGAGGCATCAGAGCCATCAACTGGCACTAAGCAAACATCGAAGTTCACCTGTGTCTCATTCACCAACATCACTGGCTTTGTAACCTTGGACAGCACGCGTTCGACCACACTTCCGAGCTTCTCCGATGGGCTGAAGACCCTGGAACGCATAATCAGGAGGTCGTGTTTCTCTGCTTCTTTCAGTATAATTTCCTCGGGAACGCCCTCAAGGAGTTCTGTTTTAACAGAAATTCCGCAGGTCTTTGCATGTTTCTTCGCACTCTTCAGTATTTCCTCCCCTCTCCTCACCAGATACTCCTTCATGCTCTCTGGCATCTCTCTGACAAAGCTTCTCTTGAGAGGTGTTCTGTCCACAACATGCAGAAAGCGGAGCTGTGCCTTGGTATGGCACGCAAAATTTATACTCGTTTCCACCACGGGATTCTTCTCGTCTGAAAACTTCAGCGCAGCGAGTATCTTCATTTTCCTCCTCACCTATATTATAAAGGTTTTAACATAAAGAAGTACCCCGGAGATCAGCACAGAGAGGAAAGTTATAGGTGCCCCGTACTTCAGAAACTCCTTGAAGGATATGGGATACCCCATTCGTTCGCTGATACCGGCGACAACCACATTTGCCGAGGCACCTATCAGCGTACCGTTCCCGCCCAGACAGGCACCCAGAGCGAGGGCCCACCACAGAGGATTTCCATCAAGCTGGGCTATTTGCGATGCCAGCTCTGGACTTGAGCTCATGCTGTGTACCAGCGGTACCATTGTTGCCGTGAAGGGAATGTTGTCTATTATTGCACTGGCAATTGCTGAGACCCACAGGATTACAAACATCGCAACGACCAGATTTCCGCCAGTTAGCTCCACTGCATAGTGGGCTGTTTTTTCTATCAAGCCAGCTTCCTCAACACCCTTTACGATCACAAACAGCCCGGCAAAGAATAGCAACACACCCCACTCCACCTGATGCAGAGCCTTATCAGGGTGTTCAAAGCTCAAAAGCAGAAGCAGGGCAGCGCCAAGAAGGGCGACAGTGGATGGCTCAAGGTGCAGGGCGGAGTGAAGGAAGAACAGGATTATGACAAAGGCCAGAACTGCAAGGGACTTCTTCAAGAGCACGGGGTCTTTAATCTGGTCCCACTCGTTCATCGCAAGAACCTCATCTATGTTCTCCGGCTTCTGTGAGAGATGCGACCTGAAAACATACCTCAGGAAAAACAGTGAAATAATAAACACCACGATTACAATCGGCGCGAGGTTTATAATGAACTCATTGAAGCTGAGCCCGGCTCCGCTTCCTATTATTATATTCGGAGGATCACCAATAAGTGTGGCTGTTCCGCCTATGTTTGAGGCCAGTACCTCTGATATCAAAAAGGGCACCGGGTTGAGCCTCAGGCTGAGGGTGATGCTAACAGTAACGGGGGCTATCAGAAGCACCGTCGTTACATTGTCTAGGAAGGCAGAAAGCAGGGCTGTAGTAGCTGCGAAGAGCAGCATTATTCTCCATGGGTCGCCCTTTGAGAGCTTTGCAGTTTTTACGGCGATAAATTCGAATATGCCCGTGTCCTTGAGGATGCCCACTATTATCATCATCCCCAGGAGCAGGCCTATGGTGTTCCAGTCCACCGCCTCTCTCATGAAGTGGATCTCGCTGGGGTAGCTTTCCCTGTCGATAAGCCCGAAATATGGGCCAAGGGCAATTATAAGTGCTCCCCCCATAAGGGCTGCAACTGTGCGGTGCACCTTTTCTGTGACAATCAGCGCATAGGAAACCAGAAGCACCACAACAGCGAATATCTGAGCCGGCTCCATGTGTACTACTCTCCGACGATAGATGGTCTGGTATATGAAATTGCTCAACTATATATTTGTTTTGGAAGTAATTTTTCCCATCTATCTGTTTTTGTGGGATATTGGTTTTGCCAGTATATTTGCAGGCTTATCGCAGTGACAACCACTGTATTTAAATAGTGGCAAACCAATTTTTAAGCGGTAAAATATCACAAAAGGAGGTATCTAAATGGTAGAAGCGGGGCATAGTGTTGACCACCCCGGTTTGCTGGTGCATAAAAAAACATGGACATCTATCGGATTTCTGGCATTTTTGGCTATTATCTCATTTCCAACACCTGAGGGACTCTATGAGGTCGTCAGGGAGAATGAGTATGCTGAGAGAATGTTTGTGGAGAAGAAGATCGTTGGTAATGCAAGGGACTTCCTCTATTTCTATGAGACTGGAAAGATAGTTCTGCCGGAAGAGGACAGAAAGAAGGTTGATGAACTCCTTTCCATAGCTAAGGATGAGGATGAAAAGATAAAGCTCATCGATGAGATCATACTCTCAAGGGAGGAGTGGCGTGCCAAGATAGCAAAGAATGACGCTTGGCTGGACCACGTTGCCAAGGAGGCAGCATTCAAGGCAAAGGTTGTGATAGCCCTCGTATTAATGTCGGTGATTTTCTTTGCCACAGAGGCGGTGCCAATAGGTGCTGCGGCCATGCTTATTCCAATGACAGGTTATGTGTTTGTGCTTGACGGTCCAAGTCCCAGCGATATAGCAAAGAACTTCATGGGAGATGCGGTATTTTTTATACTGGGCGTTCTAGCTCTAGGCTACATAGTCTCTGAGGTCGGGCTGCACAGCCGGATTGCAGCTTCAATTCTCGGGTGGGCGCATGGCTTTCGCGGGCCTATTTTTGCAATTGCTATAATTATGCCGGTTGTCGGCGCCTTTATATCTGCTCACGCTCTTGCTGCTTTTCTCGCACCTGTTATGGCGAGCATCTACTATGGTGCCGTGCGTGCTGCCAGCAGGCGCGGTGAGGTGGTCCACGATCCAGTGCTTGCGAAAATGCTCCTCCTGACACTTACGTGGGCTATGAATGTAGGAGGGGTGGGTTCCCCTGCGGCGGGTGCGAGAAATGCCATAATGCTTCAGTATTTTGAACATTTTGGCGTGCCCATGAGCTTTGCCCAGTGGATGCTCTACGGCCTGCCCATGGTGCCGGTGCTTGGTGTTGCAGTGGGTGTTTACGCAATGATTGTGTTCAGGCCTAGGGTAAGGGACCTTACCCCGGGCATTGAGGCGATAAAAGAGGAGATTCGAAAACGCGGACCGATGAGCAGGGATGAAAAGCTGGTGGCACTCGTACTGGTGATAACAATCATAGGCTGGGTATTTGGTGAACTTTTTGAGATTGGTGGTCTAGGCGCTGCTTCGCTGTTTGCAATGCTTGCACCCATATTTCTCAGGATAATCAACTGGGAGCGCATGCTGAAGGGCATAGCCTGGGAT
The DNA here is from genome assembly GCA_015521615.1 of Candidatus Hydrothermarchaeota archaeon. GTDB lineage: Archaea > Hydrothermarchaeota > Hydrothermarchaeia > Hydrothermarchaeales > BMS3B > Pyrohabitans. The sequence continues at coordinate 8,915 of WANW01000090.1, forward strand.
GCATGGTTTGTTTACATCGGTGCCCTCGGCCTGGGTGCATTCATGAAGGAAACAGGTGCAGCGCTATGGCTGGCGAAGAGTTTTATGAATTTAATGTCAAGCATTGTGGAGCCCAGTGGGCTTATGCTCTGGGTCTTTGTCAGCCTGCTCAGTGGTGTGATAACCAACTTTATGAGCGATGCTGCAACAACTGCACTTCTGGGTCCAATAACTCTGCCCATGGGCCTGCTGAGCGGCAATCCTGCCGAACCCTGGGCCGTAGGACTTGCCACAGCCTTTGCAACGAGCTTTGCCCATATCCTCGTGATAGGCACGCCGAACAACGTTATAGTCTACGCTCTGGGCAGGTATCCAGACACAGGAGAGCGCATGCTCAGCGCCAGTGACTTCATAAAGTACGGCATGGGCATATTCCTGCTGAGCCTTGTAATAATGTGGATATTCACCTTTGTGCTGGTGTACAGCATTGTTGGGTTCCCGGATGGCCTGCTCGAAAGGGCAAGGGAGTTTGCGGGTATTGGAGGTTATTAAAATGAGACCGAGATTTTTGCTTGGTGTGTACCCCGCGGAGCATCTGAATAGCCTGCTTGTGGTTTCGGGACAGGTTATTAAGGCTATGGGTGGAAAGGCCACGGCTATATATGTCGCACCTGAGGTGCCAAAGAGATACTTCTCTCTGCTGAATATTCCAGCTGGACCCAAAGGTGAGACAATAGCAAACATGTTCGGTGTTGAGTGGGTTGCTGAGAAGGTTTTTGAGATGGTGTGTGCAACCCTGAGCAAATACGGAATAGAGGTTGAGACGAAGTACGTCATCGGAGACCCCGCCAGAGAGATTGTGCATGAGATTGAAAGCGGGGGCTACGACTTTGCCGCAGTTGGCACCTCAGGTAGCACCGGAATTCAGCGTTCAATACTCGGCAGCGTCTCTGGCAAGGTGGCGGAGTACTCAAGGGCGCCTGTGCTCGTGGTGAGGAGGGAGGTTGAGATTCGAAATATACTCGTCTGCACAGATGGCTCCAAACTTGCGAACTGTGCTGTTAAGCTTGGCGCATACCTTGCTAGGAAGATGAATGCAAGGCTCACACTGCTTTCTGTGGCGCGTGAGAAGGAGCTCAGAGAAATTGCAGAGAAAAATTTGGATGAGGGTGAGGAGATTGCCCGGGAGCAGGGGGTCAAGGTGGAGACCCGGGTGAAGGTGGGCAGGGTCAGGGATTCTATACTGGAGGAGACAAAAAGCTATGACCTGGTACTTCTGGGTTCCAGAGGTTTGAGCAAATTGCAGCGTTTACTTATGGGACATGTCTCCATGGCACTGGTGGCACATGCGGAGACAAATGTGTTTGTGGTTAAAAGCTGCCCTGCTTTATTAGTCTAACGGACGAGTAGTATGTTGCTCTCGGCCTTTTCCAGCACGTGCAGAGAGACATGCCCCAGGACCACTCGCTCCAGCTTGCTCAGCCCCCGGGGGGCAAGCGCAAGCAGGTCATAACCTTTCTCCTCTGCGAGTATTACCTCCCTCACCTTTCCTGTTTCGACTTTTTCTTCCACTTCGCTGACAGACACCTCTGCAAGCGCCTCTTTTGCCTTGCGTATTGCGTCTTCTGCGAGAGAACGCTCCTCCTCACTTTTGGCTACAGAAAGTAGGGTAAGCTTCGCCTTCATAGCCTTTGCAAGCCTGCCAGCGAAGCGCGCAGCACGGAGGGAGTGCTCACTTCCGTCGGTGCACACAAGGAAGCGGGAAAGCTGTTCTCCGCGCCGGTATATAAGGGTGGGAACATGGGAGTACTCTGCAATCTTCTTTGTCAGCTTCCTGTCGACATCCCCAAATATGAGCATGTCATAGCCGCCCTTCTCAATCTCATCGAGTACCTGGGAGACCAGCTCACCTCCACGGCTGAGTTTTACGACATCTTCACCCAGTATCCGGGTTATCTCCTCAAACACCTTTTTCTCCTCTTCCTTATCCACCTTCCCGAGCTGGATGCTGAAGGGCGAGTAGTACTTTTGCGCAATCTCACTCCTCACGCAGAGTGCTGTTATTCTGCCATTCAGGGCGGTACTGACCCTCTCGGCAACCTTCAGGAGCTTTTCAGTTTCTGAGTAAGGGGGACACACCAGGAGCAGTATATTCAAAAATTTCACCTCCTCTCTTTGCACTCGCTGAATATATCTTTGTCGCACTCCTTACATATACTTTTGTCCAGATGCTTAAATGCGCTGGAAATTGCCTCTTTTTTTGTCTCGTGTATCTCTATCTGTTCGATTAGCCCTTCCTTTGCAATCGCATTAAGCACTTCATCTTCCACGTGTATAAGCAGAAGCTTCACGTTCTTCTTGTGCAACTCTTCAATAAGGTCCTTTAAAGCGTCTATACCCGAGGTATCCATGTAGTACACCGCCGCCATGTCTAGGATCACGCATCTCGCTTTTTTGTGGCTGTTCACCAGACGGAGGATTTCGTCACGCATGTGCTCTGCGTTGACATATATCATAGGACCTTCGGGTTTGAGTATGAGGAGTTGCTCGCAGCCAGACTCTGTAAGCTCAGAGCAGGCTATGAAGTAGCCTGTTTCCTTATCCTTCGTTACTATGTAAACACTGGTATGCATCGTCTTCCACACATAGAGTGCCAGCGCAAGCACAATTCCGACGATTATTCCATCGTCAGGCTTCGTCAGGATGGAGACGGTGAAGGTAGTTATTGCCACAATGCCGTCGTATTTATTTATCCTGTAAATCTCAATGAGCTGTCTTGGCTGGAATAGCTTCATCACCGCAAGTATAACAATCACAGCCAGCATGAATTTGGGCAGGTAGTAGAACACCGGTGTGAGCACTGTTATGGAGAGGAGGGCGAGAATGCTGAAGATTATTATAGATACGCCGGTGCGCGCACCACTGGACCAGTTGACGCTCGTACCCGAGAAGCTGCCACAGACCGGGTAACCCCTGAAGAAGGCGGTGAATATGTTTGCAAGCCCCTGACCTATGAACTCCTGGTTGAAGTCCACTCTCTGCTTTGTGTTGTAGGCCACTATCTTGGAGATGGAGTAGGTCTCAGTCATACCCACAATGGCTATGACAACAGCAGAGGCGATGAGTGTGCCTATTCTGGAGATATCACCTGCTGGCAGGGCAGGCATTGGCAACCCCTGGGGCAGGCTGCCCACGAGTTCAACACCCTTCTCTTCCAGGTTCATAAAGTAAACCAGCAGAGTAAGGGTGACAAGAACTATAAGCGTTTCAGGGAGCTTTGGATAGCGCTTATGGAGGAAAATTATTGAGGCAAAGGCGGCTACTGACAAAGCAAACACATACAGGTTTGTTTCTGGGATGCTCCTGAATATCTCCAGGAACATCATTATTACATACTCCTCTTTTGGCACATGAATGCCAAAGATGTACTTCAGCTGTGTTGCTGTGATTATAAGTGCAGCTGCATTTACAAAGCCTATAACCGCCGCGTGGGATATGAGGTTTAGAATGAAGGTGAAGCGAAGCAGCGCTATGAGCAGAATAAGGAACCCAACTATCAGCGATAACATTGCTGCGAGGTTTATGTACTCCTGCGTGCCCGGTTCGGCAAGAGGTGAAAGGGCAGTGAAAACCAGTACAGTCATCACACCAACCGGACCCGTGAATAGGAGTTTATTACTCCCGAAGAGTATTGCCACAAGGGGAGCGACGAAGCTTGCATATAGGCCGTAAATCGGCGGCAGGCCTGCAACCAGAGCGTAGGCCATGGCCTTGGGTATCATGCTTACACCGAGGTTTATCCCGGAAATAAGGTCAAAATAGAAATAGCGAGACTTGTAGTTCTTCAGCCAGGAAATCGCAGGAATCACTTTCTCCAGGTTCATTGCACAATCACCTCATTGGGTTTTGGGGCAAGCTCAGAGACCTCAGCATCTTCAGCGGGGAGGTCAAAATCAAAGCTTTTGCGCACCTTATAAACACTAATCTTCGATGCCTGGGACCACAAAACAAACGTTCCTATCTACCTCCTAGAGGAGTTTGGATAAATTTTGGAAACAATCGGGAAGATGATAACCATTGCAATATTTAAATTTTACTAATGGTTTTGCAAAAATGCGCATATCCATTTAAATACTCAGAATTCAGTCGGGCTTTGGAACCACGAGCACAGGTACACGCAGAAGCCTGCCCAGCTCACTTATCAAACCCTCAGTGGTGCTCCCGAGAAATAGCTTAAAGAGGTGGCTCTTCCCGGTGGGTGCAATTACAATGAGGTCGATATCACCCTGCTGATTCACAAACTTTATAATCTCGTCCGATGGCCTGCCCTTACCCTTTATTATGACACTCTCCACCTCAACGCCAGCCTCTTCTCCCAGCTTCTTTACTCTATCTATGATCTCAAGTGTATCGCTTTCTGTCTGCATCCTCCCCAGAAGCTCTCTTTTTATCTTCACCTTCCAGGTTTCCATGGAGATTTCCGGGTCATAGACGTGGAGCGCAACAATCTTCCCCCCGCATCTTTTGCAGAGCTCCACGGCATACTTCTCCGCGGCATATGCTGCCCAGGAGCCATCGGTAGGCACAAGTATTTTCATTCTTTCCCTCCTCCTGTGATCTTCTCATAAATCTTGAGAAATTCATCCCAGTGCTCCAGCATCTTGTCGGTGAGAAAATACATAACTATGTAGGTGTGCTCTGAAGTTTCCACTATCCCGTGCTTTAAAAGGATATTCAGGTGGTATCTAACGGTTGTGTAATCCATTTTAAGCTTCTGGGCTATTTGATTGGCATTGCTCGGCCTCTCGTGGAGTATCTTTACTATCTTTGCTCTCACAACCCCGCCCTTGGTCACGCCGAAAATCCACCAGAGGAGCTTTTTATTCATGGTCAACTACCTGTAGCACAATCTATACAATAAAGCTTATATATTAATCCCTGACATCTCTTTCCTGAAGGGTATGGACGACTTTATTCTTACCGCAAGGCTGGTGTTCAGCGTAATAAACCTCGTCATCCTCAGCGTATTGGTTTACATCTTTTTTAAGCGTTACCTTGAGTTGAAGTCCACCTTCACCCTGGGTTTCCTGCTCTTCGCCCTGGCACTGTTCTTCAGAACCTTCTTTGCAGCGCCCATTATAAAGGTGTTTGTATTCGGCGTGGAGACCTCTAATGTGGTGGACCACTACAGGCTAATAGCAGATGTATTTGAAACCCTTGCGCTCTCCATCTTCATCTACCTGAGCACCAGATAGGCAGCCAGTTTGGGTAGATGTTGGGAGGGAGTTGGGAAAAGTTTCAAAGATTTTTGGGACGGTTTTTAGATTTTTTTATTAAAATATTTGGAAAATAAATAAATACTATGTCGTTTTTAGTATAACTAAAACTAAATTTGGAGGATTTGAGAAATGACCTATAAAAATGTGGTAATTGCGGTCACCGATATAAGGGTGTTGAGAAAGGCTCTGCCAAATAT
>WANW01000091.1 GCA_015521615.1 Candidatus Hydrothermarchaeota archaeon
GCGAAGTAAATCGCCAGGTACTCGCCCCCGTCGGCATTCTTCTTTATCTTAACCTTAACTATTCCTTCAAGCGGAGCAGCAACTATGCCCTCGGTAAGAATCGCAAGCGCTGTGCGCAGCGCCTGCTCAGCCGCCGCCTCCCTGGAATCGAAGCCCCCGAACCTGCCCTCAACTATCTCCTTCGCTATAGTTAGGGCTGCCTCTTCGGCACTCATTTCTGAGCACAGTTCTCTGACTCTGGAAGCCACGCCCTGAGGACCTACCAGGCCCTCAACGCGCTCCGCCATGTCCTTGGCGAGGGGTATCTCCACCTCCAGCGAAGGGTCAAAGCCCAGCCTTCTGGCGCGCTGGGCTATCTCAAGTCCTTCCCTGAGCCTCTCCTCCAGAAGGCAGAAGTACTCGTCTATCTCCATCTCATCCAAACCTCATTATGGTGGTGCGCATGCTGTGCAGGTCTATTACCGGAACCCGTCCTGGTGTTGGGTGTATGTTCATTTTCCTCTGGAAGCTGGTCTGCTGCTGGAAGGTGCCCGAGTTCACCACCACTGTGCCCCGGTAGTTGTCCACCTGCGTGGTGTGCACATGCCCCATATGGAGAATATCGGGGGGCTCCTCAAGCAGGAGGTAGTCGAAGAGCTCGGGTGCGAGAGGCACGCGCCCGCCGTATATCGGCGAGAGGTGGCGCTTCCTCAGCAGAATCTTCATAGCCTTTGCCGGTGAGGAGTAGCTAAGCCCGGGAACGCCTGCTATTATGTCGTCCAGGCTTCTGCCGTGATAGCTCACCAGCTCGACCCCGTGAACAGTAGCGTAGCAGGGGTTGCCCACCATGTGGACACGCGGGTCCTCGTAGAGCGCGGGTGCAAATTCCTCCTCAATTGCCGGCTGGGGCTCTGCCTGACGTGCTGCGTCGTGGTTACCTGGGGTTATCACAATTTCAATGTGCTCCGGAATCCTGGATATAAGGTTTGAGAAGCGGGCATACTGCTGGTGTATGTCCTTTATAAGGAGCTCGTCCTTCTGCTCCGGGTAAATCCCCACCCCATCCACAAGGTCGCCACCGATTACGAGGTACTTTACCCTGGAGGCGAGTTCCCTCTGGCGCGGGGTTCCAACCTCACCGGAAAGCCACTTTAGGAATCTTAAAAATGTTTCCTCAAGGAACTGAACACTTCCCACATGCACATCTGAAATCAGGGCAAGAGCCACGGGTTCCTCGCTCTTTCTGGGCTCACGCCTGAGGGGCACGTCTGGAAAGAATATCTCCTTTGCCAGTACCATTTCAAAACCGCTGGGCATGTAGCCGGCTACACCTATAACTTCGTCCCTGGTGACCTCCTTCGCCTGCTCCATGAGCTCCCTGTCCTGACTGCGTATTAGTACACTTACAACACCTGTGGGGTCCTCGAGCTCAAGAATGAGGTTCCCCTTCCTGCTGGTGCGTATTTCCGTGACCATGCCTATGAGCTTGACATCGCCTGTATAGCGCGCACTTCTCACGAGTTCTATGGCCACGCTGTCTCTCAGAACAGAGCGGGACTTGAGCAGTTTTGCCATGCGCTCAAAGCGGTTGTTGAAGTACGCAACAAAGCTCTCAATACTTCCCTGACAGTAAGATTTTTTTGTAATGTCGCGTTCCTTCTTTATTCTGAGCTCCGAGTCGTATTCGCAGGAAAAAGGACGTTTCCTCCTGGGAAGCACAACAGATGCCGCGTCTCCTGTTCCTGCTCTGAGCTTAGTTCTATCTGAAGTTCCCGCATTCTTCAGCCTTTCAAGAGTATCCGGGGTGAGAACACTGGGAGAGGTCTTTCTGGCAAGGTTGATAAGCCTGCTTATAACCTCCTCCTTGTTGGGACTCCGCTTTATCTCAGCAAGCACATCCGGATGAAGGTTTACTCCGCATTCGACAAATCTGGCAACTATTTCTGAATCTTCCATGAACTTTAATTCCTCCCTCTTGGGGAGTTTCATTTTTCTGGAAGTGAGATGAAAGTGAAAAGTAAATCAAATGAGCCTGGTCTGAGAAAGACTGAAGTTTGCAAGGCTGCGGAGGCGCACATCCTCCTCCACGACCCTCTTTATGTCTCCTATGGGAACCTCAAGCTTTATCTCTCTTGTTCTTCCGTATCTTCCCCTGCTTATAACCGTAGAGTTGAGTATTCCCAGCATGTCGAGCTCAGAAATAAGGTCCGAGACTCTGCGCTGGGTAAGAGGGTCAACTGAAATTTCCCTGCACAGACTTTTGTAAACCCTGTAAATTTTACCAGTGGTTATAAACTTAGTTCCGTGCTCCTCAAGCAGTATGACGGCGTATAGGAGAATCTTTGACTGAGTTGGAAGGGTGCGCACAGCCTCAACAACATTGTCCCTCTCTATCTTTTCATTAGCTTTCCTTACATGAGTCTCCGTAATTATCTCCGCATTTTCACGCTCTGCAACTTCTCCACTTATCCTGAGAAGGTCCAGAGCACGGCGCGCATCCCCATGTTCTCTGGCTGCGAGAGCTGCACAAAGAGGGATAACATACTCATCAAGAACTCCGGGCTCAAAGGCTATCTCAGCACGCTGCCTGAGGATATCCTCGAGTTGTCTTGCATTGTAGGGCTTGAATACTATCTCTTCTTCTCCAAGAGAACTCTGAACTCTGGTGTCGAGATAATTTGTAAATTTGAGGTTATTGGAAATTCCAATTATGCTGACTCTGGCGTGGATTAGCTCCGAATTTATACGTGTCAGATTGTAAAGCACGCGATCCCCCCCTTTTGAAACGAGGCGGTCTATCTCATCCAGAATTATTATTACATTCTGCCTCTTTGAGTCCACCGCATTCTTAAAAGCAGAATAAACCTTATCTGTCGGCCAGCCGGTAAAGGGTACATTTTCACCAAAGTGTTTTGCCAAGTTTGCAAGAACCCTGTATTGAGTGTCTGTAACCTCACAGTTTAAATATACAGTTGAGATGGGAAATCCATACTTTTCTCCCATTTCCATAAGGCCACGACATATAAACTTTGACACTATTGTTTTTCCGGTTCCGCTCTTCCCGTATATCAGTATATTTGATGGAGTTTCTCCCTTCAGAGCGGGTGCAAGTATTGTGGCAAGGGCGCTGACCTCCTCCTCCCTGTGGGGCAGCTCTTCAGGGGTGTAACTGTGGCGCAGAGCTTCTTTGTTTTTGAAAAGAGGCTGGCGGTGCAGGAAAGATTCAAAAATCCTTGCAAATGAATTTCTGACCTCCATAGCTACTGACTCCTCAACCTTTCCAGATGAAATAAAGGTGTGTAGCAAACCATCTTAGTATAATGCAATATTGGTATTTAACATTTTTGAGTTAGTATGCTGCCCTTCCTGTGGAGTTTATTACAGTTAGTAATAAAAGTTTAAATATTAAAAATATCTCTTATTATAAATCATGATAAAATAGAAATCTTAGATGCTTTTCAATACCACATACAACACACCCCTTTATTTCCTGTGGAAAACAATTTTTCTGAAATATTGTTCCACTATTTAAAAAAATTTAATCGTAAAATTTATATATTATAATTTATAGATTTAAAATGAATACTTCGCCATTACACATTCTTTTTAACCTTACTTCATATTCCACAGGAAATTGAGGGGTGTGTCTGTTTTCTTGGGAAGGTTTATTTATGCGCATGTGAAAGCTATTTTTGAGAGGTATGACACGAATAGTTGGAATGATCTTTGGCGAAGTAGGATATGGAAATTTTAAGTTTCTTGTGGCAAAGGATTCCAATCTTGAGAAAGGAGAATATGTAAAGGTAAATCATGAAAGATATGGCTGGGTTCTTGCTCAGGTTCGTTCAATAAAGAGATATAACGAGCTATATTCTCTGAATGCCATTACAGGTGCTGCAATACCAAAGATTCAGGAGGAGCGCATCATAGCGGATGCAAAGGTTATAGGATATATAGACAGGGACGGACTTCTAAAAACGCCAAAAATACCCTTTAAACCTGGTGAAAAGGTCTATGAGGCAGACGCATCAATAATAAGAAAAACACTAAAACTTGAAAAGAGAAACGGTATTTATCTCGGACTTCTTGAAGGACACAGCAGGAGAATACCCGTGTACTTAAATCCTAACAAGCTTATTCAGAAGCACATCGCCGTGCTTGCAAAAACTGGTGCCGGAAAGAGTTACACTGTCGGCGTTCTTGTTGAGGAGCTTATTGAAAAAAAAGTTCCTGTTGTAATAGTGGACCCCCATGGTGAGTACTCGGCATTGCGTTATCCGAATGATAATCCCAGAGAGATTTCTCTCATGGAGCACTACGGGATATCTCCCAAAGGATACGATAGTATTGTGGAGTACACACCCAACCAGAGCATAAATCCACAGGCAGAGCGAAAGCTCAGCCTCGACATAACCCGCTTCACTATAAACGACTTCATTGAGATGCTTCCAACTAAGGTTACAGATTCTCAGAAGGGCATACTATTCGAAGCTCTTAAAGTTGTTGAAACATACGGTAATTACACACTTGAAGATATAATACGAGTTATCCACGAGCACGAAAGCAAGGCCAAATGGAATCTCATTACAAGCCTTGAGATGCTGCGGGAGAGCAGAATATTTGATGGTACTCCTGTAAGAACATCTGACCTTGTGCGCAGGGGTATAACTTCTATAATAAACCTGCGTGGTGTTCAGCCTGAGATTCAGGACATAGTAGTCTCTCGAATAGCTTCTGAGATATTTGAGGACAGAAAGCGCGGAAAGGTTCCACCACTGCTCTTCCTTATAGAAGAGGCTCACAACTTCGCTCCTGAGAGGGGTTTTGGAGCCAAGGCTTCAAATAAAATTGTGCGCACCATCGCCAGCGAGGGCAGGAAGTTTGGCATGGGGCTTTGCGTTGTGACCCAGCGACCCGCGAGAATAGACAAGAGTGTGCTGAGCCAGTGCAACACCCAGATTATCCTCAAGGTCACAAACCCCAACGATCTTAAAGCTATAAGCCAGAGCATAGAGGGCTTCACCTCCGACCTCGAGGAGGAGATAAAGCAGCTCGAGCCTGGAGAGGCTCTGGTGGTGGGCGATGTGGTGGAGCAGCCCATCTTCGTGGACGTGCGTGTGAAGCGCTCCCGCCACGGAGGTGCAAGCGTTGAGGTTGTGCGCGAAAGGCGTAGCAGGCGCGCCGGAACGGGCTTTGACTCCCTGCTGAAGAGAATCTTCTCCAGGTATTAAAAATGATAAAAGTCGGGTGCTGCGGCTTTCCCGGCGGAATGAGCAGGTACTTTCAGGAGTTTTCTCTGGTGGAGGTTCAGAGGACCTTCTACTCCCCGCCGAGGGTGGAGACGGCGCAGAGGTGGCGCAGCTTAGCCGGTGAGGACTTTGAGTTCACACTTAAAGCCTGGCAGCTCATAACCCACCCGTCAGGCAGCCCCACCTACAGGAAGGCGGGGATTAAAGTTTCAGACCCC
>WANW01000092.1 GCA_015521615.1 Candidatus Hydrothermarchaeota archaeon
GGATTGATACAGCCTCCACAGTACAGGAGTGCGATTTTAAAATATGACGGCACCGATTTTGTAGAGCTTAAGCCGGAGTTGTCAAATGCAACAGCAAAGCCAGAGCAGAGAGAAAAACCTAAAAGTGTTTCTGCAGAGCCTCCCGAAAGCGAAGAGAAGAAAACTATCTGCGGACCTTCTTTTATTCTGCTCCTGCTGTTGATTGCACCTTTAGCTAGACGGATGTGCTTCGCTATTTAAACCTTACGATTTCGTTCGAAAGGTTTCGAACGTTTTCGCTGAGTTTAAATATCCTTTCTTTTTCAATCAGTAAAAGGGGGTGATAGCGATAAAAGCGTGGATATATCTACTTGCAGGTTTGCTTTTTATTTTAGCTCCGGTATATGCTGGCAACGACGACAGCAACGTTCGTGAGGTTGGCGTAGAGTGGGTAGAAGACTATAGCAACACCTGGCTTGGAAATCTGCAAAACACGCGGGAAGATGCGGAAAGCTTCTACAATGCCTTAGGAAACATAGGCTGGACGAAACGCTTCAGCTATGGCGATGCCCTCGCCTGGGAGTCGGATTTTGAAAAAGCTGGTGTAGGTGGTTCAGACTCCAACTACATAGACACCTTGGACTTCGCATACTTCTCTGGCCATGGCTCACCTACTGCATTTTGGTTCGGTACCAGCCACGACGGCGATGGCAGCTACACCTACAGAGTGCATTACACCGAAGCTGAGTGGGGAGATATGGACCTAGAGTGGGTAACCATAAGCGCATGTGAGGTGCTCAAGTACGACGACCCTGTAGGAGATGTATTTGATCGCTGGGGCTGGGGAGTCTTCAAGGGGCTGCACATGATCCTCGGCTATGACACAATTTCCTATGACTATGTAATGGGCAGCAGGTTTGTCAGCTACATGACCGACGGGATGAAAATAAAGGATGCGTGGATTCAGGCGAACATAGACATTCAGCCCAGTGATGTTTACTCTGCCTACCTAAGAGTGTGTGAGAACGACGATTACCTTCCCGGCTACGGCAGTGTGGGCAGCGACTATGATTCGCCAACCTGCTTAGCCTGGGGGAGGGTGCAGTCTTAGGAGGTGGTTAAAATGAGGAAAGCTTTTATTGTATTTCTTGTTGTGGTCGCTGCTGGTGCATACCTCTATGCCCTTACAGCGGGAGAGTTGCAGACTTCCGGTCAGGAAGTGTACACCCTGAAGGTGTTGGACCAGCAGCTATCCAGAGAGCAGGCTGTTGCAATAGCACGTGCTCTCGGAATAAGGGGTATCCCGGCTGAGGAAGGTAAAGCCTGGGTGTTCAGAGATGCCATTGTTTATAAGTACGGTGCGGTGAGGTATTTAAACAGTACCCTCACCTTCGATACAAGAAATCTACCGGAGGAGATTCCATCAGAGGCTGAAGCCAAAGCTGTGGCCCTGAAGTATGTCCAGAAGCTGGCAGATATGGGCATTCTTGGGCAGAGCCTGCTATCCAGCAAGCTAGAGGTGGTAAAAGACGAGGAGGTTGTAGCGTACAGAAACGGCACAAGGCAGAGGTATATGCTCAATGTGCATGTGAATGTTCCTCTGGAGTACAACGGAATACCCCTGCATGGAGCAGGTGCAAAGGTAAGGGTCTACCTTTCAAGAGATGGAAAGCTCGCCGGTGTGCTGAGCTTCCCGGGTAAGTTGATACCCGACAGAAGGGTATCAATAATTTCTCAGACAGAGGCTGTGGAGAAGCTCAGGAGCATGGGCTACGAGAATGCGGAGATAGACAGCGTTCAGCTCGTGTATGAGGTGCCTCCTCCTGAGAGCATGCCTGCGAGTATAACTCCGGCGTATCTAATCAAAGGCAGGCTGATACTCAGCGACGGCTCGGTGGTGAGATTTGCGAGGGTTATTCCCGCTGCAAGAGGTTAATCCTCTTTTCTTTTTTGAGGTCTTATGATGAGTAGAGCGGTACTTCTGGTTTCTCTCGTGGTTATTGCAGCGTCGCTGTATGTTATTCTTTTGCCCAACTTCAAAGAAGAGAGGGTAACGGGGAAGATCAGAGTGCAGCCCGTAGATATTCAGGATGTTAAAATAGAAGAGATCAGGGTAAAGTACGGGGAGAAAACTTTCAGCCTCGACCCGAATACGCAGGAGGCGCAGAAACTGCTCTATCATGTGCAGCAGATGCTCCCACAGCTTGAGGTAGAGCTTGGAAACCTGAGTGCCCTCATGAGCGAAGAAGAAGTTGAAGAGCTCATGCGCAACAACAATTATGTGCTGATAGTGCTTGAAGGTGAGTATCCTATATCCTTTGGGAAAATCTCTTACCCTTGCCGCAGACTGGTGGTATTTCTGAGCGGTGAGCATGTGGGGAAGGTGGGGGTTCAGCCGGCGGGAGGAGCGAGGCAGCAAGTTGAGCCGAAATGGGAGCTGGCGGAGATTCCTGAGGGTGATAGTAACTTTTCTGCTGTTATAGATTTGATAGAAGAAATATCATAGCTCGTGCTTTTGTTTCCACCATAAAACAAAAGCTATTGCAAGAAGTAAAATTGAAACGGTAATGAAAACCAAACCAGAATAAAACAGATAACTTTCTGCCTGCACCCCTTTAACCCCTGGTTTTAGAGCTGCATGCCGCTCCATCTGCAGAATTCCCGCGATCATCGCAAAGAAAGAGGAGGTGAGAAGTAGTGCAATATTGATCTTTCTGTATTTGAGCACCTGTCTTCCCCTTTCGCTGAGTTCATAGTAAACCCACTTCCTCTCGCCGTTTTCCATCCTAGTTACGAATCCACCCTCCTTTAGCTTCATAAGGTGGTACAGCACGGTGGACTTTGACATGCCCAATGAGCGGGAAAGTTCAGAGACCGTCGCTCTTCTGCGGCTGAGCAGTTTGAGAATCTCCACCCTAACCTTTGAATCCAGCATCCTAATATCACTTAATTCAAGAGTTTCCTCGACCATCTTCTCCCCGTGATTGATGCTGATTTTTTGTGCTTATTTAAATTTTTTGATTTTGTTCGAATAGTTTAGAACGTTTTCGGGTGGTTTATATTGTACTTTTGTGCCATTATACTTAAAAACTAGGGGGTGAAGTGAGTGAAAGACTGGCAAAAAAGAAAACTGAAAATTGCTCTTGAAAAATTGACTAAAAAACAAGTATTAACTTTAATAGACAGACTAAATCCAGAATTCTGGACAATAAAAGAAAAAGAGGAAGCAAAGATGTTTGTTGAAGGAGGTGGGAAAGATGACATGTAGCTTAAATCAGTGTGGAGCAGATCAAACAGTATATTTCAAAAATATTACATTTCATCATAAAAGAATCCAGAGATATGATGACGATAGTTGTTTTTGTTCTGGAGACTGCACCAAATGTCCGACCTGCAAGCCAGACATAAACACCTACATTGACACTTCCTGCTCGACAACAATTTACTCAGATAGCATATGCGAAGATTTATTTATAGAGTGGCTAAATGTCCCTGAGCCTTCAATACAAGTAAAAATACATTTCGTTGCATACGATGCTGATGGAGACCGGCATTTTATTATTTGGGAAGGGAATGTAGACTTCTGCGGTAATGTCTGTTTTACATACGGAATGCCTTTAGCTCCATGGTACAGACAACTCGACGGAGACAGGGTTATCAATACATACTGCAAAACAGATTACGGCTGTGCGGGTCCATGTTATCCAAATGACTGTGATTGCGATCCCGATGAGCAGCACTTCGTAAAGTCTGATACATAAGTTTTATTAACACGCTGTGTCTTTAATTTTTTGGGGTGTTAAGAAAATGAAATGGTACCTTCTGTTATTTTTATTTTTAATCTTCTTTACTATCATTACCATGGACCAGGTATTAGCTCAGCAGGAACTCAGCGATGCTAAATATCACGTCCTTGCTATAGGTTGGAATGGCTCCACTTGGCTGATTGGTGGCATGGCTTTGCCCCATAGACTAGCTTTCATGGCGATGTACGATGGCAGAGACTTTACACCGGTTGCTCCTCCAGTCTCGGCGTTGTGGATTGAAAATATTTCCTGGAATGGAAGCGTCTGGATTATAAAAGAGATGGGAAATGTGGAAGGAAGCAAGCACAGGATTTACGCTTATGACGGCGAAAAGTTTAGAATAGTTGGCACAAGAGAGGCGGAGGCTGAGAAGGAAATATACAAAGAGTGCAACGAGGAATACTGCCTAATATGGAACAAAAGCGCAGAGAGGCTGCTGAAGTATTATGAGGACAGGTACGTTGATATTACGCAGGAAAGTGGAATTCAAATTCCATATGAGGGTGTGGTGCTTATGAGGTGGAACGGTGACTACTGGCTGATCGGTACAGGTGGCACAGAGGGAGGAGGAGTGATAAAATACGATGGAGGATCCTTTACTGCTCTAGGGATGCCCACTCCCACGGCTCCGAGCGAAATGGTGTGGAATGGCAAGTACTGGCTGATTGGTACCCTCGCAAATCCAAGATTTTCGGGGAGTTTGGTGATATACGATGGTGATGAACTGATTGATTTAACGCCCCAATTGCTTGAGTCTATAAACAGAAAAGAGACACCTACTCAGGATGAGAATATTACACAGAAGCAGAAGGAACTTCGGCAAAAAGAAATGCCCATGTCAGAAGAAAATCTCACTAAGGAGCAGAGGGGACTCCAGGAGCCGGAGAAGCCCCTCTGCGGACCAACTGCGGTGATTTTCATCATTATTGTACCAATGCTCATCCTCATTAGATTTTTAAATAATTTCCGATTGGATATCTAGCAAATCCTGGGAACCGGGTCTGCAAGAGGCCAGTCCAGGATTCTCCTTCCTCCCACTGCTGTTTCAAGAACCACACGCCCGGGGTGCTCCTCCACCACCTCGCCTATTATCGCCGCATTTTTCCCCACCTCTGTCGAGCGCACAGCGCTGAGCGCCTCCTCCGCGCGCTCCCTCTCCACGGCGATAAGCGCCTTGCCCTCGTTGCCAACGCTCAGAGGGTCTATTCCTAGCAGTTCGCAGGCGGAAAGAACCTCCTCACGAATTGGCAGCTCATCCTCGCGAATTACTATGCCCACCCTAGCCTTGGAGGCCCACTCGTTGAGCGCACTCGCGACGCCGCCCCGGGTTGGATCCTTCATTGCCTTAACCCCGCCTGCGTTCAGAGCACGCTCTACCGCAGGCCATACAGGCGCAACATCCGACTCAAGTGCAGTCTCAAACTCAAACCCCTCACGGTAGGCAAGCAGCGCAGTGCCATGGTCGCCTATTGTGCCTGTGATTATAATTGCATCACCTTGCTCAATACCAGAATCGGTTATCACCTTCTCGGCTATCCCCACACCTGTGGTGGTAACCACCAGCTTATCCAGTTTGCCCCGCTCCACCACCTTGGTGTCACCGGTTATTATAGCCACACCACACTCGCGAGCAGCGGCGTCCATGCTCTTTATCACTCTCTCCAGGTCATCCCGTGAGAAGCCCTCCTCTATCACCAGCGCCGAGGCTATAGCAAGAGGCCTTGCACCCATGACAGCGACGTCGTTAGCTGTGCCATACACAGCAAGTTTGCCAATATCACCGCCCGGGAAGAAGAGGGGCGATACTGTGTGCGCGTCAGTGGCGATAACCAGCTCGCTTCCGCCAATGCGCAGCGAGGCTCCGTCATCGAGTGCTTCTAAACCCACACCTCCTGCGTTCTTATTTGTTATATTCGCGGCTATCACCCGCTCTATCAGCTCTTCCATGAGTCTGCCACCTGCACCGTGGGCAAGAGTAATCTCTTCGCTCAAAGAGGTACAACCTCCGTCTCAAGCCTATCAGCAGTGGGATACTCCTCAACTATATAGAAGCGCAGCTCCTTTAAGTACTTTGCAAGCTCCCTCGCAATTTCCCTTGTCGTTTCTATGCGATGCTTTTCTCTTTCAACAGCTATCAGGTGCGGAGGTATATCAAACTCGCGCATAAGACGCTGTCTAAGCCTCTCCAGATTTCCCTCTGCGTAAATCACACCCTTTAACAGAAGCCCCTCCTCGGTGACCTCCTCGTAGGGCCTCGCCGTAGCCAGAGCAGTGCGTAACAGTCGCAGACGAAGCTGTCCTGCATCTTTGTAGCGAGAGGTGCAAAAGTGCACCCTTACGGGGAGCTTCTCTTCCTCCAGCCTCTCCATGGCCTTCAGTGCAGTCTCTCTGCTGCCGGCAACTGCATAAGAATCACCGCGCAGAGAGAAGCCTCTCACTTTAAGGTCAGGAGCGTTGGTATCTGAAAATTCGAGTTCATTAAGATTCAGGAAGCCGCCCAGCCTTGCAAGTTTTCTTGCAATCTCTACGATTTCTACCTCTCTGCCGGGAAAGGCCGGTATTTCGACTCCAACCTCAATGCCAGCACGCCCAGCGCTGTGTATACTCTCCCAGACGCGAGGGCTGTTCTTCTCTGTGATATGAAACCTCAGCTCGTCCAGGCCGGCATCCTTAAGCTTCGTGAGTTCCTCCTCGCTCAAACAGGTGGCAGTATACATATGGACATGAAAATCCTCGCCGAACCTTGTTTTCAAAAGCTGAATGTAGTGCAGGGTTCTCTCCAACCTGAGTGCCGGATCCCCTCCGGTTATACCAGCACCGAGGGCGCGCATACGAAGCGCCTCTTTCAGGACGTCGGCATCACTCATAACGCGCCTCTCATTCACCCAGACGAGGTCTTTGCCACGACGCTTCTCTGAGAGGGGACAGTAATAGCACCCTTCGCGGCACAAGCCGGAGACGAAGAGCACCAGCTTTGCCCCCTGCATGCAGAGCTTGCATCCTTCTGGGAGTTCGCCTATGTACGCGTTGCCCTCTTTCGTGGTTTGCATCACAACTCAGAAAGAGAATAACTTCTGAAAATCACCTCAGGTGTATGCACTCCCCGTAGATTACCCGTTTGCGCTCGCCAGAGTCGGTTTTGATGATAAGAGCGCCCTCCTCGTCTATCTTCACAGCTTCGCCCTCTATAGTCTCCCGGGGTGTGAGTATTCTCACCCTTTTGCCCAGAGTAGAGCACAGGTCCTCCCAGTCTATCAGCAGGCTGCGCAGGCCGCTTTTGAGTAGAATCCCATAGGAGCGCTCAAACTCATTGAGGAGTTCTGCCAGAAGTTGATTCCTGTCAACCTTTCTGCCGAGAACCTCAATCAGGGAGGTCGCACCGGTTCGAATCTCCTCCGGGAAATCCCTGGTGGTATTGTTCGCGTTTATCCCCACCCCAACTACGAGGAAGTTGAGCACGTCCAGCTCTGCCTCCACCTCGGTTAAAATTCCACACACCTTCTTCTCCTGAATCAGCACATCGTTGGGCCACTTTATACTAGCATCAATGTGGTAAAGCCTGCGCAACGTTTTTGCGACACCTGCACCAAAAATCAGTGTTATTTTGGGGGCCTCTTCAGGCGCTATATTCGGCCGCAGAATAAGGGAAAACCACAGTCCACCACGCGGCGAGAGCCATATCCTTCCAACTCTGCCCCTGCCATGAGTCTGTTCCTCAGCTATTACAACGCTACCCTCTTCCTCACCCGAGCGTGCGAGCTCCTTTGCCAGGTCATTGGTGGAAGCCACACTTTCATGAATATAGAGCTTCCTGCCAAATCTTCTTGTCTTTAGATATCTTCTTATCTCTGATTCCATGAGCAAGTCAGGCATGTTCATGAGGCGATAACCCTGCTTGGCAACTTCTATTTCCACTCCCTTCGCCTTTAGAGTGCGGATATGCTTCCATATTGCTGTCCTGCTCACTCCGAGCTTTGTCGCAAGTTCTTCACCTGAAATATAGCTTCCCGGGTGCTGCATGAGCAGGCGCAAAAGCTCCTCCCGCATAAAAACTATTTTATCCAGGAGATTATAAAAATGTAATCATGAAAGAAAAGCTAAAAATCTTCCGCAGTGGGGAAGGGGAAAAGGAGATCAATCTTGGCTCTGGTCCGATACGCCTCCTGGTGCGTAGCTCTAGGCTTGAGGGCATGGTGGTGGAACTTGAGCCTCGCGCAGAGATACCAAGGGTATACTCCCACGAGGGCGAGGAACTCAGAATAGTGCTGGAGGGCGAAATCGAAGTTGAGGTTGAAGGGGAGCGCTACCTTCTTAAGAAGGGCGACTTCATGTGGTTCAACTCGAGCTTAAGGCACAGGATAAGAAACCCAGGCGATAAAAAGGCGGTGTATTTCTCGGTAAACACCCCACCTTCGCTGAAGTGGTAGCTACTCTACTCCCTCTCGTACTTTTCCTCTGCTTTTCTTTTCGCAGCGTCTATGTACATACTCACAGCAGTTGCTATGGCCGCAACGCGCTTGTCCTCACGGAAAGCTTCTGCAAGTCTTGCCTCGCGTGCCTCATCCTCTTTTATTATCTCGGGTATCTTTGCTAGGATATTCTGCTCCTCTATGAAGTTGGTGGAGAGCTCACCCCTGCGGAAGGCCTCGTTGCGCATCACCGCCTTGTGGAAGGGGATGTTGGTCTTCACGCCGGTGATTATGTACTCGCTCAGGGCGCGCTCCATCCTCGCTATAGCCTCCTCCCTGGTGCGACCCCAGGCGACCAGCTTTGAGATCATGGGGTCATAGTAGGGCGGGATGGTGTAGCCCATTCGCACGCCCGAGTCTATCCTTATCCCAGGTCCTCCTGGAGAGCGGTATCTTGTTATCTTGCCCGGCGAGGGTGCGAAGTCGTTAAGCGGGTCCTCGGCGTTGATTCTGCACTCTATCGCATGCCCGAATAGCGGAACATCCTCCTGCTCAAACTCTATCTCCTCGCCCGCGGCGATGCGTATCTGCTCCTTCACTATGTCTATACCCGTGGTGCGCTCTGTAATGGGATGCTCCACCTGCAGGCGGGTGTTCATCTCCAGGAAGTAGAACTCACCCTGCGAGTAGATGAACTCCACTGTACCGGCGTTGGTGTACTTTATGGACCTCGCGGCCCTCACCGCGAGCCCGCCTATACGCTCCCTGAGCTCAGGTGTAACCACCGGCGAGGGGCACTCCTCGATAAGCTTCTGGTGCCTGCGCTGTATTGAGCATTCGCGCTCATTCAGATGCAGCGTCTTGCCGTGCTTGTCGGCAAGAATCTGAAACTCAATGTGCCTTGGGCTTGAGAGGAACTTTTCGATGAAGAGCGTTGCGTCGCCGAAGGCAGACTTTGCCACACTCTTCGCAGATTCTATAGCCTGCTCCAGCTCCTCCTCGCTCCTCACAACCTTCATCCCTATTCCGCCGCCTCCCGCAGAGGCTTTGAGCACAATGGGGTAGCCTATCTCTTCAGCGATTTTCCTGGCCTCATCGACATCGCGGACCTCACCCTCACTACCCGGCACCACGGGCACGCCAGCGCGCTTCATGGTCTTCCTCGCTTCAATCTTGCTCCCCATTAGTTCAACAGCCTTGCTTGAAGGTCCTATGAAGGTTATACCGTGCTTCTCGCAGGCGCGCACAAACTTGGCATTTTCTGCTAAGAAGCCATAGCCCGGGTGTATGGCGTCTGCGCCGCTCTTCTCTGCAACGTCCAAAATGGCGTCTATATTGAGATAGCTCTGACTCGGAGGTGCAGCACCAATTAGATAGGCCTCGTCTGCATACTTCGCATGAAGCGCGTGCTTATCTGCCTCAGAATAAACCGCCACCGTGGCGATGCGCAGCTCTCTGCACGCGCGCATTACCCGCACAGCGATCTCGCCTCGATTTGCCACGAGGATTTTATTAAACATAACACAAGCTCTCCATTGCTCTTTTTATACTTAACGCGCCACCCTCTGTAGCGCCACCTTAACCAGCGCCAACCCGCGCTCACACTTAAGCTTTTTCCCGGTCTGTGATACAACAACGTGATCCCCTGTTCTTAGCCCTTCTGGTACGCAGTAGATATAATTCTCGCAAAGCAGTCTGTCGCACTTTACCGGGGAGAAGGCAAGAGTTGCGCCTATCAGTGCACGCCTCTTCTCCATTCCTGCCTCAACCTCTGCTTCCTCCACTTCAACTACCGCCGCCTCACCGCACACTGCGCAGGTATGAATCTGCTCCCTCACTGCCACTATACGATACCTCCTCCCTGCCTCAAGGTTCTCCACACATGCCTTGCTCAGTCTGCACTCTGCACACTCCTCAGCAGTGCCATAGTGGATAAATGTGTAGCCCTCCTTTGCAACCTTTTTGTCTATTAGTGTAACAGGCATTTAGATTACCCCTGTGGCTCGAGCAACCTTCTCTGCCTTATCTCTGCTCAGATTCACGTGCTCAAGAATGGTGTAGCGGTGCGGGCGTATTTCGCGCGCCTTCAAAAGCGCTTCAACCACCTCTTGTTTGCTCACCCCAAGCTCCTCTGCGCAGGTTGGCGCGCCTATTTCAGTAAGTGCTCGCCTTATTCCCTGCCAGTCTCCGCCATGGAGGTACATCATCATTATCGCTCCAACGCCGCACTGTTCTCCATGCAAGGCTGGCTTCTCGGCTATTATATCCAGTGCATGGCTGAACTTGTGCTCAGAACCGGAGCCTGGGCGGGAGCTTCCTGCAATACTCATAGCCACACCGCAGGAGATGAGTGCCTTAACCACCCTGCGTATCCCTTCACGGGAGCCACGGATCTCATGCGAGGAGCGCAAAACTATCTTTGCGCTCATCCTGGAGAGTGCAATGGAGTACTCGCTTATCTCCTCGCCCATAACGCGGTGTGCCAGCTCCCAGTCGCGGGTGGCGGTGAGCTTGGAAATCACATCCCCGCATCCACTCGCTGTAAGGCGGTAGGGTGCAGAGCTTATAATTTCTATGTCCGCAAGTACACCAAGAGGTGCAACAGCCTCCTTTGAGGCGGTGCCGTTTCCGTGTTTAATTGATGCTCTGGCGCTTGCGATGCCATCATGGCTTGCTGCGGTGGGCACACTGAGAAACTCAACCCCAAGCATCTTCGCGGTGAGCTTTGCAACATCTATAACCTTACCACCTCCCACGCCCACAAGAAACTCAGCACCAAAGCTCTTTGCAAGGGCGAGAGCTTCTTCAACATTTGAGAAGCTGGCCTGTGTGACTCTGAAAACCTCAACCTCATGCTCTTTTCCCAGTATTTGTGCAGCACGCTCTCCCGCAACGCGTGCGGTGGTGCGTCCTGTGAGTAAAAGGCAGCGTTTACCCAGCTTAAGGTGTGCCACCAGCTCTGGAAGTTCATCTAACACGTGCTCCCCTACGAGCACCGCACGTGGAAGCTGCATCAACTTTGTGCGCATGAAAATTAAAAGTTAAGGAGAATATATAAATCTGCACACTATTTCTGTAGCAGTGACTCAATTGTGCGGAACAGCTTTGCAGTGTTTATGGGTTTATCCACATGTGCATCTGCACCCGCCTCTCTGCTCTCCTCCTTTGCCTCTGGCTCTGCCATAACTGTCAGTATCACCAGCGGGATTTCCCTCAGCTTAGGGTCTGACTTGATAACCCTGCATGCCTCTATTCCGCTCATGCCCGGCATCATTAGGTCCATGATTATAAGCTCCGGGGTATTCCCTGAGCGAAGCTTTTCTATGGCCTCCTCTGCACTCTCACACATCTCAACCTCATAGCCACGCTTTTTCAGAATTCTTGACAGGACCAGCCTTATATCCGGCTCGTCGTCGACTATCATTATCCTTGCCATTCTATTACTCACCCTTTGGAAGTTTTACCCAGAAGATGCTCCCTTTTGGTTTGTTATCCACCACGCCAACTTTGCCTCCGTGAAGTTCGGCAACGCGCTTGGCTATCGCAAGGCCAAGACCAGAACCCTTTACGTCACCCTTGCCACCTCTGCTGAATCTGTCAAAGACCGCCGCCTTCTGCTCCTCAGGTATGCCCGGTCCAAAATCTGCAAAGTTTATCTTCCAGCAGTCTCCCACATCTTCGGCGTAAATCAATACCTTCTTTCCCCCTTCCGCATACTTTATTGCATTACTGAGAAAGTTCCAGAAGATTTCTTTAATGATGGGGTTGGCCATCACCGGCAGCTCTGTTTTCATCCTGTTCTCCACCGTCATTCCTGCTTCACTGAGCATCGGCTTAAACTCCTCTATCACCTCATTGATGACCCCTGTGATGTCCAGCTCGACTTTCTTTATCCTATCCATGCTGGCAAGTTTTGAGAACTTTGTGGCGTTTTCTATTACTTCAATAATTTTTTCCGCATTCCTGTTAATAATTTTTATCACCTCTGGATTCAGTCTGTCCCTATGGCTCAGCTCGGCATAACCCTTTATAATACTTGCATAATTCAAAAGGTCATGATGCAGTATGTCTATAAACAGGTCTTTAAGCTCGCTATTTTGCTTCAATTTCCTTGCATACTCCCTTAATTTACTTTCAGTCTCTTTTAACTGAGTTATATCTGATAATGTGGCAATAGTGCCGGAGATTTCTCCATTAGCATCAAATATTGGAGATATATTTACAAGAACGTCTTTCATGTTCCCGTTAATGTCTGAAAGTCTTGTTTCAATTGTAATTGGAACCTCCTGTGGCTGATGAATTCCCTGCATGAACTGCCAGGAGCACTCTTCACCACAGTAGTCCGTAATCGGCGTTCCAATCAGGTCATTCACACCCAGCCCAAAAAGTTCACCTGCTTTGGAGTTGGCATAGGTGATGCGTCCATCACCATCGAGAGCTACAACGCTCTCATTCATTGTCTCCACGAGGGTCCTGTATCTCTCCTCAGACTCTGCAATGGCCCTCTCCGATTTTGCCTTACTTTTGAAGTAATCTGAGATATAAAGTACGCCTGCTATCATAAGAACTGAAATTAAAAGTGCCACCAGCTCTGGAAGCACACCTGCAAAAATACTTCCCGCACCGTAATAAATTGCAAAAAGGGAAATGAGTCTCCTCAATCCCATGAAAAGAAAAGCGATGCTCAGCAAAATCCATCCTCTTGATTTTGTTACCCTCACCAGCTTAAAGGCGATGTATGCAGCAATAAGCTGAAGTAAAACTGAGAGGGACAATATACCAGTGGTTAAGCTGTCAACCATTCATTTCCCTCTTGATTTCCAGAGCGAGAATTTTCTCTTTTATAAACTATATCTCATAACAAATATTTATATCATTGGGAGAAGTGCATAACTGCAGGTGGAAACATGGCTGTTTACACACCGCTCGACTATGCAAAGAGTTTTGTCATTCTCCTAATCATTCTGTGGTTATTGAAGAGGTATCTGTTTACAAGAATTGCCCTTGACAGGGACTTCATGCTTGCCCTAATTCCGCCCATAGTGCTGGCGATAACCATTCGCCTCCTGGCAGACGCAGGAGTATATGAAAAATCCCAGTGGTGGAGTGTAACTCCTGGCATATATGTGCTGGGCGTCGCATATGGTTCGGTGCTTGTTGGCATTGGTTTGCTTGTGCAGGAGCGTTATGGAATAAGATACTGGAAGGTTGTCCTGGCTCTCGGTGTTGTGACAATACCATACTTCTTCCTGAAGCTCATCGCTGAGATGAACGCGCCGCTCAGGTTCTTTTATCCCGTCGCACTGGCTGCGTTGCTCACTCTTGTGGTGGGGGCAATTGCCAGGTCAGCAAATCTGCAATTTATACTCACCAGGGGGAACCTGGGAATAGTCTTCGCCCATCTCCTCGACGCCTGTGGCACATTTATAGGTATAGACTACTTCCACTTCAGTGAGGAGCACATTCTACCAGAAATTTTCATCAATCTCACAGGCACCGCATTAGTGATGATACCCCTGAAGCTTCTGGTGGTCGGCACTGCACTATACCTGCTCGAGAAATGGCGCCTTGAAGAGGGCGAGGATGTGTACTACCGGATTATCAAAATAACCATGTTTATTCTCGGTTTTGGCCCTGGAACAAGAAACTCTCTGCTCCTGACCCTTGTGTGAGCCCCTGAATCTCCACTGAAAAGATATAAATAGGGACTGAGAATAATTTAAAACAATGGCTATCCCGAGGGTCAGAACATTTGTGCGCGGTTTGGATGAGAAGATGGAGGGGGGAATTCCAAAGGGAAGCGTGAATCTCATCTGCGGCACCGCAGGCACAATGAAATCCTCACTTGCTTACAGCATCCTCTACCACAACGCACTGCGTGCAGGAATACCGGGGCTTTACGTAACTCTGGAGCAGGACCCCAGGAGTCTGCTTATCCACATGGAAAAGCTGAACATGGCTAAAAAAGGCGCCGTTGATATAGTGAGCTTCAATGACATTAAGGAAAAGATCAAAGAGAGACGCGTGGAGAACTGGATTCAGAAGCTTTCTGGATTCCTCAAGGAGATGAAGGATGAGAAGAAGTATGAGCTTCTTGTTATTGATTCGCTGAATGCGCTCTACTCTCTCACTACTATAAAAGACGTAAGGGCAGAGATATACTTCTTCTTCAAATCCCTCAGCGATCTGGGCTTTACTTCCTTCCTGATATCAGAGATGCCTCCAGAAGGCGGACGGTACGGTGAGTATGGCGTTGAGGAGTTTCTCAGCGATGGCATAATACACCTGCTCTTCCAGCGCAGAGGAGGAATACTCACCTCGCTGGAACGCTATATAGGCATTGTTAAGATGCGTGCTACAAACCACGATACCCACTACTTCCCTCTGTTATACCAGAACGACAGGTTCACTATCTACACCAAAGAGGACCTTGAACTGTGATTGCAGACGTTAATAACCAAAAGACTTAAAAACCTGCAGGTGGTTACTACTTTCGAAACTTTTATATTGCTGCTCTACGAGCTTTTAAATTCCAATTTCGGTGATAGTTATGAAGATGCCAAAGGAGAAGCGAACCTACTGCCCGAGTTGCAAGAGGCACACAGTGCATGAGGTGCTGAAGGTCAAGAAGCGCAAGGCGAGCGAGCTTAAAGCTGGGCAGAGACAGTTCCGCCGTGTGCTTGCCGGCTATGGTGGATTTCCCCGTCCACTGCCAAGCGGCTCCAAGCCCACAAAGCGCGTGGCACTTATACTGAGATGCAAGGAGTGCAAGAAGGCGCATAGTATGAAGGGCTTCAGGGTTAAAAAGCTGGAGATGGAGGCGGTGTAATGGATAACGACGATCTTATCCCGAAGCCACGCTCACGCTTCCTGCGCGTTAAGTGCGACGACTGCAGCAATGAGCAGATAATATTTGGCTCCGCATCATCAAAGGTGCAGTGCCTGGTGTGCGGCAAAACACTTGCGGAGCCCACCGGTGGTAAGGTTAGAGTTCTCACCAAGATAATCTCTGTGCTGGAGTGAAGAACTTGGTTCTGAAACGTGAGCCCTTCCCGAGCGAAGGCGACCTGGTGGTCTGCACCATAACGAAGGTTTACCCACATGGAGCCTTCGCAAGGCTGGATGAGTACAGGGATAGAGAGGGCTATATTCATATCTCCGAGGTGGCCTCTACCTGGATAAAGAACATCCGCGATTTTGTGAAGGAGGGGCAGAAGACAGTAGCCAAGGTCCTTGCGGTTGACCGCAAGAAGGGACATATAGATTTATCGCTTCGCCGCGTTAGCGATGCCGCCAAGAAGAAGAAAATGCAAGAGTGGAAGCGTGCCCAGAAGGCGGAGAAGCTCCTGGAAATGGCGGCGACGCAGCTTGGTAAGACCCTTGAGCAGGCGTACCGCGAGGTAGGCTTTGTGCTCGAGGAGGAGTTCGGCGAAATTTATGGCGCCTTTGAGGAAATCTCCGCTATGGGCGAGGATGCGCTTAAGGGAATAAAGATACCCAAGGAGTGGGTGAAGCCCCTGGTAAAGCTGGCGCAGGAGAATGTCTCCATACCCAAGGTTAAGATAGACGGTTATGTCGACCTCCGCTCCCGCGCCCCCAATGGGGTTGAGATAATACGCGAGGCGCTCATCTCAGCTAAAAAGCTCGACCATGGTGAGGATGTGAGCCTGGATATAAGCTATGTTGGTTCGCCTAGATATCGAATTACTGTTGTTGCCTACGATTACAAAACCGCAGAAGAAGCGCTGCGAAAGACAGCGGAGCATGCGATTAATATTGTGACCCAGAAGGGTGGAGAAGGCAAGTTTTACAGGGAAATAAAAGAGGAAAAGTAGCAGATGAACCGTCTTAAAGTGTGCAAGAAGTGCAGGGTTTACACCCTGAAGGAAACATGCAAGCTGTGTGGTGAGCCTACGGTTTCTCCCCACCCACCGAGATTCTCGCCTCAGGACCCATATGGGGAGTACAGGAGGAAGCTAAAAAGGGAGATAATGAAGAAAGAGGGGAAGGCGCATGCAGTTTGAGGTTGTGTTTACGCGCAAACCTGAGCTTCGCTCACCGGTGCTCATCGAAGGTCTGCCCGGTATAGGACATGTAGGTAAGATTGCAGCAAGGCATATGGTCCGTGAGCTCCGTGCAAAGAAGTTCGCTCGCCTGTACTCAGCTACATTCCCTCCTCATGTTATTATTAAAAAGACTGGAATGATAGAGGAGATGAAGAACGAGTTTTACTACTGGAAGGCGGAGAGTGAGGGGCAGCACGACCTGATATTCGTCATAGGCAATACCCAGAGCACCTCGCCGGAGGGGCAGTACCTGCTGTGTGAGAAGATTCTGGACATTGCCCAGGAGTTCGGCGCCAGAGAGATGTTCACCCTTGGCGGGCTTGGTGTGGGCAGGGCAGTGGACTCGCCAAAGGTTTTCGGGGCGGTGAACCACCCGCGCTACATTCCCATTCTAGAGGAGAGGGGCGTTGTGGTGAAGCGCGACGGTGTGGGGCAGATTATAGGCGTTTCTGGCATGCTTCTGAGCCAGGGTAAGCGCCGTGGCATCTACGGTGCCTGCCTCATGGGTGAGACCTCGGGTTTCTATGTAGACCCCAATAGCGCCCGCGCTGTGCTTGAGGTACTTACCTCCATTCTAGGTGTGGAGATAAGTATGGAGAAGCTGGTGAAGCGCGTTAAGGATGCCGCGAGGCGCGTGGAGGAGGCGGCGAAGCTCGAGAGGAAGATGATGGAGGATATGGGGATTATTCGCCGCGAGCCTACCGATGACGAGATGCGCTATATCGGATAGGCAGATTTATTGGCTAAGGGGGTTGTCACCAAATTCTCAGTAAAACATATACATTTCTCCTCAGAGCCTTTTCGAAGGCTATGCTTATGGCTCTAATGGCGGCGCTGATATTGTAGCTCATGGCGAGCAGCAGTACAGCCACCTTCTCGTTGTTCCCTTTCTTGCCCTTATTCTCGCCCTGAACTTAATCTCAATACCTCCGAACACCCCCTCTGCGACGCCCTTGAACTTATACACCTTGCTGGAGAAGCGTTTCCTTCTTCTCAAGAAGCTCTAAAAAGCTGCTGTTTGCAAAGCTCGTGAAGGGTTTCTCAGATTATTTAAAGAATTGGAGAGTTAAAGATGTTAGGTACATTATCGATGATTTTTTAAAGTATCTAAAAAATTATTCTCTCTTGATAAGTTGCACAGATTTACTAAACGTTCTGTGAAAAAGTTCGTAGCTCTGAATGTACTTTTGGTGGGCAGTGTGATTTCTCTGGGATTTAGAGATAAAGAAGCTCTGCAAAGGCTTGCTGAAGGAGTGATATAAGGAGGATCCTATTGTTTTATTGTCTGAAACATATTCATTCGCACCTCTTAGGTGGGCTTGGGCATTTCACTTAACGGATGGCGGTTAGGCGAAGTTGTTATGATTTGTAATACTCTCCTCGTATCATTTATATCTCCTCCAACTCGGATAACGGAAAACCAACACGTTTTTCAATAGTCTCATCAGATAAACCAGCATTCTTCATATTTGAAATTATCTCACTTACAAAACTTTTGAATTCTATAGCAGAAGACCATAAACCTTCAAAATATCCTAACAACAACTTAATGAGAACATCACTATGTGTTATTAATCTATAGTGCTGGGTGCACCCTTTTGAATGGGTGTCCCTATTACTGCAATTTTTCTGTCAACAATCGTAAAAGTGAGATCTGAGTATGATACTTCTTCGTGGAAGCGTATCTTAACACCTAATTTAATTTGCTCATAAGCAGCTTTTATCCTCCGCGGGTCCTTAGCTACAATTCCTCGATAGTTAATATTTCTTGCTGGGAGATCTCCTCTTGACTTGTAGGAAGTGATACCGAAAGAAAGACCACTTCTGTCTGTACGGTTGAAATCTGTTTTGCGATCGCTTTATGGTACTCAGCCCGGTTTAGAAAAAGTTCTCTTGTCGCCTTTAAATCTTCTATCAACTTGCTTATACCTTTAGCTTCAGAAGGTAATTTAAAAAGAATGACGATCTCAATAATTATTGCGATTATAAGCAATATCATCTTTTTTACATAATTAAGCACATCCATTTAACATCACCATATTGCAATTTCGCCTAACGATTGACGAGTATCTGAAGCCCTCGTTAGAGGATTTGATAGCATACTATATAGGATATATAGTGGAAAGCACAGATATGACTATAGATAATATAGCCAAGATAATTGTAATAATTGTATATGTAGAAGCTTTCTCTAGTTGTTTGCGTTTATAATTAGAATAATATGCTAAAATAAAGATTTGTTTAATATAGTCATTTATAATATTATCCATATTGATTGCTAAATAGTACTCTCTAACAGGATCGTTGTTTTTCTTTAAACAACTTTCTATAAATCTTAATATTCCACGATGATAAATCAAGGAAGATTTAACCCATGGTTTGCCTATTCTAGGAAGAAGTTGTTCATCAAATTCTTTCATTGCTTTTGAAGACAAAGGACGTATTGTTTGGACTACCAAGTAAAAAGTAATTAAGAAAGAAACAAAAAACGACACTCCAGAAGTAAATAATATGTACCAAACGTATAAGCTTATGGAAGTTCTCGAAATTAGCGAAAAAACTACAGATACAAGTCCTCCTACAATCATTAATGATGTCAGCATTTTCTCGGCCATAATCTCATGGCGATCTATGAAATAGTGCTGTCTATCGTATATTCGCTCTATAATTTCTAACTTTATCTTCATATCGTCAAATTTCTCTTTGTTATTTCTTTCTATATCTGACATTAATATTTCCCCCCACACCCAAGAAATATACACTTAAGTTCTTCATCACTCCTAAAG
>WANW01000093.1 GCA_015521615.1 Candidatus Hydrothermarchaeota archaeon
GCCAGGATAGGGAGCTTCTCGAAGAGGCAAAGGAGATAACAAAGGACGAGGTTATAGGCGTTGCAGGCTTTATGCCCAATGGATTTGACATGGTTATAGCAAATGAGATATTCTTCCCGGACGTACCCCTGAACCGCGAGCCCAGAAAGAGCGAGGTACCTGTAGCTGTGGCCATGATCTCCGATATTCACGTGGGTAGTACGCAGTTTCTCGGAGACACTTTTAAACGCTTTATAAAGTGGTTGAGTGGTGAGCTGGGTACACCTCGCCAGAGGGAGC
Organism: Candidatus Hydrothermarchaeota archaeon; assembly: GCA_015521615.1. Classification (GTDB taxonomy): domain Archaea; phylum Hydrothermarchaeota; class Hydrothermarchaeia; order Hydrothermarchaeales; family BMS3B; genus Pyrohabitans. The sequence continues at coordinate 280 of WANW01000093.1, forward strand.
TTGCCTCACGGGTCAAGTATCTTGTTATAGGCGGCGACCTCGTTGATGGAGTGGGAATCTACCCTGAGCAGAAGGATGAGCTGGTTATTAAGGATATACATGAGCAGTACGCCACTTTCGCTAAGTTTATTGAACACATCCCCGAGCACATAGAGATAATTATCACGCCCGGAAACCACGACGCCGCTCGCCAGGCAGAGCCACAGCCGGCGATTGAAGAGGAGTTTGCCCCCATGCTCTACGAGGACCCGCGTATCCATATGGTGGGCAACCCCTGCTTTGCGACGATTCATGGTGTCGAAGTTGTGAGCTACCACGGCAGAAGTCTTGACGACATTATAGCGAGCATACCCGGTCTAAGCTACTCTTCGCCGGCCAAGGCGATGAAGATACTGCTCAAAAAGCGTCATCTCTCGCCGATATACGGCGGACGTGTGCCTCTCGCACCCGAGCTCTTCGACTATCTGCTGCTTGAGGAACCTCCAGATATTCTCCACATGGGGCATGTGCACACCACACACGTGGATAATTATAGGGGTACCGTGGTGGTGAACTCGGGTACTTTCCAGGAGCAGACCAGCTTTCAGAAGAAGATGAACATCAACCCCACGCCCGGTAGGATACCAATCATAGACCTGCAGAATATGCGCACCACAATTATGAGGTTCGGTTAGGGAGTGTTATGGAAATAGATGAGTACTTTTCTCTGCTTGAGGAAAAGGTTAAAGAGGGGTTAAAGATAGCGCGGGAAGCAAGAAAATTGGGCTATGACCCCTCGTTAGAGGTAGAGATCCCCCTAGCCAAGGACATGGCAGAGCGTGTTGAGGGGTTGGTAGGCCCTCCCGGGGTGGCTCCACGCATCCGCGAACTCTGCTCAAAGATGAGCGCTGAGGAGGCGGCGATAACCATAGCCAGTGAGATAGTAGAGGGCAAGTTTGGAAGCTTTGATTCAAGGGAAGCGGCAGCTGAGCAGGCGCTGCGCACGGCTCTTGCTATTCTCACAGAAGGTATAGTGGCTGCACCCCTGGAGGGCATAGTTAAGGTGAGGATAAAGAAGAATGCCGATGGGAGCGAATATCTGGCGATTTACTTTGCAGGCCCAATACGCTCCGCTGGTGGTTCAGCCCAGGCACTGGCAGTGCTGGTGGGTGATGCCATAAGGCAGGCTCTCGGGCTTGAGCGCTACTTAGCGACTGAAGATGAGGTGGAGCGCTTCGTGGAGGAGGTTGACCTTTATCACCACGAGGCTGCTCGCCTGCAGTACTATCCCAAGGCTGAGGAGGTACGCAAGGCGATTCGCTCTCTGCCTGTTGAGGTAACGGGCGAGCCCACCGACAAGGTGGAGGTAGCAGGCTACCGTGACCTTCCGCGCATTGAAACCAATCAGCTTCGCGGTGGGGCGGTGCTCGTTCTGGCAGAGGGATTGCTTCAGAAGGCGCCGAAAGTGCTCAAATATGTGCGTAAGCTCAATTTTGAAGGCTGGGATTGGCTGGCTGAGCTGGTCTCGGGTAAGGTGGAGAAGAAGGAGGAGAGTGGCGGCGAGGCCGAGGTAAAGCCCAACTTTAAGTATATTAAAGACCTGGTCGCTGGAAGACCTGTGCTTGCGCATCCCTCAGAAAAAGGTGGCTTCAGGCTGCGCTATGGCAGAAGCAGAGCTTCTGGCTTCGCAAGTATGGCGATTCACCCCGCGACGATGGTCATAACCGGGGGCTTTATCGCCATTGGGACGCAGATGAAAACAGAGCGTCCGGGCAAGGGCACCGCTGTAACACCGTGCGACACCATAGAGGGGCCTGTGGTGAAGCTGCATGACGGCAGTGTTGTTCGCGTCTCCACAATTGAGCAGGCTCAGGAGATTAAAGACCAGGTGGAGGAGATCTTATTCCTTGGTGACATCCTGATAAACTATGGCGACTTCCTGGAGAACAACCATCCGCTTGTGCCGGCGGGCTACTGCGAGGAGTGGTGGGTGCAGGAGCTGGAGCAGGCGTTGAAGGGCGAAGAAGGCGAAGAATACCGCCGCTTTTTGGACCCTTCGCAAGTACCAAGCGAAGAGGAGGCGCTGGAGCTAAGCCGGAAGCTGGGCGTACCTCTTCACCCTCGCTACACATATTTCTACCACGACGTGACCAAAGAGGATTTAAAGGCTCTTGCTGAGTGGCTTTTCACAGGTAAAACCCAGGGCGATGCTCTTGTACTGGAGATGAGCCCCGAGAAGCGCGTGCTTGAGCTTCTGTGCGTGCCCCACCGCGTTGTCGAGGGCAAGGTTGTTCTCAACGAGTATAAAGCACTGCTTCACTGCCTGGGCTCGAGCATGGAGCGCTTTTCTCAAGCCTATGAGCGCGCGGGCAGCGTCATGGAGCTGGTGAATTCCTTCGGGATAACTGTGAGGGAGAAGGCGCCCACTTACATTGGCGCGCGCATGGGCAGGCCAGAAAAAGCCAAAGAGCGCAAGATGTCTCCCCCGGTTAATGTTCTCTTTCCCATCGGGCAGCATGGGGGCAAGACGCGCGATGTGAAGAAGGCTGCTCAAGCGGGTAAGATACGTGTGGAGGTAGCCTACCGTCAGTGTGATAACTGCGGCGAGGTGAGCATCTTCTCACGCTGCCCGCAGTGCGGAAGCGAGACGAGGCTTCGCAGGGTCTGCTCCTCCTGTGGCTTCGTCGCTGGCGATGAGCGCGAGTCCTGCCCGAAGTGCAATGGAAGGCTGGTGTACTACTCCGAGCGGGAGATTGAGCTGAAGAAGCTTCTCGCCAAGGCAGAGCGCCGCGTTGGAAGCACCAGCAGGGATTTAAAGGGCGTTATAGGCATGACCTCCAGCTACAAGATACCGGAGGCTCTGGAGAAGGGCATCCTGCGCTCTCGCAATGAGGTTTTTGTATTCAAAGATGGCACAGCGCGCTTCGACGCCACCGACGTGCCGGTTACGCATGTAAGACCGCGCGAGATAGGTGTAAGCGTTGAGAAGATGCGGGAGCTGGGCTACACCCACGATTACCTTGGCAACCCCCTGGAGAGCGAGGAGCAGATTGTGGAGCTATTCCCCCAGGATATAATCCTGCCTGAGAGTGGCGCCGAATACCTGCTGCGCGTTGCTAAGTTTGTGGATGAGCTTCTTGAAGACTTCTACGGGCTTGAGCCCTACTACAATGCTAATACTAAAGAGGATTTACTTGGGCACCTTGTGCTGGGCTTGGCGCCCCACACCTCGGCGGCAATACTTGGCAGGATAGTGGGCTTCTCCCGTGCCAGCGTGGGCTATGCTCACCCCTACTTCCATGCGGCGAAGCGTCGCAACTGCTTCCACCCGGAGGAGAAGATTCTTGTCCATGGAAAGGGCTACCTCAGATTCAGAGAGCTGCTAAGCCTGTGCACAGCATGGCGTAGGGATGAAGCAGGAACTAAGATAATGATTCCTAAAGAGAAGCTTTTTGTTACTTCGTTTGATCCCGTAACAGGTAAGGTGATTAAGGGCGAAATAAAAGAGGTATCTGTTCATTCTGCGCCAGAGCACCTGATATACCTTAAAACACGCAGCGGGAAAGAGCTGCGGGTTACTCCGGATCACAGATTTCCGGTTTTCTCGGAAGGTAAGGCTGTTAAAAAGGAAGCCAGAGAGCTTAAAGTTGGCGAACTTCTCGCATCCCCTAAGGAGGTTAAATGTGAAGAAAGGATCACCAAAATCGATCTTCTTGAGTTGCTATCAGGTACTGAGGTAGAAAAAAGGGTTAGAGAGGTAATTGAAAATGTTCCGTTGCGTTCTGTAAGGGCGATGGCAGATGGAGGAAGCGTATGGCTTGAAGAAATTGTGGAAAAAAGAATAGTTGCTGCAGATACAGAATTTGTAGTGTCCTTGAATGTTGAACCAAGCCATGTGGTGCTTGTAAATGATATCTTCGCCTACAACTGCGACGGCGACGAAGATAGCGTTTTTCTGATGATGGACGCCTTCCTGAACTTCTCCCGCTACTTCCTGCCTGCGACGCGAGGAGGCACGATGGATGCCCCTCTCGTTCTCACAACCCGCCTTGACCCCAGCGAGGTGGATGGTGAGGCGCACAACATAGACATAGTGGAGCGCTACCCTCTGGAGTTCTACGAGGCCACGCTGCGCTGCGCCAAGCCCCAGGAGTTTGAGGGCAAGATAGAGACGGTGAGGCAGCGTTTGGGCAGGAGAGAGGCTTACTACGGGCTGCGCTTCACCCACGATACTAGCGACATCTCCGCAGGCGTCACCGTCTCGGCGTATAAAACACTTAAGGAGATGGTGGACAAGCTGGATAAGCAGCTTTCGCTGGCGAAGAAGCTGCGCAGTGTGAACGAGCGCGACGTTGCAAGGCGGGTTATAGAGAGCCACTTCCTGCCAGATTTAGCCGGAAACCTCCGCGCCTTTGCCACGCAGAAGGTGCGCTGTGTAAACTGCAATGCAAAGTATCGCCGCGTTCCTCTGCTGGGGCGCTGCCGGCGCTGCGGCGGCAAGCTAGTGCTAACCGTTGCAAGAGGAAGTGTGGAGAAGTACCTGAACGTAACTGAAGACTTGCTGGAGCGCTATGGCCTAGAGGACTACCTGAAGCAGCGTGTTAAGATACTGCGAATGAGCATTGAGAGCATATTCATCGACGAGAGCGTGGAGCAGAAGAGTTTGAAGGACTACTTTGGGTGAGCCCCCACTCCGCGAGATTCCTGGCAAGTTTGAAGTTGTCCTCCTCACCTATGAAGCGGTTTGCCAAGGTTGCGTCGTCACCTATCACGAGAACGTAGCCCTTCCCGTATCTTGCAATGCCTATGAGGGCAAACCTGCCCCTGGGCTCGCCCTCCTCCCATACTCCGTTCAGGTTCAGGTCCTCCCAGGCTCTGTCTGAGGTAAACGCATAGCTCTCGGGAGCGCGCACAGAGAAGGCGCCGTGAAAGGATAGCGAATCCACGTCTTCGAAAATCTCTCCTCCCTCAATGCCAGTAACCACGAAATCGTGAACCCTGTCGAGAGTGTTCTCCTCCTCGGCGAGCACCCAGCCCAGGGTTATGTTGTACTCCTCCAGGAACTCCCTCAGCGGCGAGGCGATGTGCACCAGCACAATAACCCTGCCCCCATGCTCCACGAAGCTTCTCACCGCGGCGCGCTCCTCCTCGCTGAGCTCATTCATAGGCCCTGCTAGCAGGTAAACCCTTGCCCTGCGCAGTTCCTTCTCTGTAAGAGGCTCTGAAATCACCCTCACCTCGTAGCCAGCCTCCTTAAACACCGTATCAAGCTTTGCATACCCGAGGTCTCGGGGATCTAAAGGTGGGAATATCTCACCATGGGCATAATCCACGAGGAGAAGGGGCTTTTCCTCCTGGATGCAGGCAGAAAAAAGCAGCAGAAGTGCAAGGGCAATGGTGCGCATGGCTCAATTTTTAACACGTAACGAGGTAAAGGCTTGCTAAAGGAAAAAATTAATCAACATAGCTCTCCAGATTGGCTGCCACTCGCTTTACCCTCTCCAGATATTCCTTTGGTGCATAAATGCCCAGGCTCCAGTGGCTCTTCTGCGCCACCTTCAGCACACCCACGAGGGGGGAAACCTCCTCAATGCGCTTAACCTTCTCATCCTGAGAGATTAATGCATCGAGTTCGCGGTAGCTTGGCTCTGGGGGCACGTCGAGGAGGACATAACCATAGTCCACCCCGGCGTCCTCTGCGAGCTCAGTCTCAATGCGGGACATTCTCCTGACATCCTGCCTAAGACCCAAGATACGCTCGCGCAGGCTTGGGGAAAGGTCGTGCCACCCTTTAACGAGTGCCTTTTTGAAGAGTCTGCGCTGGTCGAAGCGCTCTCCTATTTCCTTAACATATCCCTGTGCTGTGCGGAAGAAGCTCATTACTTGGTAGTCATCCATCTTTATCAACTCTTTAAAATTAAGCTCCCCCTGCTCAATCGCCACCTCTGTTGCCTTCAAAAACATGGCGTCTGCTATTCGTGAGGCGTGGTGGAGGTATACAGTGGGTATCATTAGGAATCTTGCCACGAGCAAACCCTCAACCGCGCGAAGCCCGCGCTCATTCACCACCAGAAGATTGTCCTTTATCTCTATGGTATTTATCAATCTGTCCAGGTCTATAATTCCGTAGCCCACTCCTGTATGATGCGCGTCCCTGACAAGGTAGTCCATGCGGTCAATATCGAACTCCCCGCTCACCATCCTGCTCAGGTAACCTGCCTCACCTGAGATTACATCAACAATTCTGTCAGGGCTTATATCTCCCTCTTCAAGCACATCAGCGACACTGGAATTCTTGATTGTCTCTGTGGTTATGCTCTCGTGTGAGGTATTCAGATAACGCGCAAGGAGCTCTTCGCTGGTGTGGGAGAGCGGTCCGTGGCCAAGATCGTGAAGGAGTGAGGCTATCCGCACTAGTGCTGTCTCTTCTTCACTCAGCCTGAGCCTCGAGGCAAGTCTTCCTGCTAGGTGGAGCGCGCCAATTGAGTGCTCAAACCGCGTATGATTGGCACTGGGGTAAACCAGGTAGGTCATGCCTAGCTGCTTTATTCTGCGCAGCCTCTGGAACTCAGGGGTGTCTATAATCCTGAGCTCAAGCTCTGAAAGGAAGATATCCCCATGAATCGGGTCTCTTATCACCTTGGCCGACATTATGCTCAGATATAACTCATCTTTACCCTTTTTAAGCCTTCTCTATGCTCAGCCCCTTACAACACTAACAATAAAGCTCCTCTCGCGCGGCCCATCCAATTCAGCAAAGAGCACCCGCTGCCATGTTCCAAGAGCTAAGCGTGAGTCCACCACAGGTATAGCCACGCTGCACCCAAGCAGGGCGCTGCGCAGGTGTGCATGGGCATTGCTGTCTATGCGATCGTGGGCGTAGCCTGCTCGCGGGGGAGCAAGTTTTTCAAGAAGTGCGAGGTAATCCTGAAGCAGGCCACTCTCTGCCTCGTTTATGAATATCGCCGTTGTGGTGTGCTTTGTGTAAACGCAGGCCAAGCCCTGCTCCACCTTAGCCTCCGCAACCACCTCAGCCACTTGGCGGGTAATGTCGATGAGCTCTACCTCTTTCCTGGTTCTTATTGTATACCTCTTAATCATCGAAGCAAATTTATTCTGGGAAGTATTAAGCCTTTCCATGCACTACGACGTGGCTGTGGTTGGCGCAGGCGTCGCCGGCTCGTGCGCAGCCTTTGCGGCGGCGAAACGCGGGCTTAGTGTTGTGCTGCTTGAGAAAGAAGCGCTGCCCAGGTACAAGCTGTGTGGCGGCGCTGTGACGCGCAAAACAATGGAGCTTCTAGCCGGCGAGGGGATAAGACTTCCGGCAAAACTGTTCCACGAGGTTAGAAAGGTCAGGGTTAAGATACCCGGTGCAGAAAGAGAGATAGATATAGCGGAGGGAGATATCCTCACCACCTACCGTGATGTCTTAGACTACGCCTTAGCGAAGGAAGCCGACCGAGCAGGCGCCGAGGTGAGGGATGCCACGCGGGTGAAGGGTGTGAAGCGGGGGCGTGGGGGCTATCTGATTAAAACAGAGTGTGGCGATGTCAGCGCAAAGTTTGTGATAGGCTGTGATGGCGTTAGCAGCGTCGTAAGAAAGTACCTCTTTGGGTGGAGATTTCCACCCGGTGAGGTTGGCGTGGCAGCAGAGTATGAGGTTCCCGGGCTGAGCTTGGATGCTATGGAGATCCACTTCGGGCATGCCAGCTTCTCCTACACCTGGGCCTTTCCCAAGGCAGAGGGGGCCACCATAGGTGTTGCTGAGCTTGCCTCCCGCCTGAAAGAGAGCATCGTCTCCCGCCTGGAAAGCTTCGCCTCAACGCTTCCGTATGTGGATCCTTCAGCGCTTCCTCCAGCAAAGGCGCACCTCATACCCATGGGCGGCATAAGGCGCAAAGTCGCCTCTCCGCGTGCTCTGCTCGCCGGCGACGCCGCAGGCTTTGTGGACCCCCTCTCTGGTGAGGGCACATACTATGCTGCCCTCTCGGGTATAAAAGCGGCGCAGTTCGTGAATGAAGCGTTCAACGGCAAAGAGGAGAATCTGCTTGCCTATCAGAGCTTCTGTGACCGCGAGCTTCTTCCCGAGCTCAGGGCGATGCTCTATCTGGGGAGACTCTTCTACTTCAATCTGGACTTTTCATACCACTTATTTAAGAACAGCGATGTTCTTCTAAGCGTTATCTCAGCCCTTGGTAAAGGTGAGCCAAAGCCGAGGGAAATCCTGAGACGTGCTATAATTTATAGTCTCAGGAGTCTTCCTGGCTACCTCGCAAGTAGGGTTGGTCTCCTTCGGTAAGCACTGTATCCTCATGTGAATAGGGCGGCGAGCAGGCACAGAGTATAATGAGTTCCTCTTCACCTTTGTTCACCACGTAGTGCCTGGCTCCAGCAGGAATGAGCACCACATCTCCTGCCTTAATTCGGGCTTTTTCTTCATCAATGTACATCTCTCCCTCCCCGCTGAGGATATAATACACCTCCTCACTGGTGCGGTGGAAGTGCTCCTTGGTTGCACCTCCGGGCCTTACCCTTGCCTCTGCGATGCTCAGTTTATGCACTCTGGAGTTTTTCGGATGGAGAAGCTCGCGAACCTCGGAGCCGTCCTTTGTAATAAAAGGCTCAATCATGCGGCGGTTTCTCAGAATCATACCCCTATGCAGAACTCCCCGAATTTCTCATGCTCCAGCAGCTCCTCAGCTTTACCCTCAAAAACAACCCTGCCGCTGGCGAGCATGTAGGCATCGTCGCTTATCTCCAGCGCCTTTTTGATATTCTGCTCAACAAGGAGTATTGTGAGTCCGAGCTTATCCTTCAAATCCAGTATTTTGTTAAAAATATTGTTTGCAAACTTTGGCGATAACATGGCAGTGGGCTCATCGAGCATCAGAAGCTCCGCCTTCCTTATTAAGGCGGTGGCAATTGCAAGAAACTGCCTCTCCCCCCCACTAAGAGTGCCAGCTTTCTGTTTAAGCCTTTTCTCCAGTTCTGGGAATACGCTGAGGGCAAGCTCCATCCTGTCCTCATACTCTCCATTTTCCAGAGTATAGCCAGCTATTTTAAGGTTCTCTTCAACGGTGAGATTTGTGAATACATTCTCAACCTGAGGCAGGTATGCGATACCCATCTTGGTTCTGTGATGTGGGGGAGTGGGCGTTATATCCCTCCCCTTGTAGACCACTTTACCGGAATGAATTGTGGCCAGTCCGAAGAGTGACTTTAAAAAGGTGCTCTTACCGCTGCCGTTGGGCCCTGCTATGGTGGTTATCTTTCCCTTCTCCACCTTGGCGTTTATGTCGAAGAGTATATGAAGCTCCTTGTAGCCTGCGGAGAGATTCTTAGCCCTGAGCACCCAGATACACCTCAACAACTTTTGGATTTTTAAGTATTTCGTCACTTTTACCCTCAGCAACAATTCTTCCGTTGGCCATGACGTATACCCAGTCTACATAGTCTAGGATTATGTCTAGCCTGTGCTCCACTATAAGGAAGGAAATCCCGCTCTTTGTAAGCTCCCTTAGCTTCCTGAGGATGTTATGCGAGAGGGCAGGTGCTACACCGGCGATAGGCTCATCCATAATAATCAGCCTGGCGTCGCACATCAAAGCCCTGCCTATCTCAAGAAGCCTGAGCTGACCTCCACTGAGATTCATCGCCTGTTCGTCCCAGAGGTGCTCTATTCCCAGAAAATTTAAAATATCAAAAGCTTTTTTTACCAGCTCTTCCTCCTTCTTGACCCACTTTCTTGTAAAGCTCTGAAGAACGCTCTCCCCATAACCGGGCTCTGCTATTAGCAGGTTTTCGAGGACCGCTAATTTTTTAAGGGGATGGGGGTTCTGGAAGGTCCTGACAACCCCCATCTGGAATATCTCGTGGGGCGGTTTGTTTGTTATGTCTCTGCCATCAAAGAGCACCTTACCTCCGTCAGCGCTGAGAAACCCTGTAACCACATTTATCAGTGTGGTTTTACCGCTTCCGTTGGGTCCTATTACGAGGGTTATGCTTCCCCTAGCTACATCTATGCTCACTCCATCCAGAGCTCTGAGTCCACCAAAGTACTTTCTGAGGTTCTTGGTTGCGAGCGCACTAGCTGCTCCACTCGATAGAGTTTGTTGCGAACTTCCAGACACCGACCTCAGTCCAGCTTCCCTCCTTAACTGCGTAGATCCTGTACTCAGAGCCGACCCTGTCATTGTACTCGTCAAACCTGACCTCGCCACTCACAGGTTCCACACCGTACTCACCCTTACTGTACCTCTCAGCGACACTTGGAATGACCTCTGCCATGGCATCGGCGTCGTACTTACCCTGCTTGTCGTAGACCTCCGCAAAGGCCAGTGCCAGAACCCAGGCAGCATCGTAAGCGTTCAACCCATAGCTTATGGGCGTCTTGCCACCAGTACGCTCCGCATAGATCTTGCTGAGCTCCTCGTAGGCGGCGCCGCCTCTTGTCTCTGACACTGTGCTGTAGAGCATTACCTTACTTGCCTTCTCTGGAACGTCCTCAACAACCTTCTTGCTCTTGGCAGTGCCATCGCAGCCTATCCACTTCACACTGAGCAGCACAGAGTCGCTCTTAACCTGCGCAAGCATCGTTGCGACTTCCTCATAGCTGAAAGTCACCACCGCGATCTCATCCTTGCTGTAGCTCTTGAGGAGGTCATTTACCGTCTCTTCCAGAGTGGCTATGTAGGGCGTAAAGTCAGCAGGTGGCGGGTCGGGATACTCCACAGAACTCCTGACCTCTATTCCCAGCTTTTCAAATTCTGACTTGCCAAACTCATTCAGGCCCTTACCCCAGGCATTGCCAATGTAGGTTATTACCACTGCCTTAACCCCGAGCTCCTGGGCAAGCTTGGCGATGGCTTTGGTCTGGAAGGAGTCTGTGGCAACAAAGCGGAAGACATACTTCTTCTCTTCTGGCGAGGTAACGCCTATGTACTTGGGGTCAGCTGTTGAAGAAGGCGATGCAATTATTATCTTGTTTGACCTCACATACTCAATGACGTTCTTCACCTCTCCACTGCCCATTGGACCAACAATAAGCTTAACGCCCTTGCTGTGGAGCGCCATCACCTTGTCCAGTGCAATCTTCGGGTCAACCTTCGTGTCCTCCACGTACAGCTTTACCCTGTATGGCTTGCCAGCTTTTTCAAAGTAATCATTTATTTTCTCACTGGCGATGGTTACCGTGGTTTTAATGTCCTCACCGTATGTTGTCAATGGCCCAGATAAGTCAACCAGCACCCCTAGGGGGACATCCACCTCTTTCGGCGCAGGAGCAGCAGTTTCTTTAGGTTTTTCCGCAGGCGCTGGAGCTTTCTCTGCCGGCTTCTCAGCTGGCTGGGCGCAGCCAGAAAACAGAATCGCTGCAATCAGTATAATTCCAAAAAACTTAAACCATCCCCTACTCATAGCCTATACCTCCTATTTTAGAATTCAAGCTATCCTATCAATTTTGTTTTAGATAAAGTATATAAACTTTGAGGTCGATGGGTACCCATGGCTGTTTTGGAAGGAGCAGTTGTTTATTCAAATCTTCTTGTTCTGCTTGCGATTGGTTTGACAATAACCTACATAACCACCGGCGTACCAAACTTTGCTCAGGGGAGCATGGCAATTTTTGGGTCTTTCGTCTCTCTCTCGCTATGGCTTCTATTCAACATCCACCCGTACTATTCACTTCCAGTATCTTTTATCCTGGGAGGAGGGCTTGGAATTGCAATTTATATCCTAGTACTAAAGCCCATGATTAAAAAAGAGGCCATGGTGGTAACTCTAATGATAGCAACCCTTGCAGTTGACCTAATTCTTCTGGGGGTTCTTGGGGCATACTCTGACACTCTGGCCGAATTGACCGGTAAGGGTACAAAAAAGTTTATTTTTACGCCACTTGATTTTAAGCTCGCAGGTTTAGATGCAATACTTGTGGTTTCAAGTGCGGTCATTGTTTTTATCCTTTTTGCTCTGTTCCTTCTCCTTTATAAAACTAAATTTGGAATAGCTCTGCGCGCCTCCATGGAAAACCCTGCCCTTGCTGAGATAATGGGCGTGAATGTGGAACACACCCGTCTCTTTTCCTGGTTTCTCTCTGGCTCTCTTGCTGCAGTGGCGGGAAGTCTGCTCCCCTTCCGTCAGGAGATTGTTCCCGCAACGGGGGCGATAATAATCGTTTCAATCTTTGCTGCAAGTATAGTTGGGGGTCTTGGGAGTATTTACGGTGCTTTGGCGGGAGGATATATCATAGGCATGAGTGAATCGCTAATAACCTTCTATCTGTCAAAGGCGGTTGGACCGAGTGTACTGCTATACAGCAAGGTTGTTTCCCTGTTAGTACTTATAATTGCCCTGATAGTCAGCCCCAAGGGAATCGCAGGGCTGGAAATATGGAGGAAAAGGACATGGCGCAGGAGTACCTCCTCCTAGACATAATTCTCTGGTTTTCCATCTACCTAATAGTGGCTTTAAGCCTTAACATAGAGTATGGTTATGCCGGGATACCAAATTTTGGCCGCGCCCTGGCAGTGCTTGTTGGCGCGATAGCAGTTGGAGGCGTGGTTAACAGGATTCTTATTGTGTTACTGGGAATTGAGGGAGGGGGGCTCATAGAGACGAGCGGTACCCTCAAGAGTACGGTAAATGCGATGATCGCTCAGAATCCCCTGCTCGGACTGGGCATTCTTGTTCTGTGTTTGCTGATAGCTGCGCTCATGGGTGCTGTCACCGGTGCTCTGTTTATTCTTCCCAGCGCAAAGCTCCGCCAGGACTACCTTGCGATAACCCTCCTGGCAATAAGCGAGGTGTTGTTCCTGGTCTCAAACTACAACACCTCAATTATAGGAGGATACTACGGCGTCAGCATCCCGGATGTGCTCGCCTTCGTGCCCGGGGAGAAGCGCTTCCTGGCGTTTGCCCTTCTCGGCGTGGGCATTGCCCTGCTGGTCTACCTCTTTGTGGAAAGGCTTCTCACATCGCCCTACGGCAGGCTGCTAAAGGCCATGAGGGAGAACGAAGATGTTGTAAAGGCTTTTGGAAAGAACATACTCGTGCTCAGGATAAAGACCGTTGCGCTCGGCTCCGCCATAGCCGCGCTGGCAGGTGCCTTTTACTCCCTTTACAGCGTCAACGTCATAGCCTCCACCTTCTTCCGTGTAGACTGGACCTTCTTCCCGTTCCTCATGCTGCTGCTCGGTGGTATGGGGAATAATAGAGGCGTTGCCCTTGGCGTGTTTTCTTTTGTCATTGTAAAAGTGCTTCTGATTGTCTACAAATTTGAGATAAAATCTACGCTGCACCTTCCCTTCGAGGCGACGTGGCTTGAGTACATTCTCTTTGGTGTGCTTATGCTGCTAATCCTTTACTATAAGCCTGACGGACTTATAAAAGAGAAGCCGGTGACCATGACACCTCCTATAAAGCATGCACTTAAGCAAAAAGCAAAAGAAACGCCGGGGAGATGAAGCTCAAGCGCAGAGACTGGGAGAACAGGGGAAGTTACAGGAAGCGCATTCTCACTCAGGGAGAGCTTGGAGAGGGCATTCTGGTGCAGGTGGTGCAGGTGCCGGCGGGAAAGGTGGTGGGAGAACACTACCACAGGCATCAGACGGAGTTCTACTACATCCTGCGCGGGAGCGCGAAGCTCAAGATAGGCGACCACATTTACGAGGCTGAGCAGGGCGACGCCTACGTGTGCTTCGCTGGAGAGGTGCACTCCGTGGACAACAGCTCCGGCGGGGAAGCCTTTGAGCTCCTTGTGCTCAAGCTGAACTACCGTGGAGAAGACAGCGTATGGCTCTCGAGGGGGGATTAGCCCTGGAGGTTGCCTTTCTCGGTGTGGGCGAGGCTTTTGGCAGCAGAGCCAACACGACACTGCTCGTAAACCGCGAGCTTCTTCTGGACTGCGGGCCCCACGCTCTGCTCCAGCTAAGAAAGCTTGGTGCGGAGCTGGTGAAGATTAAGCTGGTATTTATCAGCCACCTCCACGGGGACCACTTCCTGGGCATACCGGCGCTTCTCCTTGCAGCTCGCGAAGATGGCAGGGAGGAGCCCCTCACCCTTCTCGGCCCGAAGGGTCTTCGCGAGGTTACTCAGGAGCTTCTTAACCTCTCCTACCGCAAGAGCCTGGAGGAGCTTCCGTATGATGTTAGATTTGTTGAGGTGGGGAGGAAGGTCAGTCTGCACGGCTATGAGCTTGAGTTTGCGCCCACGCAGCACTCTGTGCCGGCTTTTGCAGTTTCGGTTAGGAGGAGAAAGAAGCTGACCTACGCGGGCGATGGAGCGCCCACCGAAGAGCTTGTGGAGCTCGCCTCCGGCTCAGACCTTCTGGTGGCCGAAGCCTATGGAGGAGGTGCCGCCACGCACTCTTCACCTGTACTCGCGGCGCAGCTCGCAAAGAAGGCAAGGGTCAAGCTTCTAGCGCTGGTGCATATCTGGCGGAGGCTGAGAAATGAGGAGGTTGAGAAGGCGAGGGAAGTGTTTGGAAGTATAATACTGCCAGAAGACCTGGAGACAGTGAGGATTTAAGACCACTTCATCATGTTAGCCAATACTCTCTCTGAAAAGGTTCGCTGGTGGTCACGTGAGCGATGAGCTAATTCGCATGGTTGAAGAGGCGATAGAGAGTGAGAGAGGCTCCCAGGAGCGCTACCGCAGGGCAGCACAGGAGGCGCGCGACCCCGAGACCAAGGTCTTCTTTGAGCAGCTGGTTAAGGATGAGGAGAGGCACGAGCAGCTTCTTAGGGAGAGGCTAAAGACACTGAAGCTGCTCAGGGGTTTTTAAGCGTGATGAAGAACATCAGTGCCGTAAAGGTCAGAACCAGCCCCAGCGAGACCGCCATTTCTGTGTTAAACCTCTTTTTCTCCTTCCGCGCGGCAGCCACAGCATGGGTGAAAAGCACCACCGAAGAGGAGAAGGCGGTGAGGGTGAGAAGAATAACCCCTGGCGAAAGGGTTGAGAAGACCTTTCCTGCAAGAATCTTCCATGAGTTCAGGGTATAGTAGAAAACGACGATAAACTCTATGAAGCCTGCTGCCACCTGGAGGGAGATGCTCTCGTGCTGCAGCTCTATTGTCTCCCTCCCTCGCTCGATTGATATCTTCATTCTAATGACATCGATGGCGTTCTTGACCTTCTCCTGAGCAAGGACGAAGTTCTCCCTTTCGTACATCAAAACCTCAAGGGCATAGGAGTAGCCGCTCAGCCTCTCGGAAAAAATCTCATCCTCCCCCGCCAGGAGCGCCTTAACCTCTCCGTCGAACCCGTGTATATCTTCTCTAAGTGTTGTTATTTTTGAGCCCACCCATTCCAGATACTGCGCCAGCTCAATGTAAATCAGGCTGAGCTTCTCCACAACCCTCTCAAAGGCCTCAAGGTCACAGCACTTCTCGCTGAGCAGCTTCGAAACATCCCTCTCCAACTCCTTCCTCTTCAGCCTTATAGCCTGCTGCTGCTCCAGGTACAGCTCCACCTCACGGGAGATCTTTCTCCCGAGGAGGTCCACGTAGACAAACCTGATGAAAAAGTCGTGCCTAGGTAGAGAGGAGAGCAGCAGATAGCTCTCTCTTTCCTTCCCCCTCTCCAGCAGGTAGAGCTCACCCTGCGAGAGCTCACTTCTGTGCCACTTGATGCCGCCGTAGAGCTTCTCTATCTTCTTTTTATCCTCTGTGATGAAGATTATTGTCTCGCCCAGGAAGAGGGACATCTCACGCGTTGCGGCATCCTTAAGTTTACCTGACAGCTCAATGTCCTCCTCGGGAGAAATAAGGAGAAGCTGGAGCACAACAACATCCCCGCGAAGGTACAGGAACACACTCACCGCGCCTGCATGGTATGCCCTCACCAGAGTCAGCTGCCCGTACTCCTCAAAAATCCTCTCCTCCTGCCCGCCCCCAAGCAGCTCTTTTACCGCACCCCAGGTGTTCTTAATCTCCTCGTCTCTTTCTTTAATGAAATAGAAGAAGTGAGAGACCGCCTCTTTCTGTGTCAATGATGTGCCCCCTCCAGCGCCTCCAGCACGGCTCTGCGCATCGCCTCAATACTCGGCTCCACGCCGAGCCAGATCCTCTCCGCCTCTGCTCCCTGGTGTACCAGCATTCCAACGCCGTCTATAGCCCTGCACCCCGCCTTCTTCGCCTCCCTCAGGAGCCTCGTCTCTCTGGGTGTGTAGACTATGTCCATCACCACTGGTTTAGAGGCGAGGTGCTCGGCGGTGAGGAGGGTCTCCTCCGTTCGGGGGTGCATCCCAACAGGAGTGGCGTGAATCACTATATCGTGCTCCTCCACTGTGCTGCGCAGTTCCGCGCTGCCCAGCAGGCAGATAGTTACTTTAGCACCAGCGCGCTCCACATCCCTGGCAAGTGCCTCTAGCTTCTCCTTCGTTCTGCCGAGCAGGGTTATGCCAGCCACCTCACAGCGCATCGCCAGGGTTATTGCTATTGCGCGGGCGGCGCCTCCAGCGCCGAGGATAAGCACCCGTTTGCCATCAACCTCCACGCCCGCCTCGCGGAGCGCATTCAGCGCGCCAATGCCGTCGGTGTTGTGGCCAACCACCCTACCATCCCTGAACTCCAGGGTGTTCACAGCGCCTATTGCTCTTGCCTCTCCGCTCAGCTCATCCAGGTAGCCTAGCACCACCTGCTTGTGGGGCAGCGTGACGTTTACCCCTCCGTACTTCAGTGCCTTGAAGCCTGCTATTGCGTCTCCCAGCTCATGCGCCTCAACGTGGTGCGCCACGTAGATGCAGTTGAGCCCAAGCGCAAAGAAGCTTGCGTTGTGCATCTGAGGCGAGAGGCTGTGCTCCACCGGTGAGCCTATCACAGCAAAGACCTTTGTGCTCGCGTCCACCATCCTAAGCACCTAGCGCTTTAAGCATCTGCTTCAGCTCCTTAACACTGAGCTGTCCCGGGGCGGTCTCCCTTGTAACATAGCCGTAGGTTATTGCCGAGCCCAGCATTGGCGCAGCGATTCTTGTAACCTTGCCGAGCTCTCCCATAGCTAGAGTAACTATCGGCACCTCCAGGCGTTCGCTCATCTCCTGCGTAACCCTGAGCAGGTTGACCACATCCCGCCTTGAGCGTGCGGTAACAGCGAGCTTCGCTATGCTCGCGCCCACGTCCACCTCCTCCTCAATTATCTCACACATCGTCTCCATGCTCGGGGTTGCGCTGAAGTCATGGTAGGAGACTATTACATCAACATTGCTGCTCCTTGCGAGCTGAATTATCTCGTCCCTTAGCTCTGAGTTCATGCGCAGCTCCACGTCTATGGCGTCCGCTAGCTTCAACCCTTCCTTCAGGCAGTTCGCTATCTCTCTCTCGCTGCCCGGAAATACACCACCCTCCTTCTCACTCCTGATGGTGAGTATTATGGGCAATTCAGTCTGCAGGCGGGCGTTTCTGAGCAGCCTCTTGACCTCCGCCTCGTAGGCTCCACCTTCAAACTTGAGCCCGTCGGCGCGGAGCTCAACTATGTCGGCATTCCTCGCAAGACGCACAGTGCTGAGAAACTCGTCCACAGAGTGCTCTATTATCGAGGCGCAAACCGCAGGTGTTCGCTGGAGTATCTTTGCCATTTTGACCACCAATTAATACTGGGTGAAGGCTTATTTAAAAGCTAACCTCTGCAGGCGCTACCCTTAAATCCTCAGGCTCAGATATTCTAACAATGAGCCTTGAAGAGTACACGCAAAAGCGCGACTTCTCAAAAACGCCCGAGCCTGAGCCGGAGAAGAAAGTGGAGCACGGGAACATCTTTGTTGTGCAGGAGCACCACGCGAGGCGCCTTCACTACGACCTGCGCCTGGCAATGGGAGGGGTGCTCAAAAGCTGGGCGATTCCAAAACCCCCACCTACTGAGAGAGGGGTGCGCAGGCTGGCGATTCAGACCGAGGACCACCCTCTGGAGTACGCAGACTTCGAGGGAGTGATTCCAGAGGGCATGTACGGCGCGGGGGAGGTGAAAATCTGGGACCACGGAACCTATGAAGTGGAGAGCATAAAGGAGGAAAAGATCGTCTTTCACCTTAAGGGTGAGAAGCTCCGCGGACGCTATGTGCTGCTGCGCTTCAAAAAGGGCGGCGAAAATGCGTGGCTCTTCTTCAGGGCAAAGGAGGAGAAGGAATGAGGCGGGAGAAGAGCGCAGGCGCGGTGATATTCAGGAGAGACTCGAGGGTGGAATACCTCCTGCTCAAATACGGTGCCGGACACTGGGACTTCGTGAAGGGGCACATTGAGGAGGGGGAAAGCGAGATTGAA
This sequence comes from Candidatus Hydrothermarchaeota archaeon, assembly GCA_015521615.1. GTDB lineage: Archaea > Hydrothermarchaeota > Hydrothermarchaeia > Hydrothermarchaeales > BMS3B > Pyrohabitans. The sequence goes on from WANW01000093.1 coordinate 18,511, forward strand.
ACGCTTCTCCGCGAGGCGGAGGAGGAGACCGGCATAAGCGAGCTGGAGATAATCCCGGGCTTCAGGGAGAAAATAGAGTACTTTTACCGGTGGGGCGGGGAGCTGGTGCACAAGGAGGTGATATTCTACCTGGCGGAGGCTAAGACAGGTGAGGTCAGGCTGAGCTATGAGCACGTGGACTACGCCTGGCTTCCCTTTGAGGAGGCCTACGAGAGGGTGACCTACGCCAACGCCAAGCGCGTGCTGAAGGCGGCGAGGGACTTTCTGGCGGAGAGGAGGATAGAGGTTGGAGCTGACAAGGGTTAGGTTCACGAACCTGGATAAAGAGCTCTTCCCGGGGATTACAAAGGCGCAGGTGATAGAGTACTACATAAAGGTCGCGCCGAAGATGCTGCCCTATCTCAGGGACAGGGCAATAGTGATGCACCGCTTTCCGGACGGAATAGAAAAAGAAGGATTCTTCGAAAAGGACGCACCTCCTCATGCACCTGAATGGGTGCGCACCTTCCGGCGCTACTCAAGGCATGCGGGGCGTGAGATTAACTACGTCGTCGGAGGTAGCCTGGACACGCTCCTCTGGCTGGCGAACCTGGCGAGCATAGAGATAAACGTCACCCTCTCACGGGTGGACGACTTTGAGAAGCCTGACCTGGTGCTAATAGACATAGACCCCCTCGACGGCTTCGCTGAAGCACGGGAGGCGGCGCTCGAGATTAGAGACCTCCTCTTTCAGCTGGGGCTGCGCTGCTACGTCAAAACCTCGGGTGGGCGGGGGCTGCATGTGCTCATCCCCATAGTGAGAGAGTACTCCTTCGCAGACACCAGAGCCTTTGTTCGCGAGCTTTCCCGGGCTGTAAGGCACTTGGAGGTGAAGGTGGACTACGCCCAGAATGCCGTGGGCAAAACAATGGCGGCGCCCTACTCACTGCGCCCCGCAGAAGGCGCTCCTGTTTCGACGCCTCTCGCCTGGGAGGAGCTGGAGAAAGGTTTATCACCCGCGGAGTTGAATATATATACAGTGCCTGAGAGAATGGACCCCTGGCAGGGGTTCTTCAAGCCCCAGAGGTTGATCGCCCATGGAACTCAAGGCTAAGCCGCCAAAACGGGCGATATGGAGCGGGAGCATAGCAGTTGGCTTAGTAAATGTGCCCGTGAAGCTCTACCCGATGATAAGGGAGAAGACCTTCTCCTTCCGCATGCTCCACCGCAGTGATAAGTCACCGATAAAGTTCAAGCGCGTGTGCAGCAAGTGCGGGGAGGAGGTGCCCCTCGAGGAGGTGGTCAAGGGCTACGAGGTGCGAAAGGGGGAGTTCGTCCTGCTCGAGGATGAGGAGCTTGAGGCCATTAAGCCAGCTTCCAGCAAGAAAATAGCCCTGGAGAAGTTTGTGGACCTCGCCAGTGTTGACCCGATATACTTCCACACCTCATATATTCTGACGCCCGATAAGAGCGAGGAGGCGTATGCGCTGCTGCTGCACGTGCTGCAGCGCACCGGCAAAGCTGGAGCTGGAAGGCTTACGCTGCGCTCAAAGGAGTACCCGGTACTGGTGCACCCCTACAGGGGCGCGCTGATAGCGACAACGCTCCACTACCCCCATGAGGTCGTGGACCCGAAAGATATGGAGGAGCTGCAGCGCATAAAGGAGCCGCCCGAGGAGGAGCTGGAGCTTGCAGCTACAATAGTGGACGCCCTCTCAGGAGAGTTCGACCTCTCCAGCTACCGCGACGAGTACCTCGAGAAGCTGCAGGAGCTGATAAGTAAGAAGCTTGCAGGCGAGGTAGTGGTGGTTGAGGAGGCGGAGAAGGAAGAGGTTAAGAGCCTTATGGAGGCGCTCCGCAAAACCGTGGAGGAGCTAAAGGCAAAGCAGGAGTAGAAGATGCTTATAAAGCCCATGCTTGCAAAGACGGCAAGAAAGCCCTTCTCCTCGCCGGACTGGATTTTTGAGGTCAAGTGGGATGGCATACGCGCAATAGCCTATGTTGATGAGGAATTCAGCGTGATGAGCAGGCGGGGCAATGAGCTACTCCATGCCTTTCCGGAGCTTTCAGAGCTGAAGGAGCTTGTTTCAGGAAGCGCCATTCTGGACGGCGAGATAGTGGTGCTGCGTGGAGGCAAGCCGGACTTCCAGCTCGCAATAGAGAGGCTGAACGCGCCGGAGGAGCGCATTTCCTACCTGGCGAAGCGCTTTCCTGCGAGCTACGTGGTGTTTGATATACTGCGCCACAACGATGAATGGCTTCTCCGCAAACCTCTGATGGAGCGCAAGCGCATCCTCGCAGAAACCCTGAAGGAAGGGAGGCACGTTGTGATAGCGGATTTTGTGGAGGAGCAGGGCGAGGCCTACTTTGAGGCTGTGCTCAAGCTTGGACTGGAGGGCATAGTGGCGAAGCGGAAGACCAGCGCCTATGAGCCCGGGAAGCGGAGCGATAACTGGCTCAAAATAAAGCGCATAAAAAGTGTGGACTGCATCATCGTGGGCTTCACCCGCGGGAAAGGCGAACGCGAGGAGAGCTTTGGAGCGTTGCTGCTGGCGCTATACGATGGCAAAGCCCTGCGCTATGTTGGCAAAGTGGGGACTGGCTTCGATAGAGCCACGCTCCGAAGCTTGAGGGAGAAGGTGGAAAAGCTTCGAGTTGATGCGCTGAAGCTGAAGGGTTATGAGGGTATCAGGGGGGCGAGCTTCATTAAGCCCGAGCTTGTGGCCGAGATAGCCTACGACTCGGTCACCCACGATTTTAAGCTGCGGATGCCCCGCTTTGTGAGGCTTCGCAGCGACAAAGCGGCAAAGGAGTGCACCCTCGAGCAGCTCTTTTCTGGCTGACCGCAGTGCCACTGCGAAAATTTTTTAAAATATTCGCAGTACAGTGAGCTGAAAGTCATAACCTGGGACTATGAGGATGAGAAGGAAGTATCCTGGTTCGGCAGGCGTGGCAGGGTCAGGTTTATACCTCTATGGTGGTGGCTGCTGTTCTGAATTTCAAATACTTTTCAGAGAATATCTTTTCTGCAAGCAGTGATGGATGTAAAGCGTGAACTCCTAGACACCGGCAGATACATTGTAATAGGGCTCATCCTTGCTGTTGCACTGAACTTTGGCCTAGGTCTGGTGCTCGGTGCGGAAAAGCCAGTGATGGCCGTGGTGAGCAGCAGCATGGAGCCCACGTTCAGCAAGGGAGACCTGGTGGTGATAAAGGGTATAGCGCCAGAGGATGTTAAGGTCGGGGACATAATAGTCTACTACAACCCCTTCAGGCACATACCCGTGGTGCACCGCGTCGTCGCCATTGAGGAGATAGACGGGAAGCGCTACTTCATAACCAAAGGGGACAACGACCGCACCAACCCCTACCCCGACCAGGACCCGCGCGTCATGCTCGCCCCGCCTGTAAGCGAGGAGTATCTGCGCGGCAAGGTGATATTCTGGATACCCAAGGTTGGCTGGGTGAAGGTCTTCTTTACCGAGCTGGCGGCGAAGTACGGTGTTGCTAAGGTTGCCCTGCTTGTGCTGCTCCTCTTCATAGCCTTCGGCATGGTGGAGGATTATATAAAGGAAAAGAAGAAGGGCTCATCTTAGCCTGCCACCTATCCCGCGCAGGAAGCGCTCCACCTGCTCAAATTCTATATCAACGCCAACAACGCGGAAGGTGACGCTCTTCATCTGCTCGGGTATCTGCTCCCCGCGGTAGATGTCTATAACCTCGCAGCTCAGCACCCCGCGCACGAATTTTTTTAAAAGCCCGGCAATCAGCCTTTCGTCAGCGCTCTCGGGCAGAACCACCGAGAAGTCCCGCCTATGCTTCGGCAGGCGCTTAGCCTTCTGGCGGAGGAGCTCCTCCTCGCTTAAAAGCTCGATATTGGCTATCTTCAGCGAGACCTCCTTCTTACCCGAGACCAGCGTAACCCTCTCGGGGGTAACCTCCTTGACAACCCCTATGTGCACCGCTCCAGAGTAGATGTGGCGCAGCGCCACCTCCCTGCCTATGCTCTCCTTCAGCCTCTTCAGCTCCTCGCTCAGGGCGTGTATAGCTTTGTCGCTGCGCCCCATCGCAGCCTCCACATCCCCCATGTGGCGCGCTGCCTTTGCCATGAGGTCGACAAAGGCATGCTTGTCCTGCGCTGCGACGATGTCGCGCAGCTTCTTAGCCTGAGCGATGAAGGCGTCGTGCACCTTCGTGGCAAGGGGGTTATGCATCTGTATGCTCGCGTAGAGGTGGGGGTTCTGCCCAACTATCCTTGCAATCAGGTCCAGCATGAGCTCGTAGATTGGCGAGGCAAAGCGCCGCGAGTACTTCACGTCCACGCCCAGCTCGCGCAGGGTGGAGGCGACGCTTATGTAGGTGAAGTGGGTGAGGCACTGCACAACGCTCATTATCCTGTCGTGCTCCTCCGGCGTTGTCTCTATAACCCTGGCCCTGTGCTTCTCCAGCCACTCCAGAAGCCAGCGCTTCCACCTCTCGCCTCTGAGCGGGGTGAGCACAAAGACCTGCCCTTCGAGGCTCTTGACGCGGGGCCCGAACATGGGGTGCGTGCCTATAAGCTCAACCCCTCGCCTTGCATGCTCCAGCATGGCCTTGCAGGGCTCCACCTTGACGCTGGTCACGTCCATGAGAAGCGCACCCTCGCGCACGTGCGGCGCCACCTGCCTTATCACCTCGACGGTGTTGTCTATGTACACGCTCACCATCACCACATCTCCCCACTTCGCGGCGGCGACGTTGTCCTGCGTAAAGCGCACCCCTGCCTCTCTCGCAACGCGCTCCCCCTTTGCCTTATCTCTACCCGTGATAATTACCTCGTGCCCCTCCTCGGCAAAAATCCTGGCAAAAAGCCTGCCGAACTCTCCGCTGCCGCCGATAATCGCAATCTTAACCATGCGAATACTTAGCATGCCTTAATATAAAGCTTTGTTGAGGTCGTTACTCTGCCTGCGTAGGGCAATGAGGAAGAACCTCGTGCTTACAGGCTTCATGGGTGCCGGCAAGAGCACCGTTGGAAGGCTGCTCGCAGAGAAGCTTAAGCTGCGCTACGTGGACACAGACGCCGAGATAGAGCGCAGGGCAAAGATGAACATCCCGGAAATCTTCGAGAAGCACGGCGAAGCCTACTTCCGCGAGCTTGAGCGCCGCGTGGTGGAGGAGGTTTCGGAGCTTGAGGGCTGCGTCATTGTCACCGGCGGAGGTGTGGTGCTCAACAGGGAGAACATCCTAAACTTGAGGAAAAAAGGCATAATAGTATACCTGCACGCAGAACCGGAGGTTGTGTACGAGCGCCTCCGCGGAGATGCCAGCAGACCTCTGCTCAGAGTGGAAAACCCGCTGCAGAGGATAAAAGAGCTGATGCGCGAGCGCGCCCCCTGCTATGCGGAGCACGACTACAGCGTTGACACCTCCAGGCTGAGCGTTGAGCAGGTGGTTGAGAAGGTGGCAGAGTTCTACGCCAGAGCGTGCAAATAAAGCTGGGCAAGAGTTATATATCCGCCCAGCAGATTGCTAACCGATGAAAAGGATTCTGCTCATCCTTGTGCTGCTGCTCCTCCTTTCTGGCTGCATAAAGGAGAAGATTCCGGACACCGACGGCGACGGCTGGGACGATGCCCAGGAGGCGAGAGCAGGGACTGACCCGACAAAGGTGGACACCGACGGCGATGGAATCTGGGACCCCCTCGACCCGAACCCTCTTGACCCCGCGATACCCGGCAAGAAGGAGGAGGAAAAGTTGCCTGAGACCCCGCCTCAACCCGAGGCTACCCCGCCGGCGACTCAGCCGCCTGCTCCTTCGCCCACGCCACCGGCAACGGAGGAGGTTTCAAAGCCGGTTGCAGAGAGCTACCTGGACCTCGTGCTTAACGCTTCGCCCACGCAGGTGGCAGACGTCAACCTCAGGGAGCAGGTGAGCGAGCTTGCAGCCTCGGAGGAGCGCGTTGGCATAGCCGCCGAGAGGGGCTTCTACCTCTTCGACTTTAAAGGCGAGCAGCTCGCCTTCTACCCCACGCAGACCGAGCCAAAGCACGTTGTGCTCTCGCCAGACGGGCACGTGCTCTACGGCGCCACAGCAGCGTGGGAGAGAACGCTGTACGCCTTCTCAGGCGGCAAGCTTCTGTGGAAGCATCCCGCAGAGGATGCCATTACGGGTATTGCAGTCAGCGGCAACGGCGAGGTGGTGGGCTACTCCACCTACAGGAAGATTCACCTGCTCAATGCGAGCGACGGCAGCACCCTCAAGGAGATAAGCGTGGGCACAGACATAGCGGCGTTTGCCCTCACACGAGAAGCTGGCTACGTGGCGGTGGCGGGAAAGGACGGCAGCGTTAGCCTCTACACCAGCGAGGGCGAGCGTGTGTGGAGGTGGGAGGGCTACACCTTCAAGGTGGAGATATTCGACGTTGCGGTCAGCGGCGATGGAAGTCACGTAGCTGCGGGCACAGATTACTTCCGCGCCCTGCTTTTCAGCTCCGCTTCGCCCCAGCTGCCGAGGGAGATAAAGACCGGAGCGGAGGTTATCGACGTATTTGCGGCGCCGGACGACTCCTACTTCGCGGCGGTGAGCTACGACAAGAACATCTACTACTTCAGCGCAGATGGAAAGGTGCTGCTGAAGCGCAGCTACGGCAGGGTTTACTCGAAGATAGCTTTCTCGCCGGCAGGAGACTATGTTGCGGCTGACAACAGCATAAGGCATGTTTACTTCTTCACGTGAGGTGAGAAGATGAAGCTCAGCATGGACCACACCTTTGTTTTGAGGCTGCTGGGAAGCGCATACATGGACCTGGAGACCCTCTCCAGCGCAACCTTCAGCAACAGGAGCAAGACGCGCAGGCTGCTGGAGGAGCTCTATCAGCTCGGCCTGGTGGAGCGTCAGTGGGACGGGAGGCGCTTTCTGTACCGGGCGCGCCGTCAGTAGCGCAGCACAAAGCTCTTGCCCTTGATTTTAACCACGTTTTCTCCAGCCACGACGCGACCAATTACGCTCGCGTTGGTGCCGTGCCGACGGCATATCTCAATCACCTTTTCGCTCTCCTCCTCGCTTGTTACTATGCAGAAGCCCACGCCCATGTTGAAGGTCCTGTACATCTCCCGCTCGGGCACGCGGCCCAGCTCCTGAATCAGCCCGAAGATGCGCGGAGGCTCGGGCATAGCATCCAGGTAAAAGCCGTGCTTGGTTATCCTCGTGAGGTTCGCGAGCCCGCCGCCGGTGATGTTGGCCAAGCCATGAACCTCTGCTCTGGCGATGCACTCCAGCACCTCGCGCACGTATATCTTCGTCGGCTCCAGCAGCTCCTCTCCCGCCTTTCTCCCGGGGAATATCTCCTCATCTATGCGGTAGTGCTCCAGAATTACCTTCCTGGCGAGGGTTAAGCCGTTGCTGTGTATGCCGGAGCTTTCGAGACCTATTACCACATCGCCCGGCTCCACCCTTTCGCCGGTGATTATCTTGTCTGCCTCCACCATCCCGACGATTAGGCCCGCGAGGTCGAAGCCTTCGACGATCTCGGGAAGAGTTGCAAGCTCTCCGCCCGGGATGCTTATTCCCGCGAGCTCCGCACCCCTTGCAAGACCCTTTGCTATCTCCGCCGTTATCTCGGGGTCGGGCTCCTCAACTGCAAGATAGTCCAGCAATACAAGCGGCTCGGCGCCCACGCAGATTATGTCGTTGGCGTTCATCGCCACGAGGTCTATGCCTATGGTGTCGTACTTCTGCATCGCCCTGGCGACGAGAATCTTGGTGCCAACTCCGTCTGCAGATAGCGCGAGCACCCGCCTATCGTCCAGCTTCACCAGTGCAGCGAAGTGCCCAACGCCGAGAAGGCTCTCCCCGGCTTTGCCCCTCCGCAGCGCAAGGGTGGCTCTCAACTGCTCCGCGAGAGCGCGGATCGCGAGGCTTTCCCTGTCTATATCAACGCCCGCCTTGGCGTAGGTCATTCCCTCTTCCATAGCAGAGAGGTAGGCATGGAAGTTAATAAGGGTTGTGGATGAGTAGCTGTAATTTTCTGTAATTTTATATATGATATGAACTATATGATATGAACATAGATAGAAAAGTCAGAATAAGCCTAAAGTAGGATTGAAAGATGAGGGAAAATAAGATTGTAATTGATGAGGAGTTTATCTGTAAGTATGGACTCAAATACGATGACCCAAAAATTGGCGGCGATGAAAAAGAATATAAAGAACTTGTTAAGAAAGTATTTGAGGACGTTTCACAGGGAAGAATATCTAAATCAACATTTGAATACATTTTAAACTGGAAAGCAGCTCGTGCAAAAGGCTATGTGAAATGGGATGAATTTGAAAAATACGAAAATACATTTAAAAACGTTATTGGAATGATAAAAACCGATCCTAACAAATATTTAGATACTATTATTAGTGATTTAGATGAATTACCTGGAATTGGTATACCAGTTGCTTCTACGATTGCTCATTTCATTTCTCCAAAAGACTTTCCTATTGTAGATTTTAGAACAGTTCAAGTCTTACAGAAAGCGAATTTGCTTGATGCAAAAGAAAAGTATTATTATTACCGTGATAAGGTAGAAGGTTACAAAGACTTCCGCAATAAGATACTAAAAATTGCCAAAAATTATGCAAGAGGTGACCTTCGTAAGGTTGATAGGGCTTTGTTTGCCTATCATAAGATTAGCTCAAAAAAGTGTGAATCGTAAAAGGAAGCTTTCCGATTTTTAGCATTACTTTTATATGTTGCTTTGAAGTAACCATACAATATGCTCTCAAAGGTAAAGCAGCTAACCCTTGTGATTGAAGGAGATGTTCAGTACGTCGGATTCCGAAACTACATAGAAAATCTTGCCAATAAGTATGATTTAGCAGGATTTGTATATAATGATTATAATGAAAGGAATGTAAAATTTGTCTGTGAGGGTGAGATTTCAAAAATTGAAAGGATTTCAGAAGAAATAAGTAAATATCCCGGAGTTAAGAAGATATCATTTTCAGAAAAAATACTCCTGCCAAAGCCTGTTGGCAGAGTGGTTGGGGGCGTAGAAAAAGACATTTTTGACAGGCTTGACTTGGGGGTGGATAGGCTTGGTTCCATTGACAGCAAACTTGGTTCTATTAATACCCATCTTGCGTCTGTTGATATGAAGCTTGGCAATGTTGATGCCAAACTAAGTTCTGTTGATAATCACCTCGCGTCCGTGGACGAGCAGATGAAATCGATGGACATGCGGCTTGCGTCTGTGGATGAGCATCTCGCATCTGTGGACACCCGCCTCGATTCGGTTAACACGCGCCTCGACTCCATCGATGGCACTTTAAAGGAGAACACGGGTCTTCTGAGGGACATAAAGGACCTCCTGAAAATTATCGCCGAAAAGTAGCTTCTCCTCCCAATCGCAAGTTTCTGCCCGTCGCCTTCGAAAACCTTATAAAAAGGCAGAGCCAAGGTAGCAGGGGTGCTGCCATGAAGCTTCTTCTCCTTCACGTGGACCACATTGAGTTTAAAGCGAAGCAGAAGACAAAGGTGGCGGAGCAGGTTGCAGAGGATATGCTCGCCGGCAGAGCCGAAGAAGCGCTTGCCGCCTTCGTGGCGGTTGAGAAGGCGGACGAAGGCAACGCTAAAGAGGTTGTCAGGCGAGCCGCAGAGGAGATAGAGAAGGTATACTCCCAGGTAAAAGCGCAGCGCGTTGTGCTCTACCCCTATGCGCACCTCAGCTCCTCGCTGGCGAAGCCCCAGATCGCGGTTGAAGTGCTTAAAAGCCTGGAGGAGGAGCTTAAGGCGAGGGGTTACGAGGTGCTGCGCGCGCCCTTCGGGTGGTACAAGGCCTTTGAGCTGCGCTGCAAGGGGCACCCCCTGAGCGAGCTCTCCCGCGAGATTCGCGTTGAAGAGGAGAAAAAGGAGAGCTTGGCGCTCAAGGCTGAGAAGAAGCTGAAAAGCGAGTGGTACGTGCTCACCCCCGAGGGCGAGCTCATCCCAGCTCAGAAGTTCGACTTTTCAGGGCATGAAGGTCTGCGGATATTCTACGAGTACGAGACCAAAGGCACGCGCGCTGTAACCGAAGAACCACCCCACATTCGCCTGATGAAGGAGCACGAGCTGGTGGACCACGAGCCCGGCTCAGACCCGGGCAACCTGCGCTGGTACCCCAAGGGCAAGCTGATAAAGAAGCTTCTTGAGCAGCGGGTTACGCAGCTTGTGCTTGAGTACGGCGCCATGGAGGTGGAGACGCCGGTAATGTACGACTTCGCCCACCCGAAGCTGAGCCGCTACCTGCACCGCTTTCCCGCGAGGCAGTACGTGGTGATAAGCGACGATAAGGAGTATTTCCTGCGCTTCGCCGCATGCTTCGGGCAGTATCTGATGATGCACGACATGACCATAAGCCACCGCCACCTCCCGCTGCGCCTCTACGAGCTCACCCACTACTCCTTCCGCCGGGAGCAGAGCGGCGAGTTAGCTGGGCTCAAGCGCCTGCGCACCTTCACCATGCCCGATATGCACACGCTGGTAAAGGACATGGAGCAGGCAAAGCAGGAGTTCCTGCGCCAGTTCAGGCTGAGCATGCGCTGGATGGAGGAGCTCGGCCTGGAGTACGAGGTGGCGATACGCTTTGTGCGCAGCTTCTATGAGGAGAACCGCGAGTTCGCGGAGGAGCTGGCCAAGCTTATTGGAAAGCCCATCCTCATAGAGCTCTGGGACGAGCGCTTCTTCTACTTTGTTATGAAGTTTGAGTTCTCCGTTAATGACGCCCAGCGCAAGGCGGCCACGCTCTCGACGGTGCAAATAGATGTGGAGAATGCGGAGCGCTTCGACATAACCTATGTGGATGAGCACGGCGAGAGGCGCCACCCGCTTTTGCTGCACGCTAGCATAAGCGGGGGCATCGACAGAAACCTCTACGCTCTCCTCGAGCAGGCGTATCTCAGGGCAAAGCGGGGCGAAAAGCCCTCGCTGCCAACCTGGCTCTCCCCCACGCAGGTGAGAATAATCCCCGTGTCGGAGCAGAATTTAGCCTACGCGGAGGAGCTTCTCGCCTTCTTCAGAAAGCGCAGGGTGCGCGCTGACCTGGACGACGAGGCTGCGACACTTCAGAAGAAGATACGCAACGCCGAGAAGGAGTGGATACCCTACATTGCCGTGGTGGGTGCAAGGGAGCAGGAGGGTAGCTACATCACCGTGCGCGTCAGGAGCACTGGAGAGCAGGTGAGGATGACGAAGGAGGAGCTGGCGGAGCAGGTGGAGAGGGAGAACGAGGGCAAGCCCTTTGTGAAGCTTCCCCTGCCCGAGAGGCTCTCCCAGCGGCCCAGATTCAGAGGGTAGCAGGAGTTTGCAACGATTTTTCGAAAAATGTAACGTGGACTGAGAGATAATTTTTATCTAGCCCGTTGTTCAGCTATTCTTTTTATCCTTTATCGGCCTAGGTAGAAATAGGTCCAATCAGGGGTTAAGCTGATGAACGAGGTGGCACAGCAGGAATGCTCCTTTGCAGTACCTCAGTGTCAGATCCCGGCAGAAAAAATAAACATGGGAGTGGTGATCATTCAGGATGGGGTTATCAGGTTTGCGAATTCTAAATTTGCTGCCATAACCCGCTTTGAGAAGGAGGAGCTGATTGGAAAGCGCTTTGTACAGTTGATTTCGCCTGAATGGAAACTTTTATTTGAAATAAATGAAAATTCTGAGTACGAGATAGAGATTCTCTCAAAGGATGGAGAAAAAATACCAGTGGAGGTGAGTGTCTCTCTGATAGAGTTCAACGACGCTCCTGCGGAGATGGCAATAGTCAGGGACATCTCTGAGCAGCGGCAGCTTGAGGAGGAGCTGTTCAGGAGACAGGAAGAGCTTATAGCCATGACCTATGAGCTGGAGCAGTCCAACTACCTGAAGGATTTATTTCTGGACATAATGCGTCACGACCTTTTGAATCCCATAGGCGTCGCCAGAAACTTCGTTGAGCTGCTGCTTGAGGAGGAAAGCGATACAGAGAAGCTGGAGCTGCTCAATGGAATAAAAAGGAGTCTCACAAAGGCTGTAGAGCTCGTGGAGAACGCCACAAAGTTCGCAAAGCTGGGTTCGAAGAAGAGCCTTGAGCTGGAGGACCTGGACCTGAGGGAGCTGATGGAGGAGGTTGTGCATGACCTTGCCCCCCTTGCAGAGAGGGAGGGAATGCGGATAGAGAACCGTATAACTAAAAGTCTGCCCGTAAGGGCGAACAGGATAATTGCCGAGGTGTTCGCCAACTTCATCTCCAATGCGATAAAGTACGCCCCGGAGGGTAAGAGGATAGTGGTTGAGGCGGAGCGCGGAGAGAACACCGTGAGGGTGAAGGTGGCTGACTTCGGGAGCGGTGTGCCAGACGAGGACAAGGAGAGCATCTTTAACAGGTTCACGCGCAGGGATAAGAAGGGTGTAAAGGGCTCCGGCCTCGGGCTGGCGATAGCAAAGAAGATTATGGAGCTCCACTGCGGCAGGGTGTGGGTGGAGGACAACTCCCCGCGCGGAGCGGTTTTTGTGGCAGAGCTGCCCGCGCACAGAGCGTAAAGGTTATCTTTGGTAGAGGCTATTAAAGAGCATGTACCTGGGCCACGGGGAGATTCTGCGCAGAATCCGCGAGCAACGGCTGCTTGAGAACGTGGAGGAGGCGAATGTGCAGGGCGCTGGCGTGGACCTGCGC
>WANW01000094.1 GCA_015521615.1 Candidatus Hydrothermarchaeota archaeon
AGTGATGGAACTGTTCCTGAAAATTAACCAAAATATGGGTAAAACATTCATAATGGTAACTCATAACCCTCAACTCGCTAAAAAAACTAATACCACCCTGAAAATGGAAAACGGACGCATCATCGCGAGAGAAGAGCATGAGTAAACCAAAGCCTGCCCCTATCTTATTCGACCTTCTATGTATTTTTCTATGCATTTCCTGTATAAGATTGCTTCTTTTCACGGGGTATCATCGTGGATATCTGATAATGGCTGGTCAAATGCGATGAAAATAACCAAAATGAGGCTTTGATATTGTTGGCAACGTTAAGGTAGGCTCAAGCTCCTGACTGGGGCCGTAGGGTAGCCTGGTCATCCTCGTGGCTTTGGGAGCCATGGACTCCGGTTCGAATCCGGGCGGCCCCATAAATTTTAAAAGCCCTGGAATTTAGCATATTTATTTGATATGGTAACTTTTATTTTTAGAATGTGGTTCATATGACAGAAATAGTTGTAAAAATTCCTGATGAATTTGCATCCGAGAAATCTTTTTGAGAAGAAAATGAAAATTATGATAGAATCTGAGATTAAACATGGAAGACTTATCAAGCTTATAGACAAAATTATGGAAAGTGTAAATCAGCTAAATGATGAAGAACTGATAAAGCTTGGAGATGAATTTAAAGAAGCAGGAGTTAAAGAGCTGAGAATAAAGGGATTTTGATATGAGGCTTGTTGTTGATGCGAATATTCTATATTCTCCAGAATTTATTTTAAAAGAGATTAAAAGTATAAGAGTGAAATAATGGATAAGTTTTCCCTTACCGAAACTCAGTACCTATTCGTCCTTAATATTGCTAGAGAATTTATTGTTTTCGTCCCTATAAGCGAGTTTATTGATAAAATTAGGGAAGTGGTAGAGGCATCTCCTGTACAGTATCTGGCTCTCGCCATGAAGTATGGAATACCCATATGGAGTAATGATAAGAGGCTAAAGGAGCAATCGATTGTCAAGGTATTTTCTACAGAAGAACTTATACGCTTTATAGAGTACGCCACGAACCTTTTTCTATATCTCCACCCCCATATAACTCAGCAGAAATGTCGTCGAATTTATCACCGTGTGCGCAACTATAACAAGGGTGAGGGAGCGCATTCTTGCGTAGGCGGCGGCGAGGATAACCCCGAGGATGAAGATGGAGAAGAAGGCTCTGGCGTCGAGGTGTGCCGCTGCAAAGTAGGCACTGCTCAGCACAATGCCAGCTCTCTCTCCGAATCTTCCCGCAAGGGCGGGAAGCATGTAGCCCCTGAAGTAAACCTCCTCGCTCAGCGGTGCAAGGATGGCGCCCACCAGCAGCATGACCGCGAGCCCCTGCTCGCTTTTAGCAGCTTCCATGAGAGCGCGCTGAAGCTGACTTTCACCGATGTAGTCGTGGAGAAAGTGATAACTCACCCTTTCAATAAGGAACATCGCCAAACCAAGGGCTGTGCCAGCAGCGACTATCCTGGAGCTAGCCCCGAAACCGAAATCAGCAGGGTGCCAGCCCTGCCTCCTGGCGATAATAAGGGTGAGCAGGAGCAGCGATATTGAAAAAGTGCCCTGCACAAGGATAAACAGTGGAGAGGTGAGATACTCAGTCAGAGTGTAGTTCTGCGGTGTCTGCAGCAGGTAGCCGGTGAGGAAGCTCATGAAGTAGGCAATGATGAGAATCACAAACCCGAGCTTTATGCTGAGCCTTCTGGTCATAAAATACCCTCTGCCTTATATGCATAAAAATGTAGGTGTGTTGTGACGATGCCCGCTTTTTAAGCTCACGAGAAAGGATATAAATACCACCAGACCTTCTTAAATCATGACCGGAAAGCTCTACGGTGTTGGCGTTGGTCCAGGTGACCCTGAGCTCATGACAATTAAGGCGAGGAGGGTGCTCGAGAGCGTTGACGTCGTCTGTGCCCCGGACTCGGGAAGAGAGGGCAGGGCTCTGGAGATTGTGAAGAAAGCGGTTGATCGCGATTTTAATGTGCTGAGGCCCCATTTTCCAATGACAAAAAAACGCGAAGTTCTTGAAAAAGCCTGGGGTGAGGCGGCGGAGGCGATATACAGGGAGCTGAAGAAAGATAAGGATGTGGCCTTTGTCACCATAGGCGATCCCACCTTCTACTCCACCTTTGCCTACGTGATGGAGAGGATTAAAGCCGCGCACCCCGAGGTTGAGATAGAGGTTGTGCCCGGTGTTACCTCTGTAACAGCATGCGCCGCTAGCCTAGGCATTCCCCTCGTCTCAGGCGGGGAGAGCCTCGCCGTGGTGCCGGCTGCTTACGGTATTGATAATCTGGAGCTTCTCGCCCAGAACTTCGACACAGTGGTGCTGATGAAGGTGTCGCGCAGCTTCGACGCCATCGCTGAGAGGATAGAGCGTGCAGGGCTGAGTGGCAGAGCCGTGTTCGTGGCGCGTTGCGGGAGCGAGGCTTTCTTCTCCAGCGACCTGGAATCGCTTAAGGGCAGAGAGGTGGATTATCTCTCCATGATACTGCTGAGGGGGCTCCGCAGGTGAAGGTGTACTTCGTGGGTGCTGGACCTGGGGATCCGGAGCTTCTTACAATTAAAGCAAAGCGTCTTCTGGAGAGCGCAGACGTGGTGGTATACGCGGGTTCGCTGGTTAATCCCGAGGTGCTCAGGTTTGCGAAGCGGGCGGAGCTGCACAACAGCGCAGGCATGAGCCTTGAGGAGATAGTGGAGGTTATGGAGCGGGCGGCAAGGCAGGAGAAGCGCGTGGTACGCCTCCACAGCGGCGACCCGAGCATATACGGCGCCATAGCAGAGCAGATCCGCGAGCTTCGGAAGCGGGGCATAGTATGCGAGGTTGTGCCCGGGGTCAGCTCATTTCTGGCTGCGGCTGCCCGTCTGGGCGTGGAGTACACAGTGCCGGAGGTGAGCCAGACCGTTATACTGACCCGAATCTCCGGGCGCACTCCGGTGCCTGAGAAGGAGGACTTAGCGAAGCTGGCGGAGCACAGGGCGAGCATGGCGATATTCCTCAGCGCCTCGAGGGTGGAGGAGGTGGTGGAGAAGCTGCTTTCTGGCTACGATGAGAGCACGCCCGCAGCGGTGCTGTACCGCGTTACCTGGGAGGATGAGAGGGTAATCAGGTGTACTCTCGGCGAGCTCGCGACTAGGGTAAAGGAGGCAGGTATAGAGAAGACGGCGCTAATTCTAGTGGGGGATTTTCTTGAGGAGCACGGCAGTAGCTCCAGGCTATACGACAGGGAGTTTGCCCACGGCTACAGGAAAGCGTTAAAATAAATTTTAATTTTACTTTGCGAAAATTATAAATATGTTTAAGAAACAAGTAGATTTACAGGTGGTAGGCATGCTTTCGAGGACCGCACTTTCTGTGGATGAAAAGCTGATGCCCTTATACAGTGATATTAGGGAGCTTGAGGGGATAAAGAAGCTTTATCAGTACAATGCCAGCGTCTGGGACCGCTGGGCAAAGCATATAAAGAAGGGGGGCAAGGTTGTAGGCACGCTCTCAAATTCGCCCATGGAGATTTTCCGCGCTGCGGACGTCTTCACTGTCATATACAAGCGCCGCGAGGACCTGAACCGCAGGATTATAGAGGGCAGGCATGACATGTACAGGTATATATACCACTTTGGCGTGGGCGAGTGTGTTTGCAGGTACATCGCCGGCGGTGCCGGTTCGCCGATTCTGGGCGCCTGCCCCGGCTACGACTGGGTTGTTACGGACTTTGCGCCAAAGCATGAAGAGTGGATTAGGCTGCTCAAGGACGTGGGAAGTGAGTGGGACTTTGACTTCATAGAGATTGAAGCCGGACTGCCCATGAAGGAGCGCGTTGAAGCAATATACCAGCGCCTGCTCTTTCTTAAGGAGAAGCTGGAGAGGCTTACCGGCGAGAGGATAACCGAGGAGAAGCTGAAGCGCAGCATTGAGCTCACCAACGAGGTGACGCGGATATTTGCGAAGATAGACGAGCTGGTGAAGGTGGAGCCCCACCCGCTGAAGAGCTTCGACATCTACAACCTCAAGGTAATATGCACCGACTACATAGGGGGTATTACCGAGGAGCTGCTCGGCGTTATGTATCTGCTGGAGCGCGAGCTTCGTGAGCGCGTGGAGCGCGGCGAGGGATACGAGGGCAAGAAGATTCTGCTTGCTGGCGGCTTCAGGAGCGAGTTTCTGCCGGCGATAGAGAACAGTGGGGGAATAGTCACCTCAGCCTGGCCCTTCCAGAGGTTCACCGCCCACATGGAGGAGATAAAGCTGGGCAGGGATCTGCTGCGCAGCCTCGCGGAGTGGTATGCAACGCATCCAGGCCTGGGTACTGCCGAGGAAGATGCGGAACTCTTCAGGAGGCTGGTGAAACACTACGATATTGATGCTGTCATATACCACCGCCAGGACCCCTTCGGGCATGCGTGCACATATACCAGCTACGAGGCGATTCGTGAGGCGGTGGACGTACCCTTCCTGACTATAGAGGCCTCTGAGAGCTACCCGGATAAGCCCATAGCAGAGTTCCTCAGAAGCCTGTAGTTTTGTTTTTATTTTGAAAAACCAAAAAAAGAAAAAGACTAGGCGGGTAGCTCGAGCTTTCTGCGTTTCTCCAGTATTACCTGCTCCAGCATGTCTGCGCTTTCCTTTGGATCTGGGCTGTGAATGAACTTCGCACCCAGAAGCTGTTCTGCTTCCTTTGTCAGGAGGTTGGTTACAACCTCGCTGCCCATTATGCGCGGGAGCGGGTTGACGTGCGTGGTTACCCCCAGCGCCACCGCCCAGGTGCCTATGCTCAGCGCCTTTTCTGTGTTGTACTCCGGCGCACTCGCCGCCACGGGCAGGTCCTTTATGGCAACGCCGAGCTTCTCGGCAAGAGCCTTGAGCAGCTGGCTAATTCTCGAGTTGTCCACGCAGGAGCCGAAGTGCAGCACGGGCGGGAGAGCCTCTAAGCCAGCCGCCTCACCCAGAGCCTTCAGCACGCGCTGCAGGCGCTCTCCTGCCATCGACGCGCCGTCCGGCTTCATAAGCCCTGCTTTCGCATGCGCATGAGCCGCGCAGCCCGTGGCAAGCACCAGTATGTCCCGCTTAACCAGCTCCTTGGCAAGCTCCACGTGCATGAGATCGTGAGGCACGCGCGGGTTGTTGCAGCCCACAATAGCGACTGCGCCTTTAATATCGCCCTTTGCAATGCTGTCCACAAGCGGGGCTAGCGGGTCCTCGCTGTTTATCTTCGAGAGCACCTCCAGCAGGGCTTCAACGCTGAAGCCGGCAAGGAGTTCCTCCTCAAACTTCGGGATGTGCACCTTGCTCGGGTCGCGTTGCTTGAAGTTCTCTATTGCGCGCTTAACAATCTCCCTGGCGACCTCATCTGCTCTGCGCTCATCAAACTCTATGTGCTCCGCACCCGGAATCTTAACTATGGGTGCGGTGGTGATTATTTTCGTGTGGAAGCACTGCGCCGCCGGCACGAGGGCCGGGAAGATGCACTGGTAGTCCACCACCATCGCATCTAGGGCGCCTGTGGCGATAACCAACTCCGAGTTGAGCTCATTACCAACCTGGGGTATGCCCTGCCTCTCCAGGATTTCATTGCCGGTGCAACAAATCCCAACGACGTTTATCCCCTTTGCACCTGCCTTCTTGGCCTCCTCCTGCAGAGCCTCCGCAGCCTCCACGATCTTCTCGCTGAGTATCGGCACGTGCCCGTGGCAGGCGATGTTCACATACTCTGCATCGAGCACACCCATTCCAGCCTTGCTGAATTTGGGTTTGGGCGTGCCGAAGAGCACATCCTGCAGGTCAGTGCTCAGGTGCAGACCATAGAATCCGTCTGCAAGGCCAGCTTTTATGCACCCGAGAATGAGGTTCACCGGGTCTGCATCGTTGCCCATGCTGGTGCGGTGCATGCCCTCAAGCACCGGGAGCATTCCACCCTCCGGAAGCACGCCCAGCTTTGACCAGGTTTCAATCCGCTCCTGCGTGGCATGCATCCTGAGCCATGTACTGCCGTTTGCGTGCGTGGCTCCTATCTCCTCAAGCGCGTGCATTGCAACGCGCTCCGCAAGCTCATTAACCTCCATGCTCTCAGCATTGGCAATGCCCAGCATGGCTCCGAGTCTGCGAAGCTTTGCCTCGTCCTTAATCTGGTAAGGCGCCTCTCCGCGCGCGGTATGGAGTAGCGTCAGCGCAACATGCCTTGCGTGGTCAACATGCGAAGCGGTGCCTCCCAGGATGTTCCTGAGCAGACCCCGAGCTACCATCACATCGCCGGTGGCGCCGCACACTCCGCGGTCTGCCTTGGCGGTTATCCTGCACGGCCCCATGGCACAGTTCCTGCAGCTCAAGCCAGAGAAGCAGTACGGGCACTTGGGCTCCTGTCTCACAACGCGGTCAAAGGCGGTCTCAACCCCCGCCTTTCTGGCAACCTCAAACATCTCGAGATTTGCGGGATCAATTGTTTTGTCTGAATCGCCCCTCGCCTCTATCTCGCGCTTCTCTTTTGTAACCAAGCTCTCCACTTTCAATTCCCTTCACCTCCCAATCATAATATTATCTTCAAACAATAAATACTTTCTCTTCCACATTTGAGCAACTTATTTAAGTGAGAGCTTCGAATATATCATAAAAGGAGGGAGAAGTATTGGACAGAGAAAAGATAATAGAGCTTCTGAATCAGGACCTGAGCGGTGAAATTGAGGCGATTCTTGTTTATATGCGCAACGCCACTGTGGCTCTCCCAGAAAACTGCGAAGCCGGGCACGAGATGGAGGAGATAGCCTTTGACGAGATGAGGCATGCGGAGTGGCTGTCTGACCTCATAGTAAAGCTCGGTGGCAAGCCGAGCATGACCCACAGGGAGCTGGACTTTGGCGGCAGCTCGGCGAAGGACTTCGTACGCCGCGTGGTAGAGCTCGAGAGGGAGGCGATTGCCATGTACAAGGAGCACATAGCCGCAATAGACAATGAGGAGGTGAGAGAGAAGCTTCAGCACATCCTGCGGGAGGAGGAGTGGCACCTTGCAGAGTTCGAGGAACTCCTCGAGGAGTTAGGGTCTTAGAATTTTAACCCCCTCCCTCGTTCCTAGATGCACCTCGCTCACCATTCTGCTTGGAAAAATTCCGTTCTCCAGCACGCCAACGATGCGGTTTATCTCCTGCTCCAGTCTCTCCGGCTGGGCAACCTCACCGAAGTCGGCATCTATTATGTAGTTTCCGTTGTCGGTCAGTAGGGGACCCACCTTACCCCTGCAGCTGCGCAGGTTCGTAGCACCTGCTCCAATTTTAACCAGCCACCTCTCCGCCACGCGCCACGCAAAGGGGAGGACCTCAACCGGCACGGGCATGCTAAGCCTCTCAACCAGCTTGCTCTCATCGGCAATAACTATGAAGCGCCTCGCGTTGCTCGCCACCACCTTCTCACGGAAGAGCGCACCTCCTCCGCCCTTTATTAGCTCCAGCTTTCTGCTTATCTGGTCGGCGCCGTCTATGGCTATATCAACCTGCTCAAACTCCTCGAAGGTGGTTGTGGGTATCCCAAACTTCAAAGCATGGATGCGCGTGTCGGCGCTGGTTGGAATTGCCTTTATCCTGAGACCCTCCCTCTTTATCCTCTCGCCAAGCGCGCGGATCGCAAAGTAAGCCGTCGAACCAGTGCCAAGGCCGACGATGTCGCCGTCCTTCACAAGCTCAACGGCGCTCTCTGCAGCGATGCGTTTCAGCTCGGAGCTCATGCTATCCCTTTCCCCCCAGCGTCTTATAAATCTTTGTTTTTATCAGCTCCAGAAAGCTCGCGGGGGTGCCGAAGACCTCAACCCTGCCCCTGGCGATGTCCTCAACACTCTCCACCACAACGCCAGCGCTGCCGATCTCCGCATACGTGTGCGCATCGCTTCCGGCTGTGAACTTCAGCCCGTGCTCCAGAGCAAAGTGCAGCGCCTTCCTGTTGGCGCCCTGCATGGCGCAGCGGGAGTTGAAGACCTCCACCGCATCCACATAGGTGTGAAGCTCTTCCAGACCGCGGAGGCGGTATATGCGGAAGATGTCAAAGGGGTGGGGCACCGCCACAAAGCCGCCCTGGGCGCGGATTTCGTCTACAACCTCGAAGAACTCCCGTGATTTAATCTCCTCCTGCAGAAAGTAGCCCAGCACCTCCCCGCGATCGGTTCTTATCTCGGCGCCGGCGATCACCACAAAGTCCTCGCTGCTCAGCTTTCTCGCCTTAAGCGCGCCACGTGCGGTGCCGTGGTCGGTTATGGCTACGCCGTCCAAGCCCTTTGCCTTCGCCCGCTTGACTATCTCCTCCAGCTCCATGCTTGAGTCCTTCGAGTACACAGAATGAATGTGCAGGTCGATCTTCATGGAGATTAAATTCGAGGGGGGATAGATAAAACTTAGCCCGGGAAAGTTTTAACAGGTTCTTGGCGAAATATAGGACATAGAGATGAGCATGGACGTGGGCATTATAATAGAAAGGCTCAGGGACAGGAACCGTGAGCTGGAGGAGGAGATTGAGAAGAACCATGAGATAATCGCAGCCCTCGAGGACTTCGCGACAGGGGGCATAAGCAGGGAGGAGCTCATTCGGGAGCTCCGCAGAATAGCCGAGCGGTATGGCGATGAGCTCAGCTTGCGGATAATTGAGATGCTCGAGGTGCAGGAAT
Source organism: Candidatus Hydrothermarchaeota archaeon (assembly GCA_015521615.1). Taxonomy (GTDB): domain Archaea; phylum Hydrothermarchaeota; class Hydrothermarchaeia; order Hydrothermarchaeales; family BMS3B; genus Pyrohabitans. The sequence continues at coordinate 8,659 of WANW01000094.1, forward strand.
GAAGCTCGGAGCGATGAACAGCCCTGGCGAGGAGGTGGTGACGCAGCTCAGCTTTATCGCTGGCGCAGGCTTCGAATATGTGGAGCTTGCAATTGAGGCACCTAAAGCGGGGCCTGAGACGCTCAGGCGAAAGGAGGGGGAGATAAGGGACATAATCGAGAGCTACGGCTTGGAGGTGGTAGCGCACCTCCCCTGGTACTTTGAGATTGCGCATCCCTATGCGAGGGTGAGGGACGCCTTTCTCGAGGAAGTGCGCTCCGCCATTGAGGTTGCTGCAGCCTTCGACGCAGAGCTTGCCGGTATTCACATGCACCGCCTGCCCAAGTTCTTCAGGGAAGAGCTGCTCGAGCTCCACATCCCTGCGCTTCGCAGGGCACTGGACTTTGCGGAGGATGCCGGCATAAAGCTGTGCGTTGAAAACTCGGACCTTCGCAGCTTCTCCGCTGAGGATATAGAGAGGCTGCTGGAGGCACTGCCGGAGCTCGGGCTGGTGCTCGACGTGGGGCATGCGCACATAGGCGCAGCCCGGGAGGAGGTGCTGGAGTTCATCCGTACATTCAGGCACAGCATTCAGCACATGCATGTCCACGACAACAACCTGAGAGACGACCTCCACCTGCCGATAGGCGCAGGTGCCATAGAGTGGGAGCAAATTCTGCCGGAGATTAAGTGCTTCTATAACGGAAAGATTACGCTGGAGGTGCACTCCCGCGATCAGGACTATCTGTTGGTAAGCAGGGAGAAGTTCATGAAGCTCTGGAATCAGGCAAAAAGCTGATTTTAATTTTATTTATTGACATCAGGCTTACCGGAACTGGCAACATGGCGACAACGCGGGGGTACCCGAGAGGCCAAAGGGGGCAGACTTAAGATCTGCTGGCTAAGTGCCTGCGTGGGTTCGAATCCCACCCCCCGCATGAGGCTTTTGAAATAATTGCGGTATAGCTTGTCTATACCGCGATATGTTGATGCAACTGACTGCAGTTGCGTCTGAATCCCCCCGCATAAATTCGGTTAATAATATTGCTGCTTTCTTTTTCATAAACTCTTCGATGCCAATAGCCACATTGTGCACAGACAGTTGTGCATTTGATTTCAATTCTGTGCAACGAAAGTCAAACTTTATATACTAAAAGATAAAGAGAATTTAAACAGGTGGGAAGGTGATTGGCGGCTTTTTAGAGATGCTTGCGGAAATAAGTGGTGAGAATCCCACGCTTTATGGAATAATAGTGGTGGCAACAATACTCGTAGAGGGGTTGCTGCTTGCGCTGTTTATGGAGCTGGTGTTCAGGGTACTGGGCATAGAAGTGAAGGAAATTCCCCATCATTAAGGTGATGCCATGTATCTTCCCCTGGCTGGAGTGGAGATAAGCGTCTGGCTGCTCCTTGCGATAGGCTTCTGCGTAGGCGTGCTTGCCGGCTTCTTTGGTATTGGGGGCGGGTTCATTGTCACACCTGCGCTCAATATCTTCGGCTTTCCTATGGCCTATGCGATAGGTACAGACCTGTCGCAGATAATGGGCAACTCTATCGTGGCGACCTTCAAGCACAGGAAGCTGGGTAATGTGGATCTGCGTCTGGGATTCTTTATGATTATAGGCACCGCTATAGGCGTGGAGGCTGGAAAGGAAGTGGTGCTCTATCTGGAGGAGATTGGCGCGGTGGGCAGTGTTGTGAGGGCTATCTACATCCTCCTCCTGGGTGGAACAGGCGCCTACATGCTCTTCGATTACTGGAAGTTTAAGAAGGAAGAGGAGGTGGGAGAGGAGAAGAAGGTGGTGACTGAGCGCGTGGGTAGCAGACTCTCTGAGATGGTGCATCGCATTAATCTACCTCCAAAGGTTGCACTACCAACGTCTAAGATAGAGTCCATCTCTGTGTGGGCGATTCTGCTGGTGGGTTTTATCACCGGCTTCCTTGCGGGCTTCCTAGGCGTAGGGGGCGGATTTATACGCATGCCTGCGATGATCTATGCCCTCGGGGTACCCACAACCATAGCGATAGGCACAGATTTGTTTGAGATAATATTCTCCTCTGCTATCGGCGCTTTTCTGTATGCCACCGAGGGCAGGGTGGAGATAGTCGCTGCAGTGGTGATGGTGTGTGGCTCAGCGATAGGAGCGCAGATAGGTGCCCTGGCTACAAGGTATGTGCGTGGCATGAAGATACGCTTCTACTTTGCATTAACAATACTGCTTGCAGCGCTGAGCGTGGTGCTTAAGCAGCTTGCGGTCAGCCTCTCAATGCCTGTGCTCAGCACCTACGCTGGGTACCTCATTTTGTCAGTTGCAGGCTTAATGACGCTGAATATCACTCTTAGCACAGTTAAGGGTGTAATTGAAGAGAGGGCGGTATATCCCGCGGTGAAGCGCAGGCTTCGCATACTTCTTGCCACGGGTGGCTCGCACCACGCTCTGCGTGCTGTTCGCTTAGGGGCACGCATTGCAAAGGGCTACGGTGCAGAGGTGACCCTGCTGGTGGTTAGGGACCCGAAGGAGGAGATACCCGTCGCTGAAGTGCAGCGCAGCGCCGGCAAAGTGCTGAAGGAGTTTGGTGTAAGGGCGGAGCTAACAGTAAGACGTGGGAACCCGGCAAAGGAGATACTTAAGGAGAGTAAGGACTATGACCTTCTGGTTATAGGCTCCCACGGCACCCGTAGTGTGACAGAGCATCTGCTTGGCGACAACGCAACGCGTATAGTGGAGAACATGCGCACTTCAACGCTGGTGGTTAAGAGGAAGGCGGAGGTTAACAAGATTCTGGCCTGCGTTAATCTGCCCCGCTACCGTGAGGCGGTGGTTATGCGCGCAATAGAGCTGGCAAAGATACTCAATGTGCCCCTTGAGTTTCTTTATGTGCTGCCAGAGCCGCTAATGTACCCCATCCGCCGCCTTCATCTGAGCAGTGAGGAGATTATGGAACTCTACCCGGAGAAGCGTGAGGCAGCGGAGGAGCTTATTGAGATGGCCAGAAGGGAGGGTGTCAATGCGAGTGTAAAGTTCAGGGAGGGTATACCGGAGGAGGAAATACTGCTCGAGAAGCGTAAAATCGGCGCTGATCTGGTTATACTGGGCGACTCCGGCTGGCGTGGAATACTCGGCGAGCTCATAGGCTCCCTCTCCGGGCACATAGTAAAGCACGCCCGCGTATCAGTGCTGGTGGTGCATCGCAAGGCCTCTTAGGTGGTGCACATGGGGGTTGACAGGGCTATTAGGCATGAGGACGGGGGAACCCTTTTAGATATTATTGTTACTCCAAATGCCAGGGCCACTGAAATCGCGGGCTACGATGCGTGGAGACGAAGGCTGAGTGTGAGGGTGGCTGCAAGGCCAAAGGGAGGTGAGGCAAATCGCACTCTGATAGCCTTTTTTGCCACCCTGTTTGGAGTTTCCAAGGGTGATGTTAATATTGTAAGGGGTGATAACTCCCGGGAGAAGACGCTACGCATAAATCTCCCGAGGGATAAGGTGCTTGAGGTTATAAGCAAGAGGATATGAACCGGGAAGAGTTTGAGAGAATAATGGAGGAGATAGAAGAACTCCGCGAGGAGGCGCTGACCACACCTATCCTCGTGGAAGGCAGGCGGGATATTCTCGCCCTCGAAAAGCTCGGGATAAGTGGAGAATTCTATTGTGCGTGCAGCGGCAAGCCACTTTATGAAACCTGCGAGGAGATAAGCAGTGCGCACAAACGGGTTATACTGCTCATCGATCTGGACAGCGCTGGCATTGCCATAGGCAAGAAAGCCAAGCACTACCTCTCACAACTCGGTGTGCAGGTGGTTGAGAGGCACCGCCTCACCCTGCTAAAGAAGCTCGATACGCATCAGGTGGAGCACCTCGCCACGCGAGTTGAGAGGATAAAGCGCGAGTTATTTCGCTGGTAGCTAACACCCTAAAATTTTTATACTGCCTTCTCTCTAATTCGCACATAAAAGCCTAGAGGAGGAAAAGAATGAGCACAAGAACAGGAGAGGTAAGGGAAATCAAGGTTGGCAAGTATGTGGTCATCGATGGCGAGCCCTGTAAGGTGGTCAGCTATACCACCGCAAAGACAGGCAAACACGGGCATGCGAAGGCAAACGTGGTGGGTATCGGAATATTCGATGGAGTCAAACGTACTATTGTTGCACCAGTTGATGCTAAGGTTGAGTTCCCAATAATAGACAAGCGCGTTGGCCAGGTGCTTGCAATAATGGGCGATACTGTGCAGATAATGGACATGGAGACCTATGAGACTTTTGAAACCAAGATGCCGGCTCCAGACGACATAGAAGGTGAGCTACGGGAAGGTGTGGAGGTAGAGTACATCGTGGCAATGGGGAGGCGCAAGTTGACGAGGGTGCGAGGTTGATTTACTCTCTTCCTTTTACTTTCGGGAGGAGGGAACTCAGCGTAGAAGAGGCGAGCTACGTTGTAGCTGGCGTACCCTTTGACTCCAGTGAGAGCTATCGTTCTGGCTCAAGGGAGGCCCCTCATGCTATACGTGAAGCTTCACGGGAGATTGAAGACTATGACATGCTTGAGGATTTTGATCTGCTGGAGCTGGCGATAGCAGATATTGGTGACATAGAGGTTTCCTTTGGAAGCAATCGGGAGACAAGAAAGCGGGTCTTTGAAACTGTGAAGTTTATTATTGATAATAATGCCGTACCGGTGCTTCTTGGGGGAGAGCATACAATCTCAGCCTTTGCGATTGAGGCTTTTCCAGAAGATACCCTGTTTTTAAGCTTTGATGCCCACCTGGATTTTAGAGATGAATATCTGAACAACCGCTACTCTCATGCGTGTGTGCTCCGTCGTGCGGCGGAGCACGTGGGCCATGAGAATGTGTTCTCCATAGGTGTTAGAAGCGCGTGTAGAGAGGAGCTGGAGGATGCAAAGAGACTCGAAGTTAGCTTTATCCCCTTCGATAAGTGCTATGACCTGGAGGCGCTTGAGACCAGGCTGAGGAGGGCTGTTGAGGGGAGAAATATATACCTCTCCATAGATATGGATGTCTTTGACCCTAAGGATGCGAGAGGTGTGGCGAATCCAGAGCCGCCTGGCTTCTTCTTCTTTGACTTTCTGAAGATTCTGGATTTTATAAAGGGCGCAAATCTTGTGGGTCTGGATGTAACTGAGGTTGTGCCCCGCTATGACGCCTATACTCCAGTGCTCGCGGCAAAGCTGATCTTCAAGATACTCACAAGGTATGAAAAAAGTAAATAAATCTCTTCACCTATGTCACAAAATTTTTATACTTAAACCACGTAAGGGTTGCTGTCAAAAGTGAAAGCAGGGGGCACAGATGCTCACAGGGGGCTCCGAAAATGTAGGAGAGGTGGCCAAGGGCGCAACTGTAGGCATGCTCCTAGCGCTTATTGCATACCTCATATCCTACTACTATCCCTCGCTGGATGCCCTGTTCCTGGCGCTGTTCTTTGGCATGGGCACACGCGCTCTTATAGGCGGGGAGGCTATCAGCAAGGATGCGGTGGATAAGAGCATAAGATTTTTTATTCCTGCTGGAATAATACTCTATTCCGCCAACATACCATTTTACGTATTTGGAATGACCAGCTCTTTAAGGGTTATTGAGATATTCTGGGTTATTGCTCTTTATTTTGTGATTATTATGGCTCTGGGCTCGGTTCTGAAAATGGAAAAGAGGCTGACAGCACTCCTCGCCACAGGCTCTGCGATATGCGGAGCCTCGGCGATAGCAATCCTCTCCCCGCTTATAAAGGCGAGGCGCGAGGATACGTCGATTGCTATAATGGTAATAACCGCCGTTGGCCTGACAGGTGCTATGATTTATCCCATCCTCAGAGACCTGCTGCATATCAGCGACATGAGCTATGCCTTCCTGTGCGGTGCTACACTGCACCAGACAGGTCTTGTTAAAATTGCGAGCTCCTATGCAGGAGAAGCTGTGTTGAGCTCTGCGCTTGCCTTTAAGGGTGTCAGGATAAGCATGATTGCAGTCGCTGCTGTGGCGGTGCCATACTTTCTGGAGAGAAAGCCAGCCTTCCCGCTATTCATCGCAGGTTTTCTGATTCTCTCCGTCCTTTTCTCCTTTGTAGAGGGGTTAAAGAGTGTTGCGGTGCTGATCTCACCCTTTGCCACCTATGCATTCGCAGTGGCTATGGCAAGCATAGGACTGAGCATCGATATGCAGAGCCTGCACAGGGCAAGGCTCAGGTATCTAAATGTTGCCTATGCAGCATGGCTTGTGGTGCTGACACTTGTGCTTCTCAGCGAGGGGGTGATGTATTGAAGCTAAAGCTCAGACTCTTTCACAAGGCATTCATACTTTTCCTTCTGCTCTCCATTCTACCCCTGTTAGTGGTGGGTACTAGGATAACACTTCTCAACTTCAGGACACTGGAGCAGATATCCCGGGAGATGGGTATCCCCTCAGAAGTATTTCAGCCGATGTTTGAGAGAACTCTGCATGAGGGCATAACCTACTCCTTCTATGTGATAATCATCGTGGTTATTGTGGCAATTTTCTTCACCGCCAGTATAGTTGGGCCGGTTGAGAGACTCAGAGAAGCTACGCGAAGGCTCAGCGAAGGCGATTACACCAGTATACCCGAGGTGAACACCGGGGACGAACTTGAGGAGCTGGCGGAGGCATTTAAGGACATGGCAGAGAAGCTTCAATGTACAATGCAGGAGCTTGAACTTGCAAACAACCAGAAGAGGGTTTTTCTTGACATAATGTGTCATGACCTCTCCAACTATCTTTCGATTATTGGAGGATTTACATCCCTTCTTATGGAAAGGGAGGATGAGGAAGATAAAAGGGAGATACTGAAAATAATTAACAAGAATGTCATGAAAATAGAGGATGTGCTGGAGAATGCAAGAAGGCTTGCAAAGCTGGAGAAGGGAGCCGCTCTGAAACTGGAAAAACGGGACATTAAGGAGATTCTGTTTTCTGTGCGTGAGGTTTTCTCTCAGAACAATGAGGGAAGCAGGGTAAAGCTGAACCTTCCAGAGGACGCGCTCATGGCTGAGGTGGATGAGCTTATAAAAGATGTTTTTCTGAATTTAATCTCAAATGCGCTAAAGTACTCCAAGGATGAGGTTGTTGTTGAGGCAGTAGACCTGGGCGAAAAGGTAAGAGTGAGTGTCAGTGACTATGGCCCCGGGATACCGGACGAGCACAAGCAGGCTATTTTTGAAAGATTCTGCAGGCTGGATAAGAGCGGCGTTAAGGGCACTGGCCTGGGCCTGGCAATAGCGAAGAGCATAGTGGAACTCCACAATGGCAGGATATGGGTGGAGGACAACTCACCACGGGGGAGTATTTTTATAGTTGAGATTCCGAAGCGTCAGTAATTCAATAGGACACCGTCTCCTATGCCTCAGCTATCTCCTCACTTGGCAGAGATGAGGAATATGCTGTGACATCCCTTCAGGGAGCATGTGTTCTCTGATATAACCCCTATTGCCTCCCTGGCAGCTTCGAGGTCATTTGCCTCCAGTGCCTTTTCTAGGTTCTCCACATATTCGTCCTTCATCCTCTCTTCGGTAAGCTCCGGCAGAAACTTCGCCACCTGCTGCTTACTTTCAAAATAGTATCTCTTGAACTCCGGGAAGTGCTTCTTCGCTTTTTCTATGTCACCCTCACGCAGCGCATTCTTTATTTCGCTGTACTCGTACTCCAGGTTTGCCATTGCACCGCCGCTGCGCTCATGGCAAACACTGACGCCACAGCTCCCGGCGATGTTTGAAATCACCTGCTCGGCGCCTATGAAATCCTGCGCCTCAATATAGCTGCCCAGCCTCTGAAGGTCGTCCTCTGCCACCATGAACCTGAGGTGCTGCTCCCCTGCCTTCTTTTTTGCACGCTCATATACCTTGAGCAAAGCGGTGTAGTGCTCCTCCGCAGCGTGCGCGTCTCCTGCAAGTATCGCCTCCTTCAGCGCAGAGTATTCCTCCTCAAAGCTGCTCTGTATTTCCTTTGCCTCTATAATCCTCTCTTTCTCTGGCTTAGCCTCTTCAGCAGGCTGAGCACAGCCTGAGAGAAATATTCCGACAAGAAGCATGGGGATGAGCTTTTTGAGATTCATGCCATACCTCCTATCCTACCATATTCACATCCTAACAATTTTAAAATGTACGGGTAAACTATCTCCTGTACAGCGCCACCCGTTGGGTGAACCTCTCCTCCCCGTAAATCCTGTACCCAAACTCCAGCCTCACCTCGCGCAGCCTCTCAAAGCCCGCGCTGCTCAGCACCCCGTGGAGCACCTCGCGGGAGAAGCCCTCATCCGCAGAGGGACGCCAGATTGCCAGCTCCCACAGATCCTGGGGGTAGAAGCTCACCTCTCTCATGCTCTCAATCGGCTCCAGCAGGATGAGCCTGCCTCCCCGCCTAACCAGCATGGCCAGGTTTCTAAGCGCTTCATCGGCGTTTTCCACGTACTCCAGGAGCGCATCCACCACCACCCAGTCGCAGCTCCCGCTGCAAAGCGGAATGCGCTCAACATCGTAGGCGAGGAAGCTCCCATAGCCCAGCCAGTCTCTCACCCGCCTTAATATTGTGGTGGAGAGGTTCCCGCAAACCAGCACAGCGTTGCTCCGCCTGACCTTCTGCAGGTAGCTTTTTATGCCGCCGGCGGCGTCGAAAACAAGCTCACCCTGCTTTGGGGTGAGCACTTCCTCAATTGCTTTAATTCTGCGCATCGCAAGCGTGTCGGGCTCGCTCCTCCTCCCGCGGCTCTCCTCTGCGGGGATGCTGCGTCTCTCAAAGAGCTCGTAGAAGCGCTTCCAGGGCACAATCCTGAGGGAGTACCTCAGCTTCTCCGAGAGCTTCGCCGCCCTGCCCCGGTTGTCCAGCTCCAGCGTGAACCTCTCCTGCCCGGAGGAGAACACCACCTCCAGCTTTTCGCCCTGTGGATTGAGCTTCGAAATCCTGTACTCCCTGCCCCTTTCAACCCTCGGCATAACAACAACGTAGGCGCTCCCCTCGCGAAGCTCGCCACCGGTGTAGCTGCCCAGCCTCTCGCCGGAGTATAGCTTCAGAAGTGCATACTCGCGCTCACCGAGCCTCTCTACCTCTACGGGAATGTGCAATGCTCTCTTTTTGCCCCTGCGCAGCGCCACCAGCTTCATATCTCCACTTTTTCCAGCTCTATGATCTCAAAGTCGCCGCTGCACAGCCTGCAAACCCCGTTCTTGAGCCTGCTCGCCTCTGTGAGTTCGTCACAGACAGAGCACCGCTGGGGCAAGGCGATGTACTGCACCTCCAGCGGGTACATGAGCTTGGAGAGGTCAACCTCAACGCGGGTTACTATGAAGAGCTCGGAGTCGCTCATCCCGTGCCACTTTAGTATGAGCTCCCTCTCTACCTCTTGGAGCCGTTTTCGCTCTGCCATTGCCTTCTCCAGGTCGCCCTTTGCATAGATTCTGTAGAACCTCTCCAGCTGCCTTCCATAGGCGATGTGCTCCTCGTCCACGCCTGGGGTGCACTTTATTCTCAGCGCCTCCCCGGTTGCGAGGTTCCCAAAGATTGCGGCGAACTTCCCGTGGTCGAGGAACACCAGCCTGCCGCTGCCAAAGCTGCACTGTGTGGCTGCGGCTATGCCATCGGCGGCGCAGGTCAGAATCTCAACCGCAGCCACCAGGTCGCGCTTTCTCTTCAGAGTTAGCAGGCGCACCGCAAGGTGCCCCATCCTCGTGCCTAGGTAGCTGGCGGTGCATATATGTCCGTGCACCTTGGGCACAGTTTCAAGCGCCTCGCGCAGCGACGGGTAGCGGGGTGCGCCCTTCCCGAGGCCGCGCTTCTTCATGCTGGGCAGCAGGTCTTCTATCTCAAAATCGGGTGTATAGTTCATCCGGTAGCCTCCTTTTCAATGGCTATGCTCCTGAAGGAGCGCCTCTCCACACCGGGCAGCACCCTCAGCATCGCGGGCGCATCTCCGGCAGGAGCTACATTGGGCACTTCAACCTTATAAAGCCTCGCAAGGGCGTCAAAGAGCAGCGTGCGGAGCTCCTCAACAGAGAAGTGGCGGGTTTCAACCACCGGGTTTAGGTGGTGGAACTCCCACCAGTTGCAGGAGTGCAGCCTCATCCCGAGCTCTGAGGCGTGCCTGAACAGGTAGGTGTCGGGGTAAGGGGTCTGAACAGCAAAGGTGGCCTCCCCGCCTAGGGAGCGCACCTCCTCAGCCAAGCGCACAGTTGCCTCGACGCTCTCCTTTGTGTCCCAGGGGTGGCCTATCATGAAGCCACAAACCGGCGTTATCCCCTCGCGCACAAACCTGCGAACAACGTCGAGCAGGTTCTTTATGGCGATGCCCTTCTTTATCGCATTCACCACCTCCTGGGAGCCGCTCTCGATGCCAAAGCGCACCACCTGACAGCCCGCCTCGGCGAGGGCTTTAATAAGCTCCTCATCCACGTGGTCGAGGCGGAGCTCCGCATACCACTGCATTCCCAGCTTGGAAACGAGGGAGCATATCCTCAGCGCACGCTCCCTGCTGTAGGCGAAGTTCGGGTCTATGACAAAGAAGGACCTCAGCCCCAGGCTGCGAAGCTGCTCCACCTCGGCGGCAACGCTCTCGGGGGAGCGCATCCTAAGCTTTCCAGACATCGCGCGGGATGAGCAGTAAACGCAGGAGTAGGCGCAGCCCCGTGAAGTGGCTATTGCTCCCGGCAGATCGTAGCGCCTCAGGTCGAGCAGGTGCCTCGCCGGAAGAGGAAGCGCGTCCAGGTCGCGAACCCGCCACACGCCGTTGCTCTTTGCTCTGCCGTTGCTCAGATAAGCTATGCCCCTCACGCCGCGCACATCTCTGCCCTGCTCAAGGCGTGATACAAGCTCAGCGAAGGCAAGCTCACCCTCGCCGCGTACCGCAAAGTCGAAACCGTGCCCCAGGACTTCCCTGTAGCGGAAGGTGGCGTGCACACCGCCTATCACTGCAGACTTTCCCTGCTCCTTTGCGGTTTCGAGCACCGCGAGCGCAAAGGGGTAGTTCTGGGTGTAGCTGGATATGCCCACCACCTGGGCCTCCTCCACCCGCCGCTCCAGCTCTGCGCTGTCAATGTTCATGTCCACTATCTCAACACTGTGCCCCCGCTGCTCCAGCACCGCCGCTATGTACGCCAGCCCCAGCGGAGGCGTTGCCGCCCGCCTCTCAGAAACGCTGCCGTGGGGCACCTCTACGAGAAGCACATCCAAGGCACTTCCTCCACAAAGCCCTTCTCCAGCCAGAGGTTCAGCAGCTGCTCGGCCTCCTCTCTGTGCTCCGGGAACTCCCGCTCTATAAGCTTTCTGACCTCCTCTCTGCTCTTCCCGTGCACCATCTCCCAGAGCCTTCCCGCCGCCTCGTTGAGCACATATATTCCATCCCTTGCCATGAGTATTACCCTGCTACCGTCACGCTTCCACACCATGTTGGCCCTCATGAGCCTGAGCTCCATTCTAAATCCTCCCGAGTGCGCGGAGCAGCTCCTCAACACGCTCTCGCTTCACCACACCGCCCTCGCAGGCCGCGCCGCGGAAGCCCAGGATGTCGCTTCCTATGCTCATCGCCTGCCCCAGGTGCGGTATCCTGAGCGAGCCCGAGATGCAGGTATCCATGCCGTGCTCGTGGGCAAGCTCGACGAACTCGCGGAGCTTCTCCACGGGGGCGAAGTCCAGGATGTTCTTCCCGTCCTTCACGGCGGTGTCCAGCATTACGACGTCGCAGCTCACCCGCTTAACGAACTCGAAGGGGTTGGCGCTGCCTGTGCGCCAGTAGTCAGCATAGCCCGAGATTATAAGCTTTGCCCCGCTGCCTTCCTCGACGAGCGCACGCTTGAGAGCTCGTGAAAGTTTCTCCGCCTGCTCTGTGGTCTTGACACCGTAGAAGGATGCCACAACGTAATCCACGCCCAGGCGTGCGACGCCATACGCGGCCAAGCTTGCGGTACCCGGCTTATATGTGAGGTCGCCTATGCTCGCCGCAACCTCTATGCCGGGTGGAAGGAGCTGCATTACCTCCCTTATCACCCAGGGCTTATTTGCCCCCAGCGTGCCCTCGCCCGGGTTTTTAATGTCCAGAATGTCCACGCCTCCCGCTGCCAGCACCTCCCGCGCTTCCTCCGCGTCCTTAATGCTTATCAGCACCCTCATCTCTCCATCCCCAGCACAGTCAGAGCCTTGCTCACATCGTAGGCGGAGATTCGCATCCCCCTGCGCAGCTCAGCCACAGCACTGCGGTATCTTCTGTAATCCTCCGGGCTAAACCTCAGCTTTGGCGTTGAGAACAGCGCCGTCCAGGCGAAGCGGTTGAGAAAAGGCAGGTTCTCCGGGTCTAGGAGACTGAGAACCAGCGATGCCACCCTAACGTCCACGCCGCTAAGACCGAGAAGCTTTTGCACAGCCTGCTCCGCGGGCAGCGCAAGCGCCTCCTCGGTGGTGTGCTTCAGAATGTTGGGCTCATTTGCGCTGGCATACGCCGCCAGCTGGGCATCCACAAAGGCGGCGATGCGCACCAGCTCGAAGTAAGTGAGGTACTTTGGCTCGCGCTCCGCAAGCACACGTGAGATTTTGAGCATTGCCTCTTCCCGCTGGTAGGCTCTGCGCCCCATGCTGAAGCGCTCCGCAAGGTCGCGCAGTTCGGCCTCGCTCATCTGCTGAAGCAATTTAAACCCTCGTGAAATTTTTATTTAACGCCGCGCCATAACATGCTATGGCAATCTGGAAATGCCCCCGCTGCGGCGCGGAAAAGCAGGTGGTGTGCCCGGTGTGCGGCGCGGACAAGCGCGCGGGCGAGACCTGCAATTACTGCGGCAGCGAGTTCTCCTTCACCCTGTGCCCGAAGTGCGGGTATGAGCAGAGGCACGACAGATAAAATTTTTATACGTGCTACGCGAGGATACGCTGATGGCGCTGCTTCAAATTCAGAACATAAGCAAGAGCTTCTCTGGGCTGGTTGCGCTGAAGAATGTGAATTTTGAGGTGCAAGAAGGTGAGATTCTTGGCCTGGTCGGCCCCAACGGAGCCGGCAAGTCAACACTTATAAACATAATCTCCGGCATATACCGCCCTGACAGCGGCAGTGTTGTGTTCAGGGGGAAGAATATAACAGGCATGCCGCCTCACAGGATATGCCGCCTTGGCATCACCAGAACCTTCCAGAATGTGGAGATCTTTCCGGAACTCAACGCTATAGAGAATGTGCTTGTTGGCGCACTCTTCGGAAAGAGAGACGGCTCCCGCGAGGAGGCGCTCAGCCGCGCAGAGGAGGTGCTGCGCTTTGTGAATTTCCCGCAGGAGAAGCTGGAGGTGAAGGTGAAGAACCTGAATGTGGGCGAGCTCAAGAAGCTGCAGCTTGCGCGTGCGCTTGCAACAGAGCCGAAACTGCTGCTGCTCGATGAGGTCACCACGGGCTTGAACCCGAAGGAGAGCAAGGATGCCGTGAAGATGATCAAGAAGATAAGGGACAGCGGAATCACAATACTCATGGTGGAGCACATAATGAGGATAATCATGGGGGTGAGCGACCGCATAGTGGTCCTGAACTACGGGGAAAAGATAGCCGAGGGTACCCCCAAGGAGGTCGCGAGCAACCCCCGCGTAATTGAGTCCTACCTGGGCGAGGCATACAGGTTTGAGGGATAGAGATGCTGCGCGTTGAGAAGGTAAGCGCTGGTTACGGCTCACTTCAGGTGCTGTGGGATGTTAGCTTTGAGGTGAAAGAGGGGGAGATAGTAACAATAATCGGCTCCAACGGTGCCGGTAAGACGACAATAGCGAACGTAATCACGGGGCTCCTGAAGCCGCTCTCGGGCAGTGTTACCTTCAACGGCGAGGAAATCACCACCCTGCCTGCGAATGAGCGCGTCAGGCGTGGAATCGCTCTTGTGCCCGAGGGAAGGGAGATTTTCCCCAAAATGACAGTGCTGGACAACCTGCTGCTGGGTGCATATACGGTCAAAGATAGGAGAGAGGTGGAGGAGAGGCTCAGGTGGGTTTACGATATCTTTCCGAAGCTTAAGGAGCGCGAGAGGCAGATTGCAGGAACATTAAGCGGCGGGGAACAGCAGATGCTCGCTATAGCTCGAAGTTTAATGACTAACCCCAAGCTCCTGATCCTGGACGAGCCATCTCTGGGCCTTGCGCCGATAGTTGTGATAAAGGTGTTTGAGATTATAGAGAGGCTTAACCGCGAGGGCGTTACCATACTGCTCTCGGCACAGAATGTTTACCGCGCCCTGGAGATAGCCTCCCGTGCATACGTACTGGAGACGGGCAGGATAACCCTTGCGGGCAGGGGCAGGGAGCTGCTGGAGAATCCGTACGTCAAGGAAGCCTACTTGGGAGTTTAGCCATGCATGATGTATGCATTCTCGGCGCAGGTCCAGCCGGTGCAAGCGCTGCGACAGAGCTTGAGAGGCTTGGCATAGATTACCTGCTCATAGACAGGGCACAGTTTCCCAGGAGCAAGCCCTGCGGTGGCGTTCTGCCGTGGCGCGTGGTGGAAGACCTTCGTTTTCCTGAGGAGGTGGTGGAGCGCCCTCTTAAGGGCTACCGCATCTTCTCCCCGTCGCTGGAGGTTGTGGAGAGCCGCTTTCCTTCTCCAGGTGCTGTGGTGCGCCGCTCCACCTTTGATGCCTTCCTGCTGCGCTCCATAAGCGAGAGGCCAACCTGCGCCAGGGTTTCTGGGGTAAAGGAGCGCGACGACGCGGTTGAGCTACTCACCGACAGTGGCAGGTTAAGCGCCCGCTACCTCATCGCCGCCGACGGGGCGAACAGCGTGACGAGGCGCTGCCTGGGGATAAGGTATGAAAAGCTTGCTCTTGCCTGCCAGTATGTCGTTGCTCTCCCTGATGGAGCGATAGAGGAGCGAATCGGTGAGTGGTTCGAGGTATACTACTTCTTCTCCCGCGGCTACGGCTGGCTCACCCCGCTGCGCGGTGCAGTTAAGGCTGGAATAGGTGGCCTGGGTAGTGCCTTCTCACGACGCGCGCTGGAGAGCTTTATCAAAGCCCCTCCTGTGGCTGAGAAGCTGAAGGGCGGGAAAATAATCCGATACGAGGCGCACCGGATACCAATGCAGGGACCCATCGAAAAGCTCGCAACGCGGCGCGTTGCCCTTGCAGGCGATGCTGGTGGCTTCGTTTTCCCGGGCACGGGAGAGGGCATCTACTACGCTATCAAAAGCGGCGTTGCCGCGGCGCGGGCGGTTGCGGAGGCAATGCAGGACAAGGTGCTTGCGGAGGTTTACGAGAGGGAGCTGCAGAAGGAGGGTCTGCTCTCACTCCGGGAGGTGGATTTTCTCGACAGCAAGCTTGCCTCACCAGAGCACGCGGAGCGCTACGTGCGAAGGCTGAAGAAGCTCGCGCATTTCCAATAAGTCTTGCAGTAGTCCTCTTTTTGGATGCAGGCATTGTTGGTGATATTTTGAAATTTGAAGAATTGGAACTTAAAGAAGAAGTTATGAGAGCAATCGCTGATTTTGGTTTTTCTGAAACCACCTCAATTCAAGCGCGAGTTATACCTCCGGCGCTTGAGGGCAGGGACGTAATAGGAGAAGCTCCAACCGGCTCAGGCAAGACCCTGGCCTTTGCAATACCTATAGCCGAGAAGATCAATGGCAACGGTGGCGTCCAAGCCCTGGTGGTAACTCCTACCAGAGAGCTTACACTCCAGGTTAGCGAGGTGCTCGCGCAGACAACCCGCTTCCTCGGCGTGCGTGTTGCCACAATCTACGGCGGCGTCGCAATAGAGCCCCAGGTCCGCGAGCTGAAAAGCGCGGGCATAGTGGTGGGCACCCCGGGAAGGCTGCTGGACCACCTGCGCAGAGGCACTCTCAGGCTTGGAAAGGTGAAGGTGCTGGTGCTGGACGAGGCCGACCGCATGCTGGACATGGGCTTCATCGACGACGTCAGGCGAATAATTCGGAGTACGCCGCGCAGCAGGCAAACACTGCTGTTCTCTGCCACCATACCTCCGGAGATAAAGCGCCTTGCCTCGCGCTTTATGCGTGACCACAGGCACATTCGCAATGGAGAGGAGGACAAGCCGGAGATTGAGGAGTGCTTTATTGAGGTTCGTGAGGGTGAGAAGTTTCAGCTCCTCCTGGCACTTTTAGAAGCTGAAAAGCCGGAATCGGCAATAGTATTTTGCAACACAAAGGTGGTTGCAAGCGTTGTTGCTGCAAATCTGGCAAAGTTTGGAGAGGGTGTTGCAGCTATACACGGCGATCTGTCGCAGGCTAAACGAGAGCGTGTGATGGCAGATTTCCGCTCAGGTAGGCTGCGCATACTCGTTGCTACAGATGTTGCCGCACGCGGCATCGACATACCTGCGGTCAGCCACGTGTTCAACTACGACATCCCGGCAAGCGCTGACGACTACACCCACAGGATAGGCAGAACCGCACGCGGAGGAGCGAAGGGTAGAGCACTGTGCCTGCTCTCCCCAAAGCAGCATGACAACATGCGCCGTGTGCACCGCAGCTTTCCCCACATAGCGCGCAGGGAGTTCGACGCAGAACTCTCCCGCTACCCCGCACTGGATCACCGGCTGGGCAGGCTTCCACGTAGGGGGCGCTCTCGCTTCCAGGCGCGCCCACCCAGGCGTGGTGGCAGGGACAGGAAGCGCAAGTAGCTATTCCTGGCTCACTATCTCGACTATCGCACTCACGGGCAGGCGGAGCGTTTTCCCCTTCTCCTCGCCCTTCTCCACCCTGAATACCGCCGTTCCATGCTCCCCCTCGGGAAAGTCGATTCTGTGGGTAATGTAATCCTTCTCCTCTTTTCTGTGTTTCACCTTCACCCTGAAGGCAACGCCGCGGTAGCCTTCGATGTATTCGATGTCCTCGAAGCCAAAGCTTTCGCTGGTTATTTTGCCACCCTCGCAGAGTAGCATTATAGTGGCGATGTGCTTTCCCTGCCTCAGGCAGACATCGAGGATGCCCATGCTTGTGGCGCAAGGGCTAACTTCAGCAACCTTGCCCACGGAAAAGTTTATATTATATGATAAATCATGATAATTTACCTCAGTGAGCAGGTGGTATCATGTTGCTCAAGGACTTTCTAAGGCCGAGCCTTGAGGCTCTCATCGAGGAGAGCAATGTTGTTAAGGAGGATAAGCCCCTCAAGAGCCTTGCGTACGTGGGCATGCCCTGCCAGATTCAGGCGGTAAGGAAGGCCCAGTTTTTTGAGGCCAAGTCCAGGCAGGAGTGGCCCCGCAGGATAAAGGTTACTCTCGGGCTCTTCTGTGCTGAGAGCTTTCCCTACCGCGAGCTGGTCAAGCTCGTGGAGAGCAAGGGAATGAGCATGGCGAAGATCAAGAAGTGGGACATAAAGGGCAAGCTTTTGGGCTACCACGATGGCGGAGTGCTCAAGATCCCCCTGAAGGAGGCGAAGAAGTATGCGCGGGAGAACTGCCACTACTGCCTCGACTACACCGCAGAGCTTGCGGACATAAGCGTAGGTGCAGTTGGCTCCCCCAGAGGGTGGAACACCGTCATCACCAGGACGCCGATGGGTCTGGCGATAGTTGAGGGAGCAATACGCGAGGGCTACCTCGAAACGCAGGAGGTCAATGAGGGCGAGGGCGGCCTTGCCCTGCTGAGGAAGCTCTCAAAGCGGAAGTTTAAGGGCGCCTGGAAGAACAAGGCCAAGAAGGAGGAGAAGGGCGCAAAGGTGATGCACTTAGACACGACCCATGAGCACGATATGGAGAAGCTGCTCTCACATATGACGGTGGAGCACCGCATAGACGAGCTCCTCCGCGATGTGGTCGAACCAGGGCTGTGCGTGACCTGCGGCGCCTGTGAGGCAAGCTGTGCGGAGAAGATTATCAAGATAGACGAGGATGGCATGCCCCAGAAGCTTAAGGATTGCGAGTCCACCGACTGCGGGCGGTGCTATGCTCTCTGCCCGCGCACCACCCTGCCCATAGATTTGATTGAGGAGCACCTCTTCGGGAGCAGGCGCTACCAGTTTGAGAAGCGCATCCTGGGGCAGTACATAGCAATATTCACCTGCCGCGCGGCGAGCGGGAGTATAAGGAAGCGCGGTCAGGACGGCGGTGTGGCGACAGCTCTTCTCAAGTACATGCTGGACCACGGCATTGTGGATGCCGCAATAAGCGTTACTCAGGGTGAGAAGCCCTGGTATCCGGTTAACTACGTCTCCACCACCAGCGAGGACCTGTTCAGGAGCGCCGGCACGATATACAGCACCGCTCCAACGATAGTGGCAGCGAAGAGGGCACTGACACAGCACGAGGAGTTCTCGAAGTACTACAGCTTCCTGGTGGCGAAGGGTTTCCTGCCAGAGCTGCAGATCGCCATGGAGGAGGCGGCGAAGGCAAAGAAGGGCGAGGAAGTGGTTGAGATAGACGAGGAGGAGCTCAGGCGCAGGAAGGCGAAGATAGAGGCGGTGCTGCAGCGCATCTCCAAGCCGGCGGTAAAGATGATGATAGAGCAGGGCAAGTATGAAAAGGCAATAGAGATGCTGGTGAAGGAGAAGTGAGTATGAGGATAGGGGTGCTCAAAACAGGAAACATCGCAACCTCGCTGGTGCTGGAGCTTCTGCTGGATGAGCGTGCCGACCGCGAGGACATAAGCGTTGAGGTGTTCTCCACGGGCGCGAAGATGCAGCCGAAAGATGCGGAGGAGCTGCTCTCCCGTGTTGACCTGAGCGAATACGACTTAATCCTATACACCACACCCAACCCCAGCGCAAAGGGGCCGAGGAAGGTTATAGAGGCGCTCAAGGGCAGACGTGCCGTAGTGATAGGCGATTCCCCCGGGGTCAAGATGAAGGACGAGCTAGAGGAGCTGGGCCTGGGGTACATTTTTGTGCTTGCAGATTCAATGATAGGCGCCAGGCGGGAGTTTCTTGACCCCACGGAGATGGTGCTCTTCAACGCCGACATGCTGAAGGTGCTCGCCGCCACGGGTGCGCTTCGCCTGGTGCAGGATGAGATTGACCTCGCCATAGAGGCTGCTAGGAAGGGCGAGGACTACCTGCCCCGCGTTGTGGTGAACGGCGCGAAGGCAACCGCAAGGGGCAGGTTCGCGAACCCCTACGCGCGAGCTAAGGCGCGCGCCGCCTACGAGGCCGCTTGCTTGGTGGGCGAGCTGAACGTCAAGGGATGCTTTATGGTGAAGGAGGCGGAGAAGTACATACCCCTCGTCGCGAGCGCCCACGAGCTTTTGAGAAGCGCCGCTAAGCTCTGCGACGAGGCCAGGGAGCTGGAGAAGGGCGGGGACAGCGTGGCGAGAACGCCCCACGCGAGGAGCGGAGAAGTGCTGAGCAAGCGCAAGCTTCTGGAGAAGCCGGAGTAGCAGGGAAAAGAGATGAGTGCAGTAGTTGAAATAAGCAAAAAGCTCGGTATTCCGGAAAAAGAGCTTGTTTTGAAGGGTATTATATCCTTTATCTAGAAGGAGATTAGGCTGTCTGAAGAAGAGATAGCCGATCTAAGGGAAAAGTATGATGTCGCAACAAAGGAGGAGCTCTATGAAAAGATTAAATCAAAAGATGTAGAAAGCCATCCCGCCTGGGAAGATTATATAACTTGGAAAAATAAGGAAAAATACATCGAAGAACTTAAAGACTATCTTAAAAACCTCGGGTGATTCATGTCTCTGCTCGAAATTTATCTAAAGCTCAAACGCATCGCTGAAAGAGATTATTCATATCACTGGGAGAGTACATTGCAGACGGGGATGATTCATCGCTGGGATAATGCCCCTGATCATCCTGAGATTGCCACATTTCCAAAACATTTTCATGAAGGTGCACAACAAAGGGTGAGAAGCGCGGCTAATTAATCCATCACCGTTGTGAACATGTACTGCGTCGTCGTGGGGAGCTCCCTGCGCAGTATCCTGATCTCGGGCTTGTAGATGAAGAGCTCCTCGCCCTCGCAGCTCTTTTCCAGGATTCTGGCGACGACGATGCACTCCGCTCTGCCAGAGATTCGAGCGGTGCCCTTCCCGAACCTGTCGCTGCTGAGCTCTATATAAATCGGCAAACGCAGCGTGGCATGCATATGCTCGGGCAGGAGCTTTGCCAGTTTCTCCAGCTCAGCCCTCTTGAAGCGGTGGAGCTCGCCATCCCTGAGCCTTATTGCGGGCTTCTCCTCGCTGAGAAGCTCTCTCAGGGAGCGCTTCTCTATGGCAAGGTGCCTGTTGAGCGAGCGTATGTGCTTTGCGAGAAGGCGGAAGGTCCTGTCTTCCATGCTTTAAGCGGAGAGGATAACAAAGGCGGGCATAATTAGAGCACCTCGTCCGGCAGAAGAGGCACAGTTTCCCAGTAGAGCGACGCCTCCTCGCCGCTCATGCACCGCCAGCTCTTCTCCCCGCCCGCGGCGAGGAAAACGCACACCTCACCCACGCACGCTAAAGCGCCGCGCTCGTGCCCTGGGTAGAGCAGGACGTAGCGGTGCCCCCTGCTCCCCTGCCAGGAGAGCAGTGCCTCGCTGGCATTGCCCCCGCCTCCGTAGAGGTTCTCCGCTATGCTCTCGTAGGGTATACCGTACTCCTTCGCGTAGTGGCTCACACAGTAGCCCTCTGGGGTAACGTGGTCGAAGTAGCCTCTAGTGAGCATGTCCTGCGCCCTGAAGCGCGCGAGGCGGTAAAAGCGCTCGTCAAAGGCTATCTCTCCCCTGCCGTAGCTCTTGCGGAGGGCGTTTATCTCCTCAAAGGCGGCAAGCTCCTCATCGCTTGGGCGCGGGGTGGAGTAGTACCTCCACGCCACAGAGGCCAAGACGAGGATGAGGAGCAGGACGAGAATTCGCTTCATAGAAAATTATCCATTAAGCTAACATTTGTTAACAAAAAGGTAAAGTATTTATACACATCATAAATCTGAGGATGTATGAGGTTACGAGATGAATATTGTTTATGTGTTGCTGATGCTTTCTGTGCTATTTAGTCCAGATGTGTTTGCCGCTTCCGATAAAGTTACTGTAAACTTTTACACAGAACCAGCTCAACCTCATAACTTCCAGCCCTTCTTCGCAGAAAATCAGCCTGCGAAGTTAACAGTAGAGGTGAGGGATACGGAGGGTAAGCCAGTAAAAAATGTAAAAATTAGGATAAATATAGAGCACATCAAGGGGCTTAGCAGCGGTAAGGTTTTGAATACTGGTTTTCCCTATCTCGAAGGAAAAGACGTACTTGGAGGAGAGTTTTTCTCGAGAGATGGAAAGCTCGAATTCAGCTATATATTTCCCATAAGGGGCAATTACAGGGTTGATGTTAAGGTTTCTCCAACTAGCGCCTCCTCTGTGACATTCGAACCCTTTTCAGAGGAGTTCAACGTGCAGGTTAATGAGTGGGGATATGAGATACGCAATGCCATCCTACTGGTGCTCATTATGTTGGGCTTTGGGATTGCGCTGGGCGTGATCTTTGGGAGGGCAAGCCTGAGGTTGAGTTCATGAGAGCTGCAAAAGAAATGTGGATTGTAACCCTGGCGTTCCTTGCAGTACTCCTTGCCTTCAGCCTCTTCCTGAAATACGGGTGGAAATACGGATTAAAGTGAGGTGGTAAAATGAGAAAGGGTCTAGCTATCTGCCTGCTTCTGCTCATATATATCATACCGGTCTCCGCTTTAGAACAAGGTGATGTAAATGTTGATCTCTCTATTGAGCCGAAACCAAAGGTGGGCATGCCCTCAGAGCTAAGGATAATTGTAACCAATGCCACCACTGGAGTGCCTATCAAAGATGTATATATATCGGTGGAAATACTCATCGCCGAGGAAGGGGTGAAGCTTTTCTCGGGCGACTTCTACTCTCCTGATGGCACGCTTAAAATGCTGTATCACTTCCAGGATGCGAGCGAGCACGAAATAAATCTTAAAATATCCCCTGCCGGTAAGGCTAAACAGGTATCAAGGACTTTCCGCGTGGGGGTAGATATGCCTGACCCGCCCACCCGAGTATGGTTTAAAACATGGATGTTTCTTATGGGAATCCTAATACTTGGCATTGCGATAGGCTTCTTTGCAGTAAAGTTCAAAAATGGTGTTTGAATTTCTCAGTATTACCCAATGGGCTAACATTCATTAACCCATTCGACAGGTTTATATAATCTTTTAGTTAAGGATGGATCAGGTGGGTTAAATGGGAGAAAATGTCTATTCCAAATTCAGAATTGACATGAGTTTGCTGGCTCAGCTTTGGGTGATAATGACTCTGACGGGCGCTGTATTGTGGTTAATGTTTTTCACTCCTATTCCGAATACTCACGATTTCTTTCACGCTGCGCGGCATTCAATAGCAATACTGGCATGCCATTAAACTAAGGCGGTCAACTCCTGCTATTTCCACAACGGCAGAAATGCTCGGTCTGTTCTGAAAGAGACTCTCACCTCGCCTCCATAATCGCCTTGATGCGCTTGAGTTTGAAGAAATTCTCCCTTTCCATCTCGTCCAGGCGCATCTTTATGTACTTCACAGTAGCCTCAAGGCGGGGGATGAGCACATTCTCCAGCGCATTAACGCGGCGCTTTGTGCTCTCTATCTCCTTTGCCAGAAGCTTTATGCTGCGCTCCACCTCGGCGAGCTGAACCACTGCAGCCAGAGCTTCCTCGAATCGCGCTGCCGCCTCGTCCAGCTGGGAGGTGGTGTCGGCCAAACCGTAGCCGCGCTCAATAACAGAGCGCGAGGTCTCCTGGAGCTCCAGCACCGGCACGCGCACGCCCATGATGCTCCTCGTGTAGGTTTCTATTCCCGGAGTCTCCTTCGCCGCGTAGGCGCACTGGGTAACCTTCAGCACACCCATGCTAGCCTGAGCCAATATTAAGGCATGGAAGGCCTCGCTGAGCCTGGCTTCTGCCTGGCGGCGCGCCCCTTTTGCCTCTTCCAGAATATTGAAAAACTCCATTATAAGGGCGTCCCGTTTTTCTTTAAGCAGGCGGTGTCCCTTCTTGGCGAGCTTCACCTTGGTCTTGAGCTTCAACAGCTCCATTCGCGTCGGGTTGACGCCCTCAATAAGGTCTGCCATCGCCGCCACCCTAGCCGCTGCGATACTTGGGGTGGTACTTCTGGATGAACTCGTCCTTAATGCGCTTCAGCTCACGCTCCGGCAGAATGCTCAGCAGGTCCCAGCCTATCTCCAGAGTACGCTCTATGTCGCGGTCCTCATCCCTGCCCTGTGCCACGAACTCGCGCTCAAAGCGGTCCGCGAACTCCAGGTACTTCTTGTCCTTCTCCGTAAGCGCCTCTTCACCCACCACGGCCACAAGGTCGCGGAGGTCTCTGCCCTCTGCATAGGCACTGTAAAGCTGGTCGCTCACATTGGCATGGTCCTCTCTTGTCCTTCCCTCGCCTATTCCGCCCTTCATCAGGCGCGAGAGCGAGGGCAGCACATCCACGGGTGGGTAAATACCCTTGCGGAAGAGCTCACGGGATAGGACGATCTGCCCTTCGGTGATGTAACCTGTGAGGTCAGGTATTGGATGCGTAATATCGTCGTCCGGCATTGTGAGTATGGGCATCTGGGTTATTGAGCCCTTTGCTCCTCGCACTCTGCCAGCGCGCTCGTAGATCGTTGCTAGGTCGGTGTACATGTAGCCTGGATAACCTCTTCTTCCGGGCACCTCACCACGGGCGGCGGCTATCTCGCGAAGAGCCTCGCAGTAGTTTGTCATGTCGGTAAGAATAACCAGAACGTGCATTCCCTGCTCGTAGGCGAAGTACTCTGCTGTGGTCAGCGCCATTCTCGGTGTAATTATCCTCTCAATCGCAGGGTCGTCGGCAAGATTCAGGAAAGCTGTAACCTTCTCCAGAGCACCGGTACGCTCAAAGTCGCGCATGAAAAAGCTCGCTTCCTCTGAGGTTATACCCATGGCAGCGAACACCACGGCGAACTCTTCCTCCTCGCCGAGCACTCTTGCCTGGCGCGCTATCTGCGCCGCAAGCTCATTGTGGGGCAAACCAGAGCCTGAGAAAATGGGCAGCTTCTGTCCACGCACAAGGGTATTCATCCCGTCTATGGTGGAGATGCCCGTCTGTATGAAGTCCCTGGGAAACTCCCTCGCCGCTGGATTAATCGGATAGCCGTGGATATCAAGCTCATCCTCAGGAATAATCTCCGGCCCCTTATCTATTGGCCTGCCTGTGCCGTCGAATATCCTGCCCAGCATGTCCATGCTCACCGGCAGCTTAACAGTTTCACCGGTGAAGCGCACCTTTGTGCGGGAGGTGTCTATTCCGCGGGTGCCCTCGAATACCTGCACCACCGCCTTGCCCATGTGAGCCTCAAGCACCTGACCGCGGCGCTTCTCTCCTAGAGGGGTCTCTATCTCTACCACTTCGCCGTAGCCTACGCCCTCTACACCTTCAACAACCATCAGCGGGCCTGCGACCTCAGTTACAGAGGTGTACTCCTTAATTGTGCTCTTCGCCGCCATTTACCTCTCCTCCTTAGCAACGAGCGCCTCTATCTGGGCCTTCATCTTGCTCCGTATCTCGGCTATTGCTTCATCCACCTTCTCCTCGGGTACATACTTCAGGCGAGCGATGTCGTCCTTAACCTCAAGCTCAGCTATCTCCTTCGCAGCAACCCCGCGGGAAACAGCATCATTCGCCAGGTCATAAAACTCCAGCATGACCTCAAGCATTTTGTACTGCTTGCTGGCGCTACAGTAGGTATCCACGTCGTGGAAGGCGTTCTGCTGCAGGAAGTCCTCACGAATCACGCGGGCGCCTTCGAGCACAATGCGCTCCTTCTCAGGCAGCGCATCAGGTCCAACGAGCTGCACGATCTCCTGCAGCTCTGCCTCCTTCTGAAGCAGTGCCATTGCCTTGTTTCTCAGCTCAAGCCAGTTCTCACCCACGTTGTCCTTCCACCAGGTGGAGATACTGTCCAGGTAAAGCGAATAGCTGCGCAGCCAGTTTATCGCAGGGAAGTGCCTGCGGTCAGCGAGGCTTGCATCAAGCGCCCAGAACACCTTGGTTATGCGAAGCGTGTTCTGGGTAACTGGCTCCGAGAAGTCACCACCTGGTGGCGAGACCGCGCCAATAACTGTCAGGCTGCCTATGCGTTCGTTACTTCCTAATGTTATAACCCTGCCCGCGCGCTCATAGAAGTTTGCCAAGCGCGATGCGAGGTAAGCGGGATAACCCTCTTCGCCGGGCATCTCTTCGAGTCTACCCGAGATTTCTCTCATGGCCTCTGCCCATCGCGATGTGGAGTCCGCCATAAGCGCGACGCTGTAGCCCATGTCGCGGTAGTACTCGCCCAGGGTTATGCCGGTGTAAACACTGGCATCGCGAGCAGCGACGGGCATGTTGCTGGTGTTTGCGATGAGCACAGTGCGCTCCATCAGCGGCTTGCCGGTCTTCGGGTCCTCCAGATGCGGGAACTCCTCAAGCACTTCTGTCATCTCATTCCCGCGCTCACCGCAGCCTATGTAAATGAACACGTGGGCATCGCTCCACTTCGCCAGCTGATGTCCCATCACAGTTTTGCCAGCACCGAATGGTCCGGGTATTGAAGCGGTACCACCCTTCGCCACGGGGAAGAAGGTGTCAATGATGCGCTGTCCTGAGAGCAGGGGCTCGCTTGGGTCAAGCTTCTCCTTGAAGGGTCTGCCCCTGCGCACCGGCCAGCGCTGCATCAGCTTTACTTCTTTCTTTCCTTCGGCGGTCTTAATCACGGCGATGGTCTCTTCAACAGTATATTTGCCCTCCTTGGCGATCTCCACTACCTCACCGCTTATCCCGGGAGGCACCATTATCTTGTGCATTATAAGCTCAGTTTCGGGCACCTCGCCTAGGAAATCACCCTCTACCACGCGGTCGCCCTTCTTCACCAGAGGGGTGAAATCCCACTTCTTCTCTCTATCCAAGCTGGGCACATCAACACCGCGCTTTATGAAGGTGCCAGTCTCGTCCCTTATAACCTCCAGGGGGCGCTGCACACCGTCGTACATCTGCTTCAGTATCCCCGGGCCGAGCTCCACACTGAGCTGGGCGCCTGTTCCCTTCACCGGCTCTCCCGGCTTAAGGCCTGCGGTTTCCTCATAAACCTGAATCGTCGCCTTATCGCCCTCGAGCTCTATAATCTCCCCCATGAGCCTCTCTTCGCCAACTCGTACCACTTCGTACATCATGCTTCCGCGCATTCCCTCGGCTACCACCACAGGACCGGCGATTTTGATTATTTTTCCCATAACCTACCACCTCATGACCATTATTCTATTTTTATGTCCACGCCCACGGCGCGGCGCACAAGCTCCTTAAGCGGGTCCACCTTCTTCTCTATGGGCCCAGCTTTGTCAGGTATCTCCACCAGAAGTGGGAAGCTCTTCTTCTCCAGCAGCTTCTCCACGTCACCACGTATCTTATCAACGAGGCGCTCTGTTATGATCACAAGCCCCACGTCTTCTTTCTTAACCAGTTCGCGCAGCCTCTCCAGCGCCTCCTCCGGTGAATTTACAGCATACCCCTGCTTAACTCCAGCCAGCCGAAATCCCACGACGGTGTCAAAATCTGCGATAACGCTTATCTTCATTGCATCACCTACTTGAAGAGCACCTTTGCAACGCTGCTTCGAAGTTCTGCACTTATACGCTCCAGGCGGGTCTCAAAGGTGTTGTCCACCTCAGCGCTGCCATCCTTGCTTCGAACCACCACTCCGCCTATGCTGGAGATGGTGTCCTTTGCCAGGGTGACCTTCACCTTTGCCTCTCTGGCAATCTCCTGAAGGAACGACTTTGAGAGAATCTTCTTGTCCTCCTTTCTCGCGAGTATCTCCACGTCACCACCTAATGTTTCTATAGCCTCCAAAATAAGCTTTTTGAGAATCTCAGGGTAGCGCTCCTCCTTGGCAACATCGGCGAGAGCCTTCTCGGCACGTGAGAAAGCCTCCTTAATGACTTCCTCCTTGGCGTCGAGGAGAGCCTTTCTTGCCCTCAGCTTGGCGTTTGCAACTATTCTTGCGCGCTCCTGCTCAGCTTCACGCTTTCCGCGGGAGATTATCTCCGCCTTTCTGGCCTGTGCCTTCGCCTCGGCTTCTTTTCTTATCCCCTCAGCCTGTGCCTTCGCCTCGCTGAGTATCCTCTCCGCCTCCGCCCTGGCATCCTCCTCAATTTTGGCGATAATCTTCTCAACCTTCTCCTTCTGAACGGCGATCGCCATAATACAAAACCTCCTCTCTTGCGGGCTACTCTCCAAGCACCCGGGCAACTATCAGCTCGACAGCCTTATTAACGCGTTTCTTGGCTTTCTTCTTCTCCTCCGCAGCTTTTTTCTCACTTTCGGAGATAATCTTCTTGGCTTCTTCCTCTCCCTCTTTCCTTGCAGCCTCTATCTCCTTTTTAACCTCTTCTCTGGCCTCGGCCTCTGCGTCCTCTATAAGCTTTCTCGCCTTTTCCCTCTCCTCTTCCACAAGCTTTTTTGCATCCTCTTCTGCCTTTTTAATCATCTCCTCAGCTTTTTGCTCAGCCTTTTGTATCTCGGCTATGGCTTCGATAACCATCCTTTCACCTCTTTAATGTCTTGGTCAGCTCCCCCCTCACACTGAAAAGAACCCTTCAGAAGGCTCTCCCGATATACACCACCTACGCACATGCCATAACCTCTTTAAAAGAAATTTCCAACTCACAAGCCATTCCAGTGGTGGGCAGTTGTATTATTTAAATTTTTCGATGGTTCCGGTTTTTCTGTGTTATCTGCCAAACATTTCGCTTGTGCGGTATTAGGCACGAGCGTTTGATGAAGCTGAGTCAGGATGATGTAGAGAAGATCGTGGTGCGGGTGGTGGATTATGGCTTAAGCACCGCCTTTGTTGCGGGGCAGTTTGGCATTACTCAGCGCAGGGTTCAGCAGCTGGTGAAGCATTACAGGGAGACTGGCGAGTTTCCTGTACTCAGAAGACCAGGGAGGAAGCCTTATGCTAAGCATCCAGAGAATCTCCGGGATGAGGTATTGTGGGCGAAGGCAAAGCTGAAGTGCTCGGCTACTGGCATAGCTGCATATTTGAGGAAAAACAGAGGTATAAGGGTTGATAACAACCTTGTGCACCAAATACTCCTTGAGGAGGGTTTAGCCGTGGAGGAGCCGAACAAGAAGGGCAGAAAGCGCCCGTGGGTGAGGTATGAG
>WANW01000095.1 GCA_015521615.1 Candidatus Hydrothermarchaeota archaeon
GTATGTGCACCACAGCTCGAGCTACGACTCAAACGTCACCCTTAACACCACCACCTACGTGAAGGTGGTCAAAGTTAGCACGGATAAGCAGAGCTACTTGCCCGGGGAGGTGGCGCTCATCCTCGCCAATGTCACAGATCCAATAGGGAGCTACGACATCACCGGGGCAAACATAACCGTCTACTACCCCAACCACACCCTCTACCTCCAGGATGCGATGACTCTGAACGCCACCGATGCAGCTGTGCCCTCGCTGTGGAAGACCTTCAACTACTCCCTTCCCCTGCCTGTGGAGGGGGTGTACACCGTCATTGTCACCGGCATAGAGAGCAACGGCGTGGTAGCCAACCTGAGCAGGGAGATAAGCGCCTTCGTTAGAGTCGCGGGCAGGGTCTTCGAGGACCTGGGCGTGCTGGGGAGAGCTTTCAATTCGAGCGAAGACGCTGGTGTTGCCAACGCCACCGTGGCTATCTTCAGGGACGACGGCGACGGCGTCTTCGACGCAGGCAGGGACCTGCCCTACGCCGTGGCGAGGACCTCTCAGGGAGGAGAATACAACTTCAGCATAGGGCTGGGCACCTACTTCGTGGCGGTTGATTCCACCACAGTAAACACCACCCGCGGGCTGAACGCCGGGCACAGCATGGACGAGATCTGGGCGGAGCAGACTTTCTCCACGGAGTGGAACGGCTCCGCTCATGTGGGCAGCGCGCGCTTCGGCGGAGGCAATGCCGGCGTCAGCGACGCCTTTGGGTTGGTCTTCTTCGACGACTTTGAGAGCTTCGCGGGCTGGCAGAACTACAGCCTGGGCATAGTGGAGCAGAGCTCTGAGATTTCCTACAGGGGGAGGTACAGCCTGAAGAAGACGGCTAACAACGACCCCAACGGCGGCTATAAGCTGATTGGCAGTACAGTGGGTAGAGACGTGGTGCTCGAGGGCTACGCCTATCGCCCGGGACCGTGGAGCGGAGGAGGTATTGACAGAATAGGCCTGGAAGACAGCGGCTTCAACGGCTACAGCTTCAGGGTGAGCCACGGCGGAAACTACATCTCCATCGACAGGCGCACCTCTGGCTCGGCTACTGAGATAAGCGCCCGCGTGACCTGGGACCCGCCCGAGAACGAGTGGTATTACTGGAGGCTTTTCATCTTTGCGAATGGCACGCTCGTCTTCTCCACCTACTACGAGAACGGCACCCTCGCAGCGAGCGTCTCAGCGAGCGACTCCACTTACTCTACCTTCGACCGCGTGGTGGTGCACGGGGGATACGACTACTATGTGGACAACCTCTACCTCAGGCGGATGGGCGCAAGGTATGAGCACCTGGCAAAGCTGAACGCCTCCGCGTATGCCGGCGAGAGCATTGACTTCGGCTTCAGCTTTGATGTTGTGGTTAATACCCGCGACGGCGACGACGTCGCAGGCTCTGCGAGAAGCGTGCAGGGTTCGCTGAGGCAGTTCCTGCTCAACGCCAACGCAATAGCAGGGGAGCAGAGCAGCACCTTCAGAATCCCGAGGAGCGATCCGGGCTACGTGGTAGAGTACGTGAACTCCACCCCCATAGAGGTGTGGAGGATTACCCTCGCGTGGGCGCTCCCCCAGATCAGGGACAGCCTGGCGCTCAACGCCTCCACCCAGGAGGGCAACTCCACGGCGATCCCGGGCAGGGTGGTGGGCGTGGACCGCTACACCATTCCCGACTACACAACCCCCCGCGTCGAGGTCAACGGAAGCTCTGACATATTTCTGGTCAACGCCACCTCCGCCAGAATCGCAGGCTTCAGCCTCTACACCGCCTCTACCGGAAGCAGCGCCGTGAAGGTGGTGGGCAACAACTCCTTCGCTGAGGTAAGGGACAGCTTTCTGGGCACCTATGCCAACGGGAACCTTGCCTCAGCCGGCTCTTACGGCATTACCGTCGGCAGCTACTACAGCACCGGCATACACGAGGAAAACCTCTCCGCTAGAGTGGTGCACAGCATCGTCGCTGGCTTTGCTGAGTACGGCATCGTGGTGAACAGCGGGAACAGAGCAAATGCGACGATTGAGGAGTGCTGGGTCCACAGCAACGGCGGTGCAAGCGCTGCTAGCGACGGTATAAGCCTGCAGACCGACGGCAACAGGGTGGTGCACAGCTACATAGCCAACAACAGGAACAACGGCTCCTTGGCGAGGATAGACGGCGGCGCAGGGGTGGAGGTGGCTGTTAGAGCGAATCCCACCTACGTGAGCAATGAGATACTCAACAGCACCATTAAGGGGAACTCGCGCTGGGGTGTTGCGATTCTCGGAGATTATGCGAGGGCTTCGGTTAAATACAATGTGATAGAAGAGAATGATATGGGTATTATGGTGAGCGACACCGCAATCGCGATAATAAGCGAGAACTCCATCTTCAACAGCACGCGCACAGGTATAGACCTGGATGTCACCTTCAGCGCAAACGGCGACAACGTTACGTTGAACGACGGCATGCTCAACGCCAGCCAGCCCGACTACGGCATGGACTACCCGGTGATAACCAAAGCCTACCTGAACGGAAGCGAGCTCTATGTTGAAGGTTTCGTGGGCAACGAGAGCGTGGGGGCAAGCTCAGCCTTCGGCGGTGCGAGCATAGAGGTCTTTCTGGTGAGGAACTCCACCGCAGGAGACGACCTGCAGGGCAACAACTACTCTGCCTCGGGGACACTCTCCAGCTACTACGGTGAGGGCTGGCTCTATCTTGGCACTCTATCTGCAAACGCGCAGGGCAGGTTCAACGGGAGCATAGCCGTGGCTAGAAAGGGGGTGGAGGAGCTGAGCTACATAGCTGCGACCGCCACGCTAGCTGGCTACGGCACCAGCGAGTTCGGCAGGAGCTACCGGCTCGGGCTCTATCCAAGGGAGGTCTCTGCTTCAATAACAGTAAGCGGAGCCTCCGCGGTGATAAACGTCACCGCTCCCACAACCCAGTACGGGGTCTACGTGTACTGGCTAGCCCCTGAGAACATCTCCATCGCCAGCATGGCCGGCGACTACGACAGCTACGCCGCTAGCGGAGCGGTGCACCGCTGGGGCTTCGACATAGTGAGGGCTGGAGAGACAAAGCAGGTGCGCCTGAACCTCAGCTTTGCCGGAGACTTATCCCTGAGCAGAGCGCAGATGGTGGGGGTTGATCCGGGATGAAGCTGGTGCATGCCATCTGCCTGCTCCTGCTGGTGCCCCTCTCGGGAGCGCTCAGCATGACCGAGTACCGTGCGGCGGTGTTCTATGCAAACGGCACACAGAGCATCTACGCCGACAGGCTGCTGGTTAACTCCACAGAGGAGTATGGGGCAAACATAACCTACGCCGGGAGGAGCCTCTTTGTCCCGAGCGATGGAAGTTACGTGTTTTCTCTGCCCGGAGAACCCTTCAACCTGAGCGTGGTGGTAAGAGAAGAAGGCAGCAGGGTGGCCTTCAGAATAAGCAACAACTACAGCTTTGCCCTGAACATCACCGCAAACATCACCGTCGATGGTGGCTCGGCGATTTGTGGCAGTAACTGCCTCCGCGTAGAGCAGGAAGGTGGCCACGTACTTGCCGACTTTTCGGTGCCGGCGAATAGCACCGGGGTGCTCTTTGTACTTCCCACCTCCACAACGCTCACCGTAGGCAATGCTGAAATAAACTTCACCTACACAGCAGGCGCAATTGTTCGATCATCCGTGCCCCTTCTCCTGGACATACAGAAGAGCAACTACGGCAGCACCTGGTATGCCACCTTCAGCATAAAAAAACTGGATATAAGGGATGCAATAGCGGAGGTGAAGGGCTGGTATGAGGTGAATGGCTCTGCACATGAGCTATTCAACATATCCCTCCTCCTCAGGGGAAACTCATCCTGGAGCACAAAGAAGAGTGTCATCACCAACGAGACCCCAACCTTTTACCTCACAACAAACGCCGTGAATAGTTCTCCCGGTGAGATAACTGTCCTACCCGCATACCCGGCAAACCTATCAAATCCCAGTGCGGGCTATGTTTATGGCAAGGCCCTCGTAATAAACAATATCACCCTTACCACCGCACCTGCAGCATTTGCAAGGATAGAGATTCCTTCATTTTCTGTGGTGCCCAATGTAGTAACACGTAATCAAATAGTCGACTTTACAATGGAGGTTGAAAACACAGGGACCAGAGACACTAAAATAGAGCCAGAAATAGAGATATACTCTGGAAGTACACTGATTGACAAAGTTGTATTCATGCCTATGACACTTGCCGCAGGAAACAATGCAACCCTAATTAAAAGCTACCTGGTAAACCTGAGCCTTGGCAACTACCGCGTTGTGGCAATGGTATACTATGATAACCGATCCTCATATGCCTCTGCAACAGCAACACTGAGTGTAATATCAGGTGGGGAAGAACCCACCGGAAGGCTGAGGAAGGAGACACCCCATCTTAAGTTTGCATTCTTACCTGTGCTTATTGAGGGCAAGCCCGGAGACACCTCCACGGTTACCTTTGAAGTGGAGAATCCCTCGAGTGAGGAGGTTAAAAACCTTAAGCTGAAGGTGGAGGGACTCCCCAGAAACTGGGTTACCCTGGAACCTGGAGAAATTTCTCTTAAAGGTGGTGAGAGCAAGGAAGTAGACCTCTCTATAAGAATACCTCTCAGTGCTTTACCTGGAGACCATAAGGCAGTGCTTGTGCTGAACAACGCCCGAGAAGAGGCAAGTGCCTTCTTCATGTTTAGAATCAAACCCTACCCGCCCAGATTCGAGAAACCTGCAGTACTCAGAGAAGTCTACCTGAATGAAAGAGAGGACTCCGCCAGGGTGAGAGTAAAGGTGGAGAACTCCGGAGTCAGGGTGGAAAGGCTTGAGATTGTGGAGGAAATTTCAAAGGAGATTGCCTCAAATGTGGCAGAGATACGATTCAAAAGCCCTGTTACTGTGATTGAGGCAGACCCGGTAATAGCCTGGCGGCTGAACGATGTCGGGCCTTACGAGGCCCATACGCTGGAGTATGAGGTTACAAGAATCGCAGATAGGTATTCACCTTACATTTACTGGCCACTGAGACAGATAAACCTGTTCTACAGGACACTTCGCGGCATAGATATGCTTCAGTTTTCAGGCGCAGCCGCAGCGTATGCAAGACCCGGAGAGGTGGCCGAAGTTAAGCTGAGGGTGATCAACCCCTCACTTGAGGCCCTAAATCTGACCTTTAAAATAGTAGCCCCACCTGGCTGGGAGGTTTCCCCGGAAGAGATCACGGGATTACTTCTCCCCGGCTACATGCAGGAGCTGGTATTCAGGGTAACGCCACCACGGGACGCACTGCCCGGAAGCTACACCCTCACAGCTACTGTCAGCAGCGAGGATGGTGAAGTTTCACAACCGCTTACTCTTATTCTCCTGGAGGAGGAGAGAAAGATAAACCTCAGGAGATTCCTGGCTCCTGCACTGGGCATTCTTGCGCTACTTCTGCTTGCATACGCAGCGGCGACTAGGTACAGGAAAAGGGAGATTTACAGGCGCGAAGTTGTGGAGGCGGTAGAAAGAATAAGGGAGAGCATGAGGAGAGAATAGGCGGGGTCAGCAGGCCTCTTCGCCATGACCCACCGCAGTCTCTCCGCGCTCGCCTGTACGGACGCGTATTACATCCTCTATTGGCACAACGAATATCTTGCCGTCTCCTATGTTGCCTGTCCTTGCGCTCTCAAGTATGGTCTGTATAACCTTCTCCACCAGATCGTCACCAACCACAATCTCCAGCTTGACCTTGGGTAAAAGGTCAACACGGTACTCCCTGCCTCGCCACTGGTGCACTATGCCACGTTGTCGTCCTCTCCCACGAACCTCGCTTACCGTCATCCCTATGCAGCCTATCTTCTCAAGAGCTGTCTTTACGGAATCAAGTTTCTCAGGTCGGATGATCGCCTCAATTTTCTTCATCATCTTCACCTCAGCACAGCCTCCTCAGGGTACGCGTCGGTTCTGTGGTACGCGATGTCAAGACCTCTAAGCTCGTCCTCCTCTCTGGCCCTTAACCCAATAGCGATATCTATAGCCTTGTATAAAACTGTTGCTGCCACAAGAGCATAAACGACGCCTATAAGGGTGCCAACAAGCTGCGAGAGAAAGCTAACACCACCTGCACCACCAAATAAGGGCAGTCCAAAGATGCCAGCGGCAATACCACCCCAGGCACCTGCAAGACCGTGGAGCACCCACACGCCCAGCACATCGTCAATGCGTAATACATCTATCTCAAACTTGAAACCCCAGACAAATATCGCTCCTGCCACTGCGCCAACAACAAATGCACCCAGTGGATGATAGATATCACTTCCCGCACAGACTGCTACCAGGCCGGCAAGCACACCATTATGCAGAAATCCCGGGTCGTGCCTTGAGAGCAGGGCCGCAACAATCCCGCCACCCGCCATTGCAAGGGTTGAGTTTGCCGCCACAAGGCCAAGATTGAGCGGGCCAAGAGAACCCGCACTGGCAACATTAAAGCCATACCAGCCTATTGCCAAGAACCATGAGCCCAGAGCGACGTAGGGTACGGAGTGAATTGGAAATTCCTTCACCTCGCCGTTGACGAACCTGCCTATCCTGGGACCAAGAATGTATATCGCAGGCAGGGCGAGCCAGCCCCCTATGGCGTGCACCACCACAGAGCCCGCGAAGTCATGGAAAGGTGCCCCGAAGAACCTCGCAAGCAAGCCCGAGTCGCCACCCAGAAGGTTGCCGAGGATTGAGTTTGAGTCCCACACAAGACCTTCAAAGAATGGATAAATCAGGGAAGTCACAAACACCGCGGCTACTAGGTGCGCCCTGAAGTTAATTCTCTCGGCAACACCACCGGAGATTATCGCTATCGCTGCTGTGGCAAAGGTGAGCATGAAGAAGTAGTGAGCTAGGTTGTACTGAAGCCCTGCCTTCTCAATGGCCCCCACGCTCATCAGCGCAAAGTATATACCATGGGCGATGCCATAGCCCAGGACAAAGTAACCCACACCTGCCACAAGCCACTCCATAAGAATCTTGTTGAAGGCATTTACCACATTCTTCCTTCTCACAAGTCCCGCCTCAAGAAAGGCGAAGCCTGCATGCATTGAGAATACAAGAACACCACCCCATATCAGGAAAAACATGCTGCTCGATGTCTGAAAGACTTCCGGATCTATCAATGTGAGCACCTCCTTTTGTGAATTTTCAGGGGATAAAACTAAATGGGGATTTATATTAATTTTTAAGAAATATTAGGAAAAATTAAGAAAAGATAAGAAAGTATCATAAAAGTTATGAAATTTTCATAAGCGGTGTGGCAGAAGGTCACTACCGGCAGGCAATGCCACGTGGTGGAGTGTGAAAGGGCAAAATTTTAATAGCGCTGAGAGTTATTCACAAGCGAGGTATGGTTATGCGGGCGGATGAGCTCAGGGAAATAGACAGGAAGTGGGCGGAGCGCTGGCACAAGGATAGAATCTTTGAAGCTGACCCCGACAACAGAGAAAAGGTTTTTGTGACCTTCCCCTTTCCCTACATGAACGGCCCCCTGCACCTGGGGCATGCGTTCACCTCGACTCGCGTTGACGTGTACGCGCGCTTCAAGCGCATGCAGGGCTACAATGTGCTTTTCCCCTGGGCATGGCACATCACCGGCGAGCCAATCGCAGGCGCGGCGGAGCGTGTGAGGCGGGGGGATGAGCAGCAGCTTCGCATATTCCGGGAGCTGGATGGTGTGCCCGAAGAGGAGCTTAAAAAATTCACAGACCCCGAGTACATAGCACGCTACTATATCCGCGAGTCCAAGCGCGCTCTGCGTGAGCTGGGGCACAGCATAGACTGGCGCCGCGAGTTCACAACCACCTCACTCCATCCTCCCTTCTCCAGGTTCATAGAGTGGCAGTACCTCACCCTAAGGGAGCGCGGATATGTTACCAAGGGCACGCACCCGGTTGTGTGGTGCCCTCACGACGAGTCCCCCACGGGGGACCACGACCGCCTTCGCGGCGAGGGGGTCTCTCCCACGGAGTTCATCCTGCTGAAGTTCCCCTTCGGCGACGCCCACCTGGTGGCGGCGACGCTCCGCCCCGAAACAATATACGGCGTCACCAACATGTGGCTTAACCCAGAGGCGACCTACGCGAAGGTCCGCGTCGCCGGTGAGCGCTGGATAGTCAGCTCGCAAGCGGTGCCGAAGCTGAGGGAGCAGAAAGACGACGTAAGCGTTGAGGAGGAGATTCCCGGCGAGAAGCTCATAGGAAAGCGCTGCGTTGACCCGATAACAAAGAGGGAGATTCTAATCCTGCCCGCGAGCTTTGTTGATCCGGACAACGCCACCGGCGTTGTCATGTCCGTGCCCTCCCATGCGCCCTACGACTACATAGCACTGAAGGACCTCCAGCGCGCACCCGAGCAGGTCGCGAAGTACGGCATCTCAGAGGAAGAGCTCCTCGCAATTAAGCCCATCTCCCTGATCTCCGCGCCCGGTTACGGAGAGCACCCGGCGGTGGAAATATGCGAACAGATGGGAATCCAGAACCAGGAGGACCCCCGCTTAGAGGAGGCGACTGAGAAGATATACCGGGAGGAATTCTACAAGGGCGTACTCAAGGAAATAACAGGCAAGTACGCCGGGAAGCGTGTGGAGGAGGTCAAGAAGGAGCTTATCGCCGATTTCGTGGCGCAGGGCATAGCCGACAGGATGTACGAGCTCACTGAGGAAGTGGTGTGCCGCTGCGGCACGCGCTGCCTAGTGAAGATACTCAAGGACCAGTGGTTCCTGAAGTACAGCGACGAGGCCTGGAAGGCGCGCGTGAGGGAGGCGCTTGCGCGGATGAAGATATTCCCGGAGGAGGCGCGCTCCAACTTCGAGAACACCATAGAGTGGCTCGAGGACAAGGCGTGCGCACGCAAAGCTGGTCTCGGCACGCCTCTGCCCTGGGACCCGGAATGGAAGGTCGAAACCCTGAGCGACTCCACGGTTTACATGGCCTTCTACACCATAGCCAAACACATAAATGAGCGCGGGATAAAGGGGGAGAACCTGCCGAAGGAGGTCTTCGACTACATCTTCTACGGGAAGGGGAGTGTGGAGGAGGTTGCGAAGCTTAGTGGAATCTCCTCAGAGGTTCTGGAGGAGATGCGCCGCGAGTTCCTCTACTGGATGCCGGTAGATTTGAGAAACTCCGCAAAGGAGCTGATACCCAACCACCTCACCTTCTTCATCTTCCACCACGTGGCGCTCTTTGAGCCCGAATTCTGGCCCAGAGCAATAGGGGTCAACGGGATGATGAGCATCGAAGGCGAGAAGATGTCCAAGAGCAAGGGCAACTTCATTACGCTGAAAGACGCACTGCAGGAGTACGGGGCGAGCGTCACGCGATGCACACTGCTCTACGCCAGCGAGGGTATGCGTGACCCCGACTGGCGCGCGAAGAATGCGCGTGACATGGCCTCTAACTTAGCATCCTTCCTGGAGCTTGCGAGGCAGATAATAAGCCTTGAGGATTACCGCACAGAGGAGAAGAACATAGATCGCTGGCTTCTTAGCAGGATGCAGGGGCACATAAGGCGAGCCACGGAGAGCCTTGAAGAATTCAAGACGCGCTCGGCACTGCAGGCTGGATTCTTCGACGTTTACAACGACGTGAGGTGGTACCTGCGCAGGGATAAACCAAACAAGAAGGTGCTGCTCGAGGTACTGCACGACTGGACAAAGCTCCTCGCGCCCTATGCACCTGCTCTCTGCGAGGAGGTCTGGAGCCTCCTCGGTGAGGAGGGCTATATAAGCCTCGCCCCATGGCCCCGCTACCGGGAGGAGCTTGTTAACCCGGAGGCTGAGCTGGGCGAGGAGCTCATCGCAAGAACCCTTGAGGACATAGAGAGCATTTTGCAAGTGGCAAAAATTGAGCCGAAGAAGATATACCTCTACGTTGCGCCTCGCTGGAAGTGGCGCATGTTCGAGGTGCTGAACCGGCTCAAACCAGAGTTCAAAAACGCCATGCAGGTGCTCATGCAGGACGAGGAGCTCAGGAAGCACGGCAAGGAGGTTGCAAAGCTCCTGCCCTCACTGGTTAAGGACCCGGCGAAGATAGAGTTCCGGGGCTACCTCAACGAGGTGCGCGTGCTGGAAGAGGCGAGACCCTTCTTAGAGCGCACCTTCAACGCGAGCGTTGTGGTGCAGAGCGCAGAGGGACAGGGGATATACGACCCCGCGAAGAAGAGCGGCAAGGCGATGCCCATGAAGCCGGCGATTTATATAGAGTAACTGGAATTGATGCTCCAAATCCGGTTTAGCTTCTCCACAACCTTCTTCGCCAGCTCCCTTATCCCCTGAGAGGCGGGGGAGTGGGGGTAAGCGGAAACCAGGGGAGTTCCCTCCAGCAAAGAAGTCCTGATCATGGGGTCATCTTTTATAACCGCCAGAACCTCCTCCTCAAGGATAGCCTCCAATTCCTCGGTGGGTATGTCATCCACATGCCCTCCCTTATTGACCACCACGCCAAGAATGCGTTTTCCCTCCCTCTTTGCAATTATCCTAACCTTCAGCGCACCCGTAACAGAAAGAATATTGGGGTTGAGGACTATGATAACCGAATCACTCGCCTTTATCGCAGCAAGCGTATCCTCCTCAAAGCCGGGAGGGGTATCTATAAGCACAAGATCATGTCTCTTCTTGAGCCAGGAGACAAGCTTCTCCAGTCGCTCAAGATTAAGCTCTTTCAACAGTGCCTCAAGCTGCACACTCCCGAAAACCACATTCAGCATGGGATTAATCCTCTTCAACACCTCTTCCTCTGTGGCGTTTCCCGATAGGTAGTCGTGCAGAGTTGCATCATCTTCCAGGTCATGGCCAAATATTAATCCCTGAGTGGCACCCTCTATATCTGCATCTACCAGAGCAACGCTGTACCCGAGCTCTGAAAGTGCAACTCCCAGATTTGCGCATATTATACTCTTTCCTACACCACCTTTTCCAGAAGCTATGGCTATGGTGGGCATGTGTTAACCTCTTTTGGGAGGGTTTCTTAAAAGCCACTCCACACTCTTTGCAAATCTCTCCACATCTATTGGTTTTGTGAAATACCAGTCTGCACCACTATCCTCAAGAGCCCTGACCTTGTCTTCATCATCAGCCTTTACGGTGAGCATGGCAACAGTTATGGTGTGAGTATCATTGCTCTGCTTTATCATCTTGCACACCTGATATCCACTCAGCCCAGGCATCATAATGTCCAGGAGGATTAAATCGGGCTTTATTTGCTTAAGCTTTTCCAGTGCTTCTTTTCCATCTTTGGCTGTTATCACCCTGTGCCCCTTCCTGGTAAGTATTTTTCGGATTAAAGATAGAATATCCTCTTCATCGTCCACAACCATGATCGTTGCCATTTATTTCACCCCCGTTAATTTTTAATTA
Source organism: Candidatus Hydrothermarchaeota archaeon (assembly GCA_015521615.1). Classification (GTDB taxonomy): domain Archaea; phylum Hydrothermarchaeota; class Hydrothermarchaeia; order Hydrothermarchaeales; family BMS3B; genus Pyrohabitans. The sequence continues at coordinate 11,405 of WANW01000095.1, forward strand.
TACATCCATAAAATACTTTTCTTCTGAACGCCAATTAACATCCGTGAAGGATGCAATCTGCGACCTGCGCTTCCTGCTTGAGCGCGGCTACAGGAGGAGCACTGCTGTCAAGGTGGTAGGAGACAGATACAGGCTTACAAAGGAGGAGCGTAACCTTCTGCTGCGCTGTGTTTATCCCCGTAAAGAGGCAGAGATGCACAGACAAAAGCTGTTAAGCGCAAAGGAAATAAAGGGACAGAAGCTTGCAATAGACGGCTACAATGTGCTCATAACAGTGGAGAGCTGGCTCCGCGGCAAACCCGTCATTGCCTGCGACGACGGCGTTGTTCGGGATGTGAGCGGGGTTTATGGAAAACATCGCTTTGCAGAGGGTATAACCGATGTAGCGATTGATAGAATTTTTACAGCCCTAAACGAGCTTTCTCCTGTTATGGTTATGTTCATATTCGACTCAATGGTCAGCTTCAGCGGGAGACTTTGCACTTACATAAATGCAAAGGCGGAGGACTCTAAAATGAGCATTGAGGCGAAAACCTCACGCTCACCGGATGCAGAACTCCTTGCAAGCGGAACGAATGTGGTGTGTACCAGCGACATGGCGGTGATAGAAAAAGCACCCAGAATATTCGACCTTGCAGGTTATGTTATCCCTGCAGAGCAGGTTATACAGCTGCCTGGTTGCGAAGATTTATATGAACTCAGGTTCTAAATATGATAGGGATGGAGATGGCCGAGGACATCAGAATAAACCTCGTCAGAGAGCTTGAGGAGTCTCCTATAATAATTGAGGGCCTGCCCGGCGTCGGCCTGGTCGGCGGAATAGCAGCAAGCTTCATGATAGACAAACTTGAGATGGAACTCGCAGGATATGTGGAGTCGCGTTATCTTCCACCGGTGGCACTGCTTCGCGACGGTGTGACACAGCACCCCTTTCGGATTTATGCCAAGGGTGGAGTAGCGGTGCTGTACAGCGATGTACCCATCGCACCGGCGCTTGTTTATGACCTGAGCAAGAAGATTGTGGAGTGGGCCTCCCGGATTAAGGCAAAGCAGATTATAACCCTCGCAGGCATACCCTCTCCGCTGAAGGAGCCTGCTGTATATGGTGTGGCAACATCAAAGGAGATAATTGAGTACCTGAAGAGCCAGGATGTGGAGATACTCCGCGAGGGTGTGATCAGTGGCATGCCGGGCCAGGTACTGCTGGACTGTGCGCAGGCGGGTTTGCCCGCGCTATGCCTGCTTGCCCAGACACCTGGGATGAGTCCTGACCCGAGGGGTGCGGCTGAACTCATAAAGGTGCTCAATCGCCTGCACGGCTTTGATATAGACGTGGAACCCCTTATCCAGGAAGCAGAGGCGATAGAGGCGAAGATGGAGGAGCTTGCGAAGCAGACACGCAAGCTCAAGCAGCAGGAGGTTAAGGAACTTCCCATGTTCTATTAGGGTGATGGGCATGAAGGTCTATGGCCTGACAGGAATCTCAAAGCGCGTGATAGATGAGCTTGTGGAACATGGAGTCAAAACAATAGAGCTAAGAAGTTCCCAGAATGTGCTCGCTGCCTCACGCGCAAAGATTGGCGATCTGGTATTCCTGACACCACACAGCTTCGAGGATCTGGTGCCCGGTGCAGAGGGAGTCCTAGCAAGAATAATGGAGAAGAATGTCTCACTTCGCCGTGTGGGCGTGTTCTCCCATGAAGAGCCTGAAGAGCGGGAGATGCTGGTAGCGCGGCTCAAGCTAAGCCTGGTTAACATCTGCAGAGCTTCGAGGTATGAAGCGAGCGGAGAGTTCAGGGAGGTAAAATTCTACTTCAGCGCCTCAGCCTTTGAGTGCTGGTAGCCGAGTTTAATAATTCTTTTCAACAGCACTATATTCCCCCTCTATAACAGTTTTGTGGACTCGTAGCCTAGCCTGGACAGGGCGTCGGCCTTCTAAGCCGAAGATCGCGGGTTCGAATCCCGCCGAGTCCGTTATTATCACCCGGAACATGGTTCCGGGTCCCTTACCTTCACCTAGAGCAGGGCCGGGAAGTAGGGGAGGAGCCATGTCATAATCTTCCTGTCCATTCCCAGGAGGATTGCCACGCCCGTGAGTATGATAATCCAGCCGGCAGCCACCCTTATCTGTTCTGAGTTGTTCCTTATCCACTCGAGGCGGGTGCTGTACCTCTTGCTGCCATAGGCGATGCCCAGTATTGCCACACCGAAACCCATGGAATAGGAGAAGAGGAGTACAGAACCCTTGATAATGCTGCCCTTCATCGCCACGTAGGAGAGTATTGACCCAAGCACCGGGCCGACGCAGGGTATCCACACTATGCCAAGGCTCAGGCCCAGGAGGAGGGCGCCTGCTATGGAATCGTCCCGGGCACCGGTATTCAAACCCCTCGCCAGCCTGCCAGTGAGCAGGGAGGAGTACTGCACAAACAGACGGTGAAGCCTCTCCTCCACCATAACCAGACCGAAGAAGATTATAAAGCCTATGGAGATGTAGCGGAGAGCCTCACCCAGCGGGCTGGCAAGCAGCCCCAGAGCCGAGAATATACCTCCCATCAGGGTGAAGGAAATCGACATACCTGCAACTATTGCGATGGGCCTGTACCAGCTGCCAACGCTACCTGCGAGAAGAGGTGGCAGTATCGGAAGTATGCAGGGGGTCGCTATGGTAACCACCCCCGCGATAAATGCAAGCACTAATGAGGGCTCTCCCATAAAATCTCCTCTAAAGCTTCAGCGCAACAGCTTCTGGATTATTATATCAAGATTCTGAGCCATGGCGATGACGTCATCTCCAGTGGGGTGCGGGTTGACAACTATGTTCCCGTTCACAATCAGTGTGGGCGTCTCCTCAATGCCATAGCTCGCCGCCAGCTTTATGTTGTTCTGCGCCTCCTGGTTCGCGGCCCCTGATCTGAGCAGCTTTTCAAAATCTTCCCCAAGGCCGAGCTGTCTGCCAAGAGCTATAAGCACCTCCACGTCGCCTATATCCCTGCCCTCCTCAAATCTAGCTTTGAAAATTGCATCCGCCATCTCCCTGCCCTTGCCATAGCGCTCTGCCAGAATATAGGCTTCGACTGTCTTAATTGACTGCTCACCCCACACTATGGGAACCAGCTCAATCTCAAGCGCGTCGCCATACTTTTCCTCAAGCTGGTGCTTTAGAGCATTAAAGCGGTAGCAGTTATCACAGTAGAAGCTCAGCAACTCCACAATCCTGACCTTCCCCGGCTCCCCTGTGCTGGGCCTGTCCAGGACAGGATATAGGCCGAGTACAAGCTGCTCACCTTTATCTGGAGATGCGGCAGTCTCTTCCCGGGGCTTCTCCTTCCCGCCCATTACAAATAAAAATCCTATCAAAACCAGGCCAATGATCACAGCCGCCTTCATCCCGGAGGAACTCTTGCTCGCCTTTTTCTTCTGCCTCTTCTTAACCATGCTTCTATCCCTCGCTCACATTGGCGGTAAAGGTGGGCCTAATCTCATCCTCGGAGTGGCACCCCTCCATGCACCTCTCTCTTGCAACTTCCTCTTCCTTCACTCCCACCTGTGTCTCCAGCTTCAGAATCTCGCCAGTTGTGGGGTCAACCTCAGCTCTGAGCATATTCAAACCTTCCTCGCTTCCAAATCTGCATCCGCACTCCCTTTCCACCAGCTCTATCTTCCAGGTGTAGTTCCCTGAAGCTATGTCGTAGTTAAGATTGATGCGCGTGATTCTATTGCTCTCATTCCTGAGGTACTCCTCAATAAACACCCTCGCCTCTTCATTATTCTCCACAATTTCCAGCGCCTTCTCAGCGGTTATGGCAAACTCAAGACGCTCCCCGGAAGGAGCCTGAGAGGGTTTGATGGCCATGATAGTTGCAGCAACAATTAAAAACACAGCAGCGATATAGACCTTTAATTCCATGGCATCACCATTAATCCTTCCAAATTTTTTCGAATACTTTTTTATCTTTTCCCAAATTATACCCAAATTGGGAGTCTACTGAATTATTATAAATAGTCGTGAATGCTAGCATCTATAATCATTGCAAGAGAAAAAAATTTGTGAAAAAATACAACGTTAATATTTATTAGTTTTTTCCTTCTTCCCGGGTGGCAAAGTAGCATGGTAGGCAGAGCTTCCTGCCGTTAATCTCCCTGACCTTTGTATCCATTGCGTACTCTCCGCACGCCGAGCAGAGCACAGAGCCCCTTACCTCAGCCTCCTCAGGAAACTCTATGTCCACGAACTCTGCCTTAAACGCCTCCTCTGGAGAAAGCGAGAGCGCGAGCTCGACCCTCTCCTCGAAGCTTCTGCCCTTAAAAACATCCGGGTTGAAGTAGATGCGCAGGGCTCTGCCGCTCTTCCTCGAGCCGAATATAAAGACGTTCTTCCCGTAGTCGCGGATATACAGGTTGCCCTTACCAAGGGTGCAGCCCGCTACAGCTTGAATGGCATCAACTGCGCAGTTCGCCGTTTCTGCGATGCAGAACAGCTCCTCATCACTCGCTCTGCCAGCGCCGAGCTTTTCCATGGCGTAGCCCGCAGCCTTTGCTCCGACGACCACAAAGGGGCAGAGGTGGCCGTGGAACTCCACTGCCCTTCTAACCGTCTCATCCATGGGGTACCTTTCCCGCTGGGTGGTTAAAACATTTTGGGTAAGCTTATGCGCTTACCTCAAAGCTAAGATTTTTATTCATGGCTGGAAATTTAGCATCATGGAGCTGAAGGAGTTTCATGATATCGTTACGATAGGCGAGGCGAGACACCGCCTGGAGGAGCACTTTAAAGCGGTGCGCGTATCGGAGGAGGTTGAGCTCGACCGTGCGCTCGGCAGGGTGGTGGCCCGCGATATTGTCGCAGGTATAGATGTCCCTCCCTTTGACCGGGCGAGCATGGACGGCTACGCCGTTATCGCAAAGGACACCTTCTATGCCGATGAGGAGGCACCGGTGGAGCTTGAACTAAAGGGCTACATCCGTGCAGGCGACAGCTCGCACTATGAGATTACCCCGGGCACGTGCATAGGCATAGCCACCGGCGCGGCTATGCCCAAGGGCGCGAACGCGGTGGTTATGGTGGAGTACACCGAGCAGGTGGAGAGAGACGGCAAAAAGTATGTCAGGATATACAAGCCCGTTGCCCCCGGAGAAAACATAATGGCGGCGGGCGCGGACATAATGCGGGGCGAGGTTGTGCTCAGAGAAGGAACGAGGCTCACCCCGCGCGAGATTGGCGTACTTGCGGCGCTTGGTATGCGCAGGGTTCCGGTTTTCCACTCACCCAAGGTGGCGATAATCTCCACCGGCGATGAGATTCTTCCGCCTGGCGAAGAGCTCAGCTTCGGCAAGATATACGACGTTAACGCCTATGCCATAGCTCAGGCAGTGCGTGAGTGCGGCGGCGAGCCGGTATTCCTGGGCATAGTGAGAGACGATCCTGCGCAGCTCAAGAAGAAGCTTGAGGAGGCTCTTGCCGGAGACTACGACATTGTGATAACCTCAGGAGGAACAAGCGCCGGTGTCGGTGACCTGAGCTACCGCGTTATTGACGAGCTGGGCGAGCCGGGCATAATTGTGCACGGCGTTGCCATAAAGCCAGGGAAGCCCACGATAATAGGCGTCGCCAGGGGCAAGCCCATTTTCGGCTTGCCAGGCTATCCCACGTCTGCAATGATAACCTTTGACGTCTTCGTCGCGCCTGTTATTCGAAGGCTGGCTGGCCTCGAGGCGCCGGAGCGAAAGCGGGTGAGGGCGAGGACCGCGATGAAGTTCTACTCCGCCGGCGGGCGCTACGAGTACAAGCTGGTGCACCTCGTCAAGGGAAGTGACGGGAGCTACAGCGCCTACCCGGTGCTCACCGGCTCTGGGGCGATTACGACGCTCGCGGAGGCAGACGGGTACATTGAGATTCCGGAGAATGTGGAGATTCTCGGTGAGGGGGAAGAGCATGAGGTGATTCTTCTCAGCGAGAGCATACGCATCGCAGATCTCACCATCATAGGGAGCCACTGCATAGGCGTTGACCTCCTGGTGAGCCTCATGAGCAAGGAGAGGCCGCTAAAGGCGAAGATTATAAATGTGGGCTCCTCTGGCGGGCTTGCGGCTGTGCGAAAGGGGGAGAGTGACATCTCGGGCACGCACCTCATAGACGAAGCCACAGGAGAGTACAACATACCTTTCATTCACCGCCTGGGCTTGGCAGATAGAGCCTACCTGGTCAGGGGGTACGACAGGGAGCAGGGTCTGGTGGTGGCAAAGGGCAACCCGAAGGGTATTAAAGGCGTAGCCGACCTGCTGCGCGAGGATGTGAGGTTTATAAACCGCAACCCCGGCTCTGGAACGAGGGTGCTCTTCGACCTGGAGCTGAAGAAGCTCGCGGAGGAGCGTGGAGTCAGCCTGACCGAGCTTGCCAGGGAGATAAAGGGCTACGAGGTTGAGGCGAAGTCTCACTCCGCAATAGCGGCGGCAGTGGCCTATGGAAGGGCAGACGCCGGTCTGGCGATACGCACCGTGGCGGAGCAGTACGACCTCGACTTCATCCCGCTCAGGGAGGAAAAGTACGACTTCGCAATACCGAAGGAGAAGATGGCAAAGCCGGAGGTTGAGAGATTCATAACCACGCTCGCCTCGGAGGAGTTCAGAAAGCTCCTCAGAGAAACGCCAGGACTGAGCCCAAATGAGGAGACGGGTAAGGTTATATACAGGCCGGAGTAAGAGTTATTTATGTATCGCAGGCTTCTGGTTGCTACGGACGGCTCCTTCTACGCGAAGCAGGCAGAGGACAGGGCGCTAACGCTCGCAAAAACCTTCGGCTCGGGCATAGCCGCAGTTTACGTGATAGACAGGGCGCGTTACCAGTGGGCCGAGGAGCTTATGCAGGAGATATACGAGAAGACGAAGAGGGAGGGGGAAGCTGTGCTGAGGGCGTTTGAGGAGAAGGCTGCGCAGAAAGGGATAAAAGTTGAGACCAAGCTGCGAGAGGGCACGCCGAGTGAGGAGATAGTGAGGGAGGCAGAGGCGGGCGGCTACGACCTCATAGTACTGGGCTCCCGCGGAATGAGCGGCGCAGAGGAGGCGATGCTGGGAAGCGTGGTGCAGCGCGTCGTGAGGCGCGCACCCTGCGATGTGCTGGTTGTCAGAGGATAATCCCGGATGGATTTAGAACAAACTTCAGAAAGTTTGACCATCAGATTGCGGTATCTGCGACACCGCTATTAAAAACAGCCCCGGGCGGATTCGAACGCAACTGCAGTCAGTTGCATCAACAGATTGCGGTATTTCACAACGCTCAATACCGCCATGAAAAATAACAGCCCCGGGCGGATTCGAACCGCCGGCTCTGGCTCCAAAGGCCAGAATGTTTGACCGCTACACCACGGGGCTTCAGAAGATAGGAATCTTCCCAACGTGTGAAAAATTTCCCAACTTACTAGACGTTACAGCAACCTTTTCCATTGTAAATCTTGCCTTTAAGGTAGCTTATTTTAATGCTCCGGTAGTGTAGCCCGGCCAATCATGCCGGCCTTTCGAGCCGGCGACTCGGGTTCGAATCCCGACCGGAGCACTTTTTATTTCATCTCCTTTATTGTAAAAAGTGAAAGAGTCATAAATGATTGCAAGTTACTAAAAGGAGTAGCTCATGGATAAACTTTTACTTCGGAAATTTTTAATCTATTCCACTTCCTCATGAGCTTTCAGTACACACTGCCTAATTCCCACAAGCTCGAAGAGCTCATCCACCTCCCCCCACTTCAGGCGGTAGTAGGAGTTGGCACCCTCAATTCTCCTGCTCACCAACCCCGCCTCGAGAAGCATCTGAAGATGGTAGGAAACCCTTGGCTGCTTTAAGCCTAAGGCTTGTTCAATCTCACACACGCAGAGCTCGCCGTACTTTTTGAGGAGTAGGAGTATCTTAACCCTTATTTTGCTGGACAGAGCCCGGAATTTTGAGGTTATAGCTTCCAGCTCCTTCTCATCAATGGCAAGCTCATCCTTTGCAAACCTCGGTGGACAACATTCTGCATCTCCTCTCATGCTTTACCCTCCTTTAAACAGACTGGCGAAGATGACCCCCGCCAAAATTGCGAATCCAAACCAAGTTATAATGTAAACGAACGTTGCCCTCGTCCCTATTACCTTCCTGCTCATAAGCATGGTGGGTATGCAGGTGCCAACCGAACCGAGAAGAAATGCAAAAGCCGGGCCCGCGCCAATTCCCCTGCTGAGGAGCGCATATGTTATTGGAACCTCCTCCCCCTCGCACACATAAAGGGGGATTCCCACCAGTACGGCAAGGAGGTAAGCTGCCGCGCTTGAGGTGCCTATGTAGCGTGGTATCGCATCCTCCGGCACAAGGACAGAGAACAAAGCCGCTATGACTAAGCCGAGCAGAAAATACTTTCCGAGGCTAATGGATATCTCTCTGAAGCTGTGCCAGAAGCCTGGGGACTTGCAATCCTCGCATTCACTCCCACAGGAGCAGGGTGCTAAAGGAAGCTCGTTAAGTCTGAAATCAAAGTGCCTCTCTGCGAGGTTAAGGAGGATACCCAGAGGAGGTATAAAGAGAAAGGGGATAATTAGCCTTCCTAAGGCAAACTTCCAGCCCAGCACAGCGTAGGTGAGAAGCAGGGTGTGGGGTGCAAGAAGGGGCGACATCATTGTGAAGGCGGTCACCGTTCCGAGCTTTGCACCCCTCCTCTTCAGCCCCTCTGCCATGGGCATTGTAGCACAGGAGCAGCCTGGCAGAACAGCTGCAAGCACAGACGCGGCTAACACAGAAAATGCATTCCTGTTAAGGAGCCTGTACGCATGCTCGGGCTTTAAGTAGGTGGAGAGCGCAGCGGCAAACAGCGTGCCTAAAAAGAAGTAGGGGATTACCTCTGCAAGCAGCTTTGCATATTCCCGAAGGATCGCAGCGAAGATGTCCATCCCATTCAACATCAAAAATTCTTGATTATCAAAAATTTTTGATGATGCCGTTGGCAATAATTGCTAAACTCAAAACCTTCCTCCCGCACACCACAATAGTGGGCACAGACTTAACCCCATACTTCAGAGCCAGATTCAGATTCTCCTTTTCCGTTACGTCGATCTTCTCCACGCTAATTTCCACCCCTGCCTCCTTCTTGACCTCTTCAACCACCCGGAAGGTTTCTTCGAAAACAGGTTCGCAGCTCGGGCATGTGGGTGTCACAAAAATCTGCACCCTGACGCTCATTTACAGCCCTCCACAACTTTCCTAATCTCCCGCTCAACGCCCTCTCTTATTATCCTCTTCATGCAGAGCTCGCAGAGGCAGCCAAACTCTGTCTCAACCCATATCTTAACCTCCGGGTCGGGAGGCGTTCTTGCGCAGAGCACGCAGAAGCAGCAGAAGGGCACCTCCTCCTCGTACCTCCTCTCGACAGGTATATCAGAAGCCCTGAGCACCTCAAGCACATGTTTCCAGCAGCTCCCGCACAGCATGCCATCCTTAGACTCCACCCACAGGTTGAGCTCCCCTTCCTTCTGCTCTGGCAGCTTTCCGCAGGATATGCAGTTGCAGTGGAACTCCTCCATCATCCCCCACCTTTCGCCTGCCTCTCCAGCTCATCCTTGAGCTTTTCAAGAATTGCAAGAGCTATCTCTGCCCTGTCCTTTCTGCCCAAGTTTTCAAAGAGCCTGCTCATGCAGATGGGAATCATCTGCCTCACAAACTCCATCCTTTCCTCCGGCTTCATAGCACCGAACATCTCTGCCATCATTGCCCCCATCATCTTGGGCATGTTCTCCTTGCCCATCATCCTTGCCATCATCCTCTCCATCAAGCCTTTCACCTCCTCAGCTTGCTCTTAATGTTGAGATACTCCTCCCTTGATATTTCACCTCTGGCATACCTCTCCTTAAGTATGTCCAAAGGGTCTTTCTCCGATACTGCGCTTAAAAATACCAGCAGAAGGAGAACGCCAATGATGAAAATGACCCATGGGTAGTACCAGCCGAAGGAGTACCCGTATGTCCAAGTCCAGTAGGGACCCCAGCAGATGAACGTGTGCCCTCCGGCGTAGGTTAACACAAAAAATGCAAGCACAATCGCCGAGCCGAGCAAGACATGCTCCTCTCTCAAGAACTCGCCTCCTCAGATATTATCGGTATTACCGATATCGTTATTATCGATAGAGTTTATATAAAATTTGCCCAATTTATCGGTGGTCGATATGGAGCTTGTTAATTCCGCGATCAGGGGCAATCTGCAGACGAAAATCATGCTCCTTTTAAGGGAGGAGCCGATGTGCGGCGTGGAACTCATGAGAAGGCTCAATATAAGCAGCCCGGGAACCATATATCCGGCGCTGCACTCCCTGGAAGAGAAGGGGCTTATATTCCATGAGGGCATTAGAACCGGCGCCGCCAGGAAGAAGGTCTACAGGCTGACGCAAAAGGGTGCGGAGGAGCTCAATCAACTGCTCTCCACCTGGACAAGACTGACATGCTGCGACTGGAGCGCCTACATACGGCGCTTTATAGATGTGATAGACAGGTACGCCAGCATTGAAAAGGGGGAGAAAATCCTCTGCACCCTGGATGCGGAGCTGACGAAGGAGTGGCTGAAAGAGGCGGAGGTAACCTACAGGTTTGACCTCGAAAACCTTGAGCCAGAGAGCTACGACAAGATAATCTCACTGATTGGAGTGGGCACCGTGATGGAGCGTGAGAAGACTGACGCCATTTACTACCTCTCGCGGCTTAAGAGGGCGCTGAAGAGGGGCGGAACACTCATCGCTCTTGAAATTGAGAGGACAGACAACCTCTGGGCAGAGAGGTACTTCGTGGAGATAATGGGCTTCAGGGAACATCCCGGAATGACCGCAGATGAGTTCAGGGAGACCCTTGAGAAGGTGGGCTTTAGGGATGTTGTGGTGCACTCAGCAGGAGGGCTGCTGGTATCAGTATCAGCGAGGTGAAGGATTGGACCTGGCCAACCTTTTTATATCAAAATAACCCTCCCTTTCATATGGAATCTCACAGGCAGCCAGGTCAAGAAACCGGCAAAAGCATAGGACATGCCATGCTTCCTGCTGATGCGGAAAACATAAGAGCCCTTAAAATAACGACCTGGCTGACGGGCATCTATTTTATCATAGAGATGGGCATAGGAATCTACTCTGGCTCAGTCGTTGTAATTTCAGACGCCTTTCATACCTTCTCTGCAGTAGGAGGGGTCTTATTAGCCTTAATTGCCGGACGAATTGCATTGCGCCCGTCAGATAAGTATAAGACCTTTGGCTCGCTGCGCGCAGAGATTATCGGCGCTCTTTTAAACGGCTTTTTCCTCTTTATTATGGCGATTTTTGTCCTGTATATGGGATACACGCGGTTAAGAAATCCTATTGAGTTGCCGATATCCCTAATGCTGATTGCCGCCTTTGGAGGGCTTGTAACTGAGGTAATTTCAATAAAGCTGTTGTTCTCAGGGCAGAAGCACAACCTCAACATAAAAGGAGCATACTGGCACGTGATGCAGACTTTTGTGGGCAGCATTATCATTATCATCGCCGCTATAGTTATCAAGCTTACAGGCTTCCTCGCAATAGACCCGATTCTCGGCATGCTATTTGGGGTGATTCTGCTGTATGCCTCATGGGGTATAATCAAGGACTCCCTCAACATCCTCCTCGAATCGGTGCCGAAGGGCATTGACATAGACGAAATCATAGAATCCTTAAGGTCAATAGAAGGGGTCAAAGATGTCCACCATGTCCATGCATGGATGCTTACATCCGGTAAAAATATTTTCTCAGCTCACCTTCAAATCGACGATGACGCCCAGTATGAACGTATATAGGGTCCTCTCTAACCCGCATATAAACTAAGCACAAACTTCGCTTACATTTTCCTGTTTTCTTCGAAACGTTATCTCCCACCAAAAGTACACTCACATTTACTTTTGAATTAAATTTACGCAAAAA
>WANW01000096.1 GCA_015521615.1 Candidatus Hydrothermarchaeota archaeon
TTCGGTGGTTACGCTGGAGCATGATGCGGAGGATGTACTTGGCTACTCCAAGGTTGTGTTTGTTGAAGGACCCAGTGTTGCCTCGGATGGCGATATCAATGGCACCAGCAACATAGTCGTGGAGTTCCGTGGGCCGACCCAGACCCTTGAGAAGGACGAGGTGCAGACCATCGAGGATACACTGTATACAATTGAGTGGGACTACGACAACAAGAAGCTCAAGATAAGGACATCGGAGGAGACCACAGTTGCCAGTGGCACCAAGCTGAAGGCTAAGAAGAAGCCGGGTAAGAACTTCCTCGATGACACAAAGACATCATACATTATACTCACCTCAGGTGCTGGCGAGGAGAAGGTACCGGAGCTCGAGATAGTCGACGAGGACACTGCCAACAAGGACATGAACCTTGTCCTCATAGGTGGTCCAGTGGCCAACAAGCTCGTGGCTGACCTGGTCAGCGCTGGCAAGAGCAAGGTTGACTGGTACACCAGCGATGGTGACATAGAGGTCATATCAGACGCCTTTGGCACAGGAAGCTACGGCATAATCGTTGCCGGTAAGACAAGGACAGAGACCCGTGCTGCTGCAGAGGCACTTGCAGCTGCGCTGTAAAGAGGCATAGCCTCTCTTTCCTTTCTTTTGTTTTTTGTAGCTTTCTTCCGAGTTTGGGTTTTGTTTTCAAGGTTAATTTGTGGTGTTTGGGAGATGAAGGATGCAATAAGGGAGGCGATAAAAGAGCTCATTCTCCCGGAGTTTGGCTCTCTCAGGGAGGAGGTTCGAGAGCTCAGGGGCCAGCAGCGGGAGTTCAGCCAGAGACTGAGCGATGTAAACCAGCTTTTGATAGACCTGAATAGACGCATAGACGAGACCAACAAGCGCATCGACGAGACGAATGCCCGCATAGATAACGTGCGTGAGGAGCTAACCGCCCGCATAGACGCGACCAACAAGCGCATAGACGCGACCAACAAGCGCATAGACAGCGTGCGCGAGGAGCTAACTGCCCGCATAGACGCTCTAAGTGCCAGGGTGGACGGTCTCAATCTCAGAGTGGACAGCTTAACCCAAGAGGTGGCGAAGCTCAGAGAAGATTTTGCTGAGTTCAAGGGGAGGGAGAAGATTATTGCCGATGTGCTAAAGCGGGTGGAGAGGCTCGAGGGAAAGGTGTTTGCGGAAGGGTGAAAGCCATAGGATGAGTGCCTCTTGTATATTCTCAAAAGCGATAGTATTATATATCCACTTGGCATTATATTGTAAGCATGAGATGGGGAGTTTTACTGGTATTTGTTGTTTTATCAGTCCTGTTGCCTGCGGCATACGCTGAAGAACTTACAGAAGAGTTTGCCAAAGATTATACTTCAGTCTCATATGCAACAGTATCCGGCGAAGCGTATTTTTCCTATATTGACAGCGAGGGTGATGGAAGCATCGATGCGGTGGTTGTGGGAGATTCTGCAACCGGGAATGTGAGGATTGTTAAATTTGGCACATCAGAAATTTTCAAAAGTTTTAAGGTGACACTCGGGAGTACCTTTGCATTAGCCACTATAACCGTTAAAGGCTCGCCTTCAAAAATAGTAATAGGGAGTAAGTATCTGGAGGTGTATGACTCTGAGGGTAAACTACTCTGGGAAAATAAGACCCTTCCTAGTAGCGTTTTTTCAATTGCAATTGCAGATCTGAACAGAGACGGCAACGAAGATGAGATTGCAGTGGGACTTATGGACAGAATATTGGCTTTTGATAAGGATGGAGCATTGTTATGGGAAAAGGAAATATATGGAAGGGCCGATAACCTTGTAGCTCTGGATTTAAATGAAGACGGTGTAAGAGAAAGTTTGGCGGTTTCAGAAGGGGATCTGTTGTCCCTGTTATCTCCGGAAGGAAGACAGATTAACAAATTTGAAAGGGAGTACTTTAATTACAGGATTGTAAAGGTGGGCGCAGTCGATTTAAATCGTGATGGCTATTTGTCGGAGATAATTGTTATTGATTCTGGCGGGGAAGTTTTTGCTTTCAACAGGTCTGATATGATCTGGAAATCCGAAGTCAATTATGAAAGTGGTACAAATCTAAAAATATTCCAGCTGGATAAAGGAAATGATATCTTTATCCTTTCATCCTCCCTCTACCGTTTCTTCCCTGATGGAGAGAGACAGTTTTATTACATCGGAAAATTCAGGGATGCGGTGGCCATTGACTTCAGCGGTGATGGTAGGACAGAGAGCATCGTCATGGGAAAGAGTGGTGAGATATATGCGATAAGAAATGGGAAACAGGTAGGCTACTACCTGGAAGACGACGAAAAAATTTCGCCCTACAACAGGACAGGGGCTCGTGCTCTAACGCCTTTCGACTACGACGGTGACGGTGTGCTTGACGACCTGCTTGTGGTAAACCCGGATAATCAGCTTTTGATAGTTTCTCATCTAAAGTCTCATGTCAGTGGTAAAATTATTGTTCTCGCCAACCTTATCGACTATGCGCTCGCTTCAGATTTCTTTGAATATCTGCGCAGCTCTGGTTATGAGGCTATCCACGTCCTGCCAGAGAATTTCGATTCCTATAAGACAGAGAAGAATATTATAATTCTGGGCGGGCACAAGGCACCCCAGGGGGTTGGGGAGATAGTCGGTGACCTGCTCAGCGCGGAGCAGAAGTCTGAGCTGGAGAAGCCGGGCGCCGTTGAGATGTTCACCTTTGAAGACATCTGGGCTCCCGGGCAGCACGTTATTGTGCTCGCGGGCAACACCAGAGAAGAGACAAAGCAGGCCCACAGGAAGTACCGGCAAGACCTGCAGTTTTAGAAGTTATGAAAGTTAACGGTTAACGGGCCCGACGGGATTTGAACCCGCGACTAACTGGTTAAGAGCCAGCCACTCTAGCCAGACTGAGTTACGGGCCCGAGAAGCTGAGCTGAGCATAACCTTTGAAAATTTTTTGGAATTTTTCCCTTCGGTAACCTCAGATTAAGGGACGAGGCGTTGCCATGGTGGAGCTGGTTGACGACGTTTATCAGTGCGATGTCCTGGTTATAGGTGGTGGTGGAGCAGGTGCAAGGGCTGCAATAGAGGCCAGGAAGCACAACGTTGAAGTGCTTCTTGTGGTTAAGGGTCTTTTTGGGAGGAGTGGATGCACCGTCATGGCAGAGGGCGGTTACAATGCGGCCTTTGGTTTTGTGGACCCGGAGGATACTCCTGAGCTCCACTTCGAGGATACAGTAATAGGCGGGCGCTTCCTGAACAATCAGAAGCTGGTGGAGATTCTCGTCAGAGACGCTCCAAAGCGCGTGCTGGAGCTGGAAAGCTTCGGTGCGACCTTTGACAGGATTGAGCCAGAGAAGTTTGACCAGCGCTACTTTGGCGGGCAACGATTTCGCAGAACTGTGCATCGCGGCGACAGAACGGGACACGAGATGATGAATGCACTCAAAGAAGAGGCATACCGCCTTGGCATAGAGGTGCTTGAAGAGGTGGCAATCACGCGTCTGCTAACCAATGAGGGCATTATTACGGGCGCCACAGGTCTTGACCTGATTCATGGGCGTTTTCTGCTCTTCAAGGCAAAGGCAGTTGTGCTCGCCACCGGTGGTGCGGGCAGGCTTTACTCAATAACCACAAACCCATATCAGAAAACCGGTGATGGCTACGCTCTAGCATACAATGCGGGGGCTGAGCTGATAGACATGGAGATGGTGCAGTTTCATCCCACCGGTATGGTCTACCCCCCCTCTGCGAGTGGACTCCTCGTAACAGAGGCGGTGCGCGGAGAGGGAGGCAAGCTCTACAATAGCCTGGGAGAGCGCTTCATGGCACGCTATGATCCCGAGAGAATGGAGCTCTCCACTCGTGATGTCGTAACGCGCGCAATATTCAGGGAGATAACCGAAGGGAGGGGGACGGAGCACGGTGGGGTGTACCTTGACCTCACCCACGTGCCGGATGAAATCATAGAGCAGAAGCTGGGCACGATGCTCAAGCAGTTCCTCGACGTGGGTGTGGACATACGCCGTGAGCCCATGGAGGTTTCTCCAAGTGCTCATCACTTCATGGGAGGTGTGCGCACCCGCGAAGACTGCCGGAGCACAGTGATACCAAACCTCTTTGCCTGCGGTGAGGTGAATGGTGGAGTGCACGGTGCGAACCGTCTGGGTGGCAACTCTCTGGCTGAGACACAGGTTTTCGGGGCAATCGCCGGAGAGAACGCTGCAAAAGAGGCCAAAAGGCATGGATATGCGAAAGTGGATTATAAAACTCTGGAAGAAGAGCACGAACGGATATTCCGCTTCGAGGCGGGTGAAGGCCTGTTACCCTACGAGGTGCGCTCGCAGCTTCAGCGGGTTATGTGGGAGAAGGTGGGAATAATGCGAAGCAGGCAGAGCCTGGAAGAGGCCCTCCGCACCATTGCCATGCTCAGGAGCAAACTTGAGGAAGTAACTGTGGAAAGTGGGCTCAGATACAACCTTCAGCTGCTCGCTGCTGTGGAGCTGGACAACATGCTGCTCGTAGCTGAGATGATCGCAAGAAGTGCGCTGCTGCGTACCGAGAGCAGAGGAGCACACTTCCGCAGCGACTATCCCGAAGAAGACCCGCGCTGGGTTAAGAATATTGTGGTATCTAAGGCGGCCGATGGGATGCTTGTCAGGACGGTTGAGCCTGTGATAACCACTCTTGTGCCGTGAGGTTGAGAATATGAAGATTACAGTTTTCAGATACAATCCTCAAACTGAAGATGAGCCACGGTATGAGACCTATGAGATAGAGCACCATCCTCACATGAAGATAATCGATGCGCTTCAGCAGATCAACGAGCGCTATGGCGCAAACATCGCCTACAGGAGTTCCTGCAGGGCCGGGCAGTGCGGCTCCTGTGCGGTGCTTGCGAACCGCAAGCCAGTTTTAGCCTGCAGAACCGACGTTGTTGAAGGAATGCTACTTGAACCGCTGAGAAACTTCCCCGTTATAAAGGACCTGGTTGTAGCGACACAGAAAAACTACCCGAGGGTAAGGGCTCTGCGCCCATATCTGCACAGAGGTAAAAAGAGAGAGGCAAGAATAGAGAAGCTCCTCCCCGAGGAACTCAGGCGTCTTGAAAAGCTGAAGAGCTGTATAGAGTGCAGCTCCTGCATGAGTTCCTGCCCCTCGCACACCCACAGCAAGGAATTCGCAGGGCCGATGCTCTTCAGAATAATTGCACGCTTTGTGCACGACCCCCGTGACAAGCTGAACCGTCTGCCTATAGCCGTGGAAGAGGGACTATACCTCTGCACCACCTGCGGCACCTGCAGGGAAGTGTGCCCCGAGGAGATACCAACCAACGAGGAGATACAGGAGATGCGCCGCCTGGTGTATGAGGGGAGTAACTCACTGGGAGAGGCTGAGTAGCATTAGTGCAGCAGCAACAAGCACACCCCATACAGCAAAGTTCCAGCGTATAACCTTTGAGCCGTCCAGGGGTGGGAAGGGGATCATGTTAAAAAGTGCGAGCCATGCATTTATTGCAGCGCCGAAGTTGAATCCTATAAGCAAAAACAGTATGGCGAGGGCTATGTTTGCTGTTGCGCCCGAGGCTGAGATTATGCCGTCCTCGCGTCGTGAGATGCCAAAGTAGCCCGGGATTATGTAAACCGCACCCGGTGCAATAAACAACCATCCCGTTACCACCACCAGAAAAAGAGCGCCTATCAAACCCAGCTCCCACATGCGGTACTCTGCCCAGCACCCAAAGCGCTGTGCCGTAACTTTGTGGGCGAGCTCATGGAAGACAAAACCCGTGCTCACAGCAATGAGGGAGACAAGGAGGAGACCAATGGAGGGAATCCCTCCCACCATGTTGTAGGCAAACACAAAGGCGATTACCACCGCTGAAATTGCAAGCTCCTTAATCTCTCGCGTGGTGAACACAAGATTCAGAGCTCTCGCCTCCTCGTGGTGGGCATCTCCTCGTAATAAAGAAGACTAACTTCAGGAGGAAAAATAAATCCTCCGACGCTTCTCACCTCTCCTTTTGCCAGTCTGCCGACAAGCTCTACCTCTATCACATCACCCACCTTTCCGGAGGTAAGTGCCCTGCCAAGCTCCTTCTGCAGCAGTGTACCAAGCTCATTTTTGTGCGAGTATGAGACAAGTACCAGATCGCCCCTGCGCACACCTCTGAGCTTGAGAAACTCCTTAAAAAGTGAGGGTGAGACCAGCGAGGTTATAAGGAACAGCAGCACCTTCTGCTCTGTGCTGAAGCTGAAAAAACTCATCCCCAGGAAGAGCAGTGTAATAAGAACCAGGTAGAATTTCAGGAAGTCAACCACTCGCATTCTAAACACCAAAAACCTTCTGATAGAGGGGAAGAATTATCGTCGGAAAGGATATAAATGTGCCCAGCATTGAGCCCAGGTTTGCGAGTGCGGTAACAAGGAGCACCCGGAAGGCTTTATTTCCGAGCAGCTCTCCTGTACTGGAGGTTTTGAACATTGCCGAGACGTCGCCCACAGTTACGCGCTTTACCTTTGCCTCGACAAGGCCAGCAAACCAGCCGGCGGCAATTAGGGGGTTCAGCGAGGTAAGCGGCGAGGCAAGGGCACCGGCAATGGCAGAGACTATACTTCCCCTTGCCAGAAGCACGGCAATGAAAGTTGGAACCATGTGGTTCAGCAGCCACAGGGTTATGCTCCCCTGTATGGGCACACCTCTATAAAGTGCAAGTGCAAAGATTCCCAGCACAAGCGCCGGGATGCCAAACTTCAGCAAATTTGTTATGGTGAGCCTCTTTTTGGGTACATGCATTAGCCGGGATATATCGGGTATCTCATGGGGGTTTGCGAGGTAGTGCTCAATTCCTGGCCTGTGCCCTGCTCCCACGACGGCAACCACACTGCCATAGCGCTTCTCCAGCTCCAGAAGCCTTGCCGCCATGTAAGCATCGCGCTCTTTCACCAGAACGCGGTATATATTTGGTGAGAACTCCTGAAGGTGGCTGATTATGTTCAGCAGGTTCTCCTCCTTTTTGACCTCGCCTATCTCCTTCTTTATCTCCTCCCCGCTTATAAACATGGACAGCAGAAGTTCTTTTGCAATGCTCAGCTTCTCTCTCAGAGACATCTCAGCAAGAGCGCGGCGCATTGTGATGCGTATGTCGCGATCTATAAGTGCCACCTCTGCGCCAATCTGCTTTGCCACATCTATGGCCACGAGCATCTCCTTTCCCGGCCTTACTCCAACCTCTGCGCCCAGCCGGCGCTGCAGGAAGGAGAGGAGTATGTTGAGAAGCGCCACTGTGGCATTATTTCTCTTTATAAGATCAACTATTGGCACGTCGCGCTGCTCCTTCATCCCGCGCAGCCTGAACTCGTCGAGTTCAACAGCGACGGCAGCCGGTCTAAGCTCAGATATGTGCCTTGCGACCTCCTCCACGCTCTCCTGTGAGATGTGGGCAGTGCCTACTATTTTTATCATCTCAGAACCTCATACTCGAGAATAAAGTCCTTTCCCAGAGGATAATATTTTTTCAGCCTGAGGTGGACGCCCTCTGCTATAGTGGCAAAGCCCTCGCCGTCCACCAGGGTGACCGCCTCTTTGCCGCCAACCAGCACAGGGGCTATTGCCACGCTGACCTCGTCAACCAGCCCCTCTTTCAGCATGCCAAAGTTGAGCGTTCCACCACCCTCAAGGAGCAGGCTGCGAATCCCGCGTCTGTAGAGTTCCTGCATGAGGCATCGCAGGTCAACCCTGCTTTTGCCGCAGACTATGACGCTTGCACCCTTTTCGCGCAGTGCCTCTACCTTCTCCTCAGGTGCCGCCTGTGACACCGCAATCACCGTCGGTGCTTCGCGATTGAGCACCCTTGCATTGAGCGGCGTTCTTGCGCGGGAGTCAACCACCACGCGCGTAGGGTTGCGATTCTTTTCGCTCTGAATCCTGTGCACAGTTAGGCGCGGGTCATCGTCCAGCACAGTACCTATGCCCACCATTATTGCATCCACACGCTCACGAATGCGATGCACACGCTCCAGATCTTCCTTTCCAGAAATCTTTGTATCCCTTGTGCGGGTTGCGATCTTTCCATCAAGAGTCATGCCTGCATTGAGTATTACATAAGGTCTCTGCATAAGAAGTTTAATAAGAGAGTGCCATAAATAAAGATTCTCATGCGCGTGCTCTGGCTTAATGGCGAGGAGATGGAACGTCTGCTTGAGATGGGCGAAGTTATAGCCGCTGTGGAGGATGCTTTCAGGGAACACGGCCTGGGTAAGGTGCAGATGCCCCCAAAAGTGTACCTCTACTTCCAGGAGGGAGACCTTCGCGCCATGCCAGCATATATCCCATCGCTGGATAAAGCGGGAGTGAAGATAGTAAATGTGCACCCCGGAAATCCCACGCGAGGCCTGCCCACTGTGATGGCAACCTATGTGCTGGTTTCGCCAGAAACCGGTGCCGCCCTTGCGGTTATGAACGCCACCTATCTCACAGATGCAAGGACAGGTGCAGCAGGTGCTATAGCAGCCAAGTACCTGGCGAGGAAGGACTCCAAAACCCTCGGTCTGGTGGGTGCCGGGAGGCAGGCAAGGACTCAGCTTCTGGCCATCGCAGAGCTGTTTGAGCTGGAGCGCGTGCTCGTGGCGAGCCGCACCCGGCGCAGTGCTGAGCGGTTCGCAGGTGAGATGGGAAACAGGCTTGGCATTGATATCATGGCCTGTGAGGTTCGAGAAGCATGCAATGCTGATATAGTGACTACAACCACACCTGCACGGGAGCCTGTTGTCAAGGACGAGTGGATCGCGGAGGGCACACATATCAATGCGATTGGTGCCGACGCACCCGGAAAGCAGGAGCTTGACCCGAAGATACTGCGTCGTGCCAAGATTGTGGTCGATGCCTGGGAGCAGGCAAAGCACAGTGGCGAGGTCAACGTGCCCCTGCGCAATCGCATGCTGTTCCGTGAGGATATCCATGCAGAGCTCGGTGAGATAGTTGCGGGCAAGAAACCCGGGAGAGAGAGCGACGAGGAAATAACTGTTTTCGACTCTACCGGGCTTGCGATTCAGGACGTTGCTGCAGCAGCACTTGCATACCGTCTTGCAAGAGAGAGAGGAGTTGGAGTAGAGCTGGAGTTCTAGCATGCGCCTTGACAGACTCCTCGTCGCCAGAGGCTACTTTTCAACTCGCGAAAAGGCGAAGCTTGCCATAAGGCTTGGCAGGGTGCTGGTCTCAGGCAAACCAGTGAGAAAGCCAGCAAAGCAGGTTAGTCCTGATGCAAGAATTGAAGTGCTCTCCCCTGAGGTGCCCCGTGGATACTGGAAGCTAGCAGAACTCGACGGCGAGTGGAGGTTATTTAGAGGGGATGAAGTGGTGCTTGACCTCGGGAGCAGTGCCGGGGGCTTTCTGCTGTATGCAAGTGAGCGGGCAGCGTATGTTTACGGTATTGAGGTCAGCGCCGAGTTTGAGAAAGAGCTTCGCGAAATAGAGGCGAGCAGAAGCAACGTAATGGTCTTTATGGGCGATGCCTTCACCTTCGATGTTTCTCGTCTGCCCGATGTGGACATGATTCTGGCTGACCTCACCCTGCCAGCGGAGCATGCGTTTAAGGCGTTACAACGCTTCCTCCCGAAGCTGAAGACAGGTGGCAGAGTACTCTTTGTCGCCAAGACCGGGTCGTCAGCGCAAATTGAGCCAGAGTTCGCTGGTACGGGCTTAAAAACACTCAGGTATAAGGACGCTGAGAATAAACGCGAGAGGTATTACCTTCTGCAGAAAATTTGATGGTGTTTTACTCGCCGGAAGTTTCTCTGGATGGATACTCCTCCATGGCCCGCTTTATCTTCTCCATCCCGGCTTTGATGTTCTCCATGCTGGTTGCAAAGCTCAGCCTTATGTAGCCCTCGCCCTCTTCGCCAAAGGCTGCGCCCGGAACAACGGCCACACCGGCTTTCTCGAGAAGATAGTTTGCCAGTCTGAAGGAATCCTTATCATAGGCTGAGAAGTTGGCGAAAGCGTAGAAGGCTCCCCTGGGCTCAACACAGCTAACACCGGGAATACTTCTGAGTTCCTTCACAATATAATGCCGCCGCTCGTTGAAGGCTCTGACCATGTGCTCAATCTCCTCTCTGGGACCGCGCAATGCCGCTACCGCAGCCTTCTGCACAAAGCTGGTGACGTTGCTCACACTGTGCGCCTGTAGGCGCGTCATCGCCTTTATCACCTCTCTGGGGCCTGCGGCATAGCCCACGCGCCAGCCCGTCATGGAATACGCCTTTGAAAGTCCATTCACAGTAATCACACGCTCCTTCATGTTGTCCAGGCTGGCGATGCTTACGTGCTCAGCATCATCGTAGATTATATATTCGTATATCTCGTCGGAGATTATGAAGATATCATGATCCTCACACACCTCGGCTATGCCCTTCAGGTCGCTCCTGTTCAACACCGCCCCTGTGGGGTTGTTTGGTGAATTTAGTATAAGGAGCTTTGTTCGCCGGGTAACCTTCTCAGCCACCGCATCGCTGAGAAGACGGAATCCGTCCTCTTCATATGTAGGCACAAACACAGGTTTGCCCTCGGCGAGATGCACCATCGCCGGATAGGACACCCACCAGGGCGCGGGGATGAGCACCTCATCTCCACGCTCCACAAGCACCATTATTGCAGCATAGAGTGCCATCTTTGCACCGGGTGTGATTACCACCTCCCCCTCGGGGTCATAGTTTATTCCGTTTTCCCTTTCCAGTTTTTCCGCCACAGCCTCGCGAAGTTCAGGAATACCTGCCGCTGGTGTATAGTATATGAAACCCTCATCCAGCGCTTTGCGTAGCGCCTGCTTGATGTGCTCAGGTGTCTGAAAATCAGGTTCACCTGCACCGAAGTTTATAATCTCCTTTCCCTGTGCGCGTAACGCCTTTGCCTTGGCAGTTATTTCAAGCGTTGCAGAGGGCTTAACCCTTTTAATCCTGTCCGAAAGCATTGCATCACCAGCTAAACCTTCGCCGCAGAGGTATTAAAACTTTCTAATTCCTCTTCTTAAGTAGCAGTTCCCTCTCGGTGCGGTAGTCGGCAATGAGCTTCTCCAGCCAGCTCTCGAGCTTCGCAGCCTGCTCCATCTCAAGCTTCGCCTTCTTCTTCTCTATGAGTTCCTCCAGCACGTCCTTCTCTGCAAGGGCGAAGTCGGCAACGTACCTGAGGTTTATCTCCTCTGGCTTAATTATAACCATGCCCTCAAGCACCTCTCTTGCAAGGTGGGAGGCTCTTTGCATATCCGCGATTATTGCTCTGGGCTTGAGCAGAGCGAGCTCTTCTGCGGCACTCTTTCCAGCGCCGCTTGTATCGGCGATGTAGACAACATCTCCCTCACCAAGGTGGAACCTCTCCTTTGCGGCGAGCACCTCCTCCCGTGTAAATTTATGTATAACCTTTACCACCTCTAAATCAGCCCTTGCCCTGAGCTCCATCTCTCGCTTCATCTCTTCAAGTCTGCGCCTGAGCATGGAGTTTTCTCTCATCGCCTCGTCAAGCTTCCTTCTGAGTTCGGCGATCGCACGCTCCCTGCGCAGCACTTCTTCATCTCGAAGCACCTCTCTGCGTTCTTTTGCCAGCGCCTCACGCAGCCTGCGTTTTAGCGTGGCTATGGCGCGTTCCTTTCGCTCAATCTCCCGCTGCCTTTCCTCAAGTTCCTCCCTCAGCAGCTTGAGGTCATTTCTCAGCCTCTTAATTATCCCCCTGTACTCGTTGGGTATGCTCTCCAGCTTCTCTTCTTCCTCCTCTTCAGGCTCCCGTCTGGCGAGCAGCCTTTTCAACACGCGGTCCAGGCTTTCCCCGCGGAGTACCGCCAGCTTAATTTCGTCGCGCAGGTGCCATGCATTGACGCTCTGCAGGCGTCGGTCTATGTTCTCAAGCTTGCTCTTCACAGCATTGTACGCTTTAAGCGCTGCTGCAATGGCATCCCGCTCATGGGGGTTGCGATAGGACCCCTTACCAAACTTTTCCTCCACAAGCTTTATTTTCTCCTCAACTGCGAGAGACTGGGAAGGGGTAAAGAGCACAGCATTGAGCTTTGATGCCACCTTTTCCACGAAACGTGGTGCGGGTGAGACGTCGCTCGCCACGATGGCCACGGCTTTGTATTTCGAAGCCAGGAGTAGCGACTCATGCAATGAGAAATCGCGAGCGCTTACAACCTCAAGGAGTTCACCCTCAAGGTTAATCGCAGCTATGGCCGTGGTTGTGCCCGGGTCGACGCCAAAGATTACAGTGGTCTTCTCAGCCCCGAGTGGTGTGAAGGTTAGCCTTTCTTTTTCCACTGGTGTTACTTTAATCTGAACATCACTCCCCCGGGCGCTTTTTATACCTCTGAGCTCAGAGCGTGGTGCATTCACAATAAACTCTCCCCTTGAATAGCCGCTATCTGCGCGCACCGCCTCCAGGCTGTAGTCGACTTTAAGTTCCTTGAGTTTTGCCTTTATCTCCTTGATGCTCATAGCAATGTTGTTGTGAACCTTCCTGCGGTAGCGGTCCTTGCTCTGCCCGCCCCGTGTTAGGCTTCTTGCCCTGCTCACAACTATCTTTGTTTTATTCTCAAAGAGTTCAACAACACAGCCGACATTCATGTACGCCAGCAAAGCGCAGGCTTCTGCCTCCTCCATTGAGCTGGCGTCCCTATGGAGCTTTACCCCATGGTTCTTTGCCACAATGTGCAGCGCCTTGGCTTCGCCAGGAGGACCGGTAACCTGCACCACCTGTGTTTCCTGGGGCAGTGAATAGAAGAAGGGCTTGAGCTTCTTTTTAGGAAAGAGTTCAAAAATGTTGTCTACCGCGAGGCGGTCCGGCTTAACCTCCCGAATAAGCTTGAGAAGCTTCCCCCGGGTGAACTCCTCACGCAGTGTTATTTTTCCGTCCTCCAGGAGCACTGCTGAATAGCGAGGCTGAGCCTTTGCGTGAGGCGAGCCAGCTAATATGTCAATGCCCAGAACTTTCATTTTATAACTCAGGGCAGTGTAACGTCTATATGAAAAACATCGAGGCCAGGAGGAATAAATTTTTAAAACCGCCTGGTGTAATATACCTGGCGATATTATGAAGTACACCAGGCCCAGGGGCACAAGGGATTTTCTCCCCGGAGAAATGGCAGCCAGGCGTTATGTGGAGCAGAAGATACGCCGCGTGTTTATAAGGTTTGGTTACAAGGAAGTGGCGACACCAACCTTCGAGCACCTTGAGTTGATTACCGCCAAGTCTGGCGAGGATATTGTGGCGCACCTCTACCATTTTAAAGATAAGGGTGGCCGCGACCTTGCGCTCAGGCCTGAGTTGACCGCACCGGTTATGCGCCTGTATGTGAATGAGCTTCAGAACCAGCAGAAGCCCCTGCGTCTGTACTATTTTGGAAACTGCTTCCGCTATGAGCGCCCCCAGGCAGGCAGGTACCGGGAGTTCTTCCAGGCGGGCGTGGAGCTAATAGGCTCAGCGTCACCTGAAGCGCAGGCGGAGGTTATCGCGCTTGCAAATACAGTGCTTGAGGAACTCGGTCTAAGGGAGTATGAGCTCCACATTGGCAACATAGGTATCCTCAGAAAAATTCTGGCTGAGAATGGTGTTGGCGAAGAGGATCAGACGCACATAATGGGAGTTATAGATAAGGGGGATGAGGCACAGCTGGAAGAGGAGCTTCGCATACTTGGGCTTCCG
The DNA here is from genome assembly GCA_015521615.1 of Candidatus Hydrothermarchaeota archaeon. Lineage (GTDB taxonomy): Archaea > Hydrothermarchaeota > Hydrothermarchaeia > Hydrothermarchaeales > BMS3B > Pyrohabitans. Next base: position 13,669 of record WANW01000096.1, read on the forward strand.
GAGGAGGAGAAAAGGGTTATCCTTGGCGTGCTCGAGCTGAAGGGTCCACGCAGTGAGGTAATCGCCCGCGCTGAGGCTCTGCTCGCAGGAAGAGAGACAGTGCTGAGTGAGCTCCGCAGCTTTGAGGAAATCCTTAATGCTCTTGAGAGCTTCGGGGTTAGAAACTACCGCCTTAACCTAGGTATAGCTCGAGGTCTGGACTACTACACGGGCATGGTATTTGAGATATATGCCTATAAACTTGGTGCTGAGAAGCAGATATGCGGGGGCGGAAGTTACTCCCTGGCGGAGGTCTTTGGCGGCAAGCCCGTGGCCACAAGCGGCTTTGCTTTTGGATTTGATCGCATACTGTTAGCCCTTGAAAAGGAGGATGTGAAGCTCTCTGATTCTGAAAGGACGCTATTTATGGTCATACCCATGGGCAGGGAACTTGTACCGCAGGCGATTGAGATTGCATCTATTGTGAGGAAGAGTTATGCCTGTGAGCTTGAGGTTATGCGCAGAAAGGTTAAAAAAGCCCTTGCCTATGCAGATGCCAGGGGGATACCATATGTTATCCTCGTAGGGGAAGAGATCAAGGCTGGAAAAGTGCTCCTTAAAGATATGCGTGCAAAGGAGCAGCGTGAGGTCAGGGTGGAGGAGCTCGAGAGTGTGCTCTCTGCCATAGCGGGAGACAACCACAATCCTGCGCTCGATTAGATAGGGGGAGAGGATGACGAAGTTTGCTGTCAAGGTGTACTATGACGGCACCGCCTTTTATGGTTCGCAGCGCCAGCCGGAGAAGCGTACAGTAGAGGGGGAGCTTCTCCGCGCCCTGAGCGCCTTTGGTGAGGTGAGGAACTTCAAGAGTGCGGGGAGAACTGACCGCGGGGTGAGTGCGCTGGGCAACGTGTTTGCCTTCGACATGGAACGCAAACCCGAGCCGCGTGCAATAAATGCGCGGCTGAGCAGGGATATAAGGGTGCTCGCAATAAGAGAAGTGCCCGCGGACTTTCACCCGCGCTACGACGCACTCCACAGAACCTACAGGTACTTCCTCTACGATGAGGGCTTTGACCTTGGAGCAATAAAGCAGGCGTGCAGTATCCTAGAAGGTGAACACAGCTTCCACAACTTTACCCGCGCCAGGGAGAAAAACTACACGCGAAGGCTCCTTGAGGTCACCGCTGACAGGAAGGGTGAGGTTATTGTGCTAACCTTCAAGGGGGAGAGCTTTCTCTGGGAGATGGTGCGCAGGCTGACGAGCGCGATAGCAATGGTGGGGAAGGGTGAGCTCAGCGTTGAGGCACTTGAAGAGGCTTTACACCCTGAAGTGGAGCGGAAATTTTCAGCGGCACCGCCTGAGTTTCTTGTGCTCTGGCACGTGGCCTATGAGTTTGAGTTTGAGCATGAAGAGTACTCCACGGCACAGCTTGTGGCGCAGCTCAGGGAAAGGTTCTCGTCGCTGTATGCGCAGGCTGCGCTTGCAAAGGCGATGTTTGAAGAGCTGGACTAAATGCTGAACTTCTCCCTCAGTGCCGACCTGCGAAGCACATGCCAGGTGTCACCGCGCAAAATCACCCTGAAGGCATGCTCTATGACCTTCCTGTAAAAATCACAGTAGTAGCTCTTTTTGTACATGCTGCCGTCGGTGGAGTATATCTCCGCAGGACATGGGGCACCGCAGATGTTTTTGAATAGGCAGATATTGCACTCTGCTATCCATTCAACTGTTCGGCTCATCACCTTTCGGAAGCCATCTGAGTCTGAGATTTCCTCAATAGTGCTATTGAATATACTCCCTCCGGTGAACTCCTGCATGCCTATAAACTCACCGCAGGGGTAGCACTCACCATTTGCAGTAACTGAAAAGAATCTCCTTCCAGCGCCACATGGTGAGATGTCGCACATAAGCACCCTTGCACCTGGAGCAATGATGCCAAGCAGGAGGTTGGCGAAGTCTCCTATAACTATCCTTCTCCCCTGTTTAGTCAGCTCAATTGCAGTGTCCACAGCTTTAATAAAATCTTTGGCCATCTCCTGCGGTTCAGGTCGCAGGGCGAGAGAGCCTTTCTGGGTTCCTCTAACAGGATTCATCAGGCAAAGTGAAACCTCCCTCTCATGCAGGAACCTGACCATGTCAGCAAGCTGCCTCTGGTTGTGCTTCGTTATGGTGGTCACCACATTCAAGCCTCTGTAACGTGAGAGCCACTCAAGTGCCTCGATGACCTTGCTGAAGTGTCCCTGCCCGCGCAGTGCGTCGTTGGTTACTTCATCAGGCGAGTCGAGTGAGATGCCTATGTTCACCCTCTTTTCCTTTATAAACTCAGCATCCTCCTCGGCTAGCAGCATACCATTCGTCTGAATCCCGAAGTGAAGCTCGTTGTGATAATCCTCAATTACCCTGAAGATATTCTCCCTGTTCATCAGAGGCTCACTTCCATGGAATACTATTGAGCCCTTTATCCCCCTGCTTTCAAAAAATTCAATTGCCTTCTCAATGACGGCATTCAACTCAGCGTAGCTCATGTTTTTTCCGCGTGACTTTATATTCTGAGGCAGGTAGCAGTATGGGCATGAGGCGTTGCATTTGTCGGTGGGGTTTACATAAAGCAGAATTATATCTTTGCAGAACCTCAGGTTTTGCATCTCCTCAATCAGCTCTTTTCTCACGCTGAAATACAGCCCTTCCAGTTTCTTCTGATCCCCAATTCCCCAGAAATTTGTCTCTGGGTCAATCTTAAACTCCACCTCGTCGATTGTGAGAGTCTGAAGCATCCTCACCACCAAAAAAGAAAGAATTAGAAGGGCGAATCTTCACTCTGCATCACATAGTGGGTGAGTCCAGCCCCTCTGTATTTACACTCCATTCTGTAACTCATTTCTACTTTATGTTCATTTTTGTTGTTCATATCTGCCACTCTCTGCATAATTTATACTATTTCTTATAAAAGAAAGTAATATTTAAGCTTTTCCTCAAATAACATTGATTAGAAAATCAAGTTTGCTTGATTAGCACAAGAACCTGCCGGTTTATCTTGTGAGCAGGTACCCGGCGACAATTGCCAGAGCAATACCTGCGGCATTAACTGCCTTTATTTTCTCTCCCAGGACGAGCACTGCAAGTATGGCGCTCACAGCAGGGTAAAGGGCTGTAAGGGGTATAACGATGCTTCCAGGATATCTTTCCAGGGCGAGCATGAAAAGCAGTGAGGCGGTTACACCCACCACTGTTCCCAGCGTCAGCATTGCCGCCGGCTGTGAGACAGGGAAGCTTATTCCCCTGTAATAGAGGTAAGCGAGGATGATAAGGTTTGTAATCATATAAATCACGTTGGTCACAAAAAGAGCGCGAAATAAACCAAGTCTATCAACACCATACTTGTAGAGAAAACCCCACAGGCCCCAGAGGATAACTATCGCAAGACCAAGCACTGAAATCTCGAGTTTCATGGCTCAGAAAGCGGGGTTAACGTTTTAAGATTATATAGGAACAAAGCATCACACCGGAAGCCTCGATTCGGATAACCGGCACAGGAAAATTTTTAAGCGTTGCCTCTTATTCAGATGACGTGGTACCATGCTAGACGCCAGCATAGCGATGCAGGTGCTGTTCTGGGGCATATACGCTGGATGCATCTACATGCTTCTTGCCACAGGTTTAACCCTTATCTTCGGGGTAATGAAGGTTGTAAACTTCGCCCATGGCGAGTTTCTGATGCTTGGATCCTATATCACCTTCTGGATAGTCTCACTTTTGGGGATAAATCCGTACGTCGCAATTTTGCCTTCCATGATTCTGCTTGGCTTACTCGGGATAGCCGTTGAGCGTCTGGCTTTTCGCCCAATCCTGGGCACGGGTAAGCTGAATGAGATCTTCGTCAGCCTCGGTTTAATCTACATCCTGCAGAATGGTGTTGCTTTTCTCTGGGGCGATGATTTCAGGAGCATGCACAGCCCCTATGCGGCGAAAACCATACCCCTGGGCAGCATAAACCTGCCTCTTGATTATGTGATTCTTGTGTTCTTTACCGCGGTAATCCTCCTGGCACTTCACCTGTTTCTAAAAAAGACGAGCCTTGGCAGGGCGATGCGGGCGACAAGTCAGAATAGAAAGGCAGCAATGCTCATGGGTGTCAACGTAGAGCGCATAGACATGCTCTGCTTTGGTCTCGGCGTGGCTCTCGCAGCAGCAGCGGGCTCGCTATGGGCGATAAGCGGCCAGCTCTTCAACCCATACTCTGGCTCCCTCCCCGCAATCAAGGCCTTTGCAATAATAATACTCGGCGGGCTGGGGAGCATTCCAGGAGCAATAGTGGGAGGACTCATCTATGGCATAGCAGAGAACGCAGGCGGCTACCTTTTTGGTAACTACTGGAAGGACGCAATCTCTTTTCTGATACTTATTGCGGTGCTTGTGGTAAAGCCCCATGGCATATTCGGGGAGGGTGAGGAATGAGACAGGGACTTCTACTCTGGCTGGTGGCGCTTGCAATTGCCCTCCTTTTACCTCTCGTCGCTGGCAAAAGTCCCTACCTTATGAAGGTTCTCATAATAATGATAATCTTCATAATCTACACCCATGCGTGGAATCTGCTGGCATACTCAGGGCAGGCATCTCTGGGCCATGCGGCATTTTTTGGTATCGGCGGCTATGCCTCAGCACTCCTCGCCTCAAAGTTTGGGGTGTCACCGTTTCTTACAATCTTTATAGGTGCTGCCTTTGCGGCCATCGCAGGTGTGTTTGTTGGTATAATATGTGTTCGTCTGCGCGAGTGGTTCCTCGCGATGGTTACCTTCGGCTTTTCTATAATAGTGGGCACCATTTTCCTGAATCAGTTCACCTCCATATTTGGTGGTGTTGACGGTATGCCTGCGAAGCGCTTCTTCAGCGCCACCCTGGAGCACCGCTACATGTACGAGTACTACTTTATGCTGCTCATCGCCATTGCCACCACCCTGCTCATCTACTTTATAATGCGCTCAAGGCTCGGCTTTGCCTTTGCGGCGATACGCGAGAATGAGCTCGAGGCAAAGGTGCTTGGAGTTAACACCACCAAGTACAAGCTCATAGCTTTTCTGATAAGCACATACCTCGCTGGCTTGGCAGGGGCGCTTCAAACGCATAGCTTTGCTTACATTACGCCTGAGATTTACAGTGTGCACAACTCCTTCTGGCCAGTGATTTATGCAATAGCCGGCGGCCTGGCGACGCTGGAGGGGCCGATAATAGGCACCGTGGCGATAACTCTAATCTGGGAGGGGCTCAAGAATCTGGGGCTCAGCTTCGGACGCTTTGTGATTATTGGCCTGCTCCTGGTGGCAATGGTAATATTCAGGCCACGAGGTCTGGCAAGCATCCTTGACAGGTGGAGGTAGTTTTACACCCTGGCTTCATCTAGCGCGGAAGCACAGCCGCATCGGCGCTCCTCGGGCACAAGCTTCACCGCCTCGAGTATTATTTTTTTAAGCTTCTCCTCGTTCTGCTTCACAACCTCAATTACCTCTGTGGCGGTGAGCTTTTCCTGCTTTATACCGGCGGCGTAGTTTGTTACAGTTGCTATGCTTGCGTAGCAAATCTCCAGCTCCCTCGCGAGCACAACCTCCGGAAAGCCGGTCATCCCCACAATATCACATCCCAGCGTAGCTAGCATGCGTATCTCAGCGGGGGTTTCAAAGCGTGGCCCCTCTGTTGCAGCGTACACTGCCTGCTCTTCCACCTCGCTAGCGGTGGCTTTCGCAGCATTTATAAGAACTTCTCTGAGCTCCGGGCAGTAGGGCTGGGTCATGTCCACATGCACCGCCTCGTTATCGTAGAAGGTGGTACTCCTAGTGCGCGTAAAATCTATGAAGTCGTGGGGCACGACAATGTCGCCAGGAGAGAGGCTGGGGTTTATACCCCCCACGGAGTTGGTGGCGATTATCCGGGTTACACCAAGCTGCTTGAGCGCATAGATGTTGGCGCGGTAGTTTACCCTGTGCGGTGGCAGCTCGTGCCTTATCCCGTGGCGGGGCATAAATACGACGCTTCTCCTGCCCAGCTCTCCTATAAATGCAGGTGAAGCCTCACCGTAGGGAGTTTCAATGACTTTTCTCTCCCGCTCCCTGAATACCTTTGGGTCGTATATTCCCGTCCCGCCTATAATAGCTATGCGCTGCATAAGCTATGCTTTCTCTGGCGGTATATTAAGCCTTCGCAGTCTTTTTACCCCGACCGCGGATGCCAAGGAAGGCCACCATCGTGAGCACCAGCCCCAGGGTGAGGGAGAGGGCAAACATGTCGTTGGCTATGTTGCCCCTGATGTAGAGTGCTACAGAATCCAGAATAAGCCTGAGAGCGATGACAAACACCATAAGAATCATATACCTGCTGACACTCTCCTCTTCGAGCAGTGCGTCTATGCTCTTACCGAGGAGCGCAATTAGTGCGGCAAACATAAAAAAGTCAATAGAGGCGACGATGAAGTCGGGTACGCCCTCTGTAATGCTCACATATCCGTGGACCTCAACCTCACGCCAGCCTATGAAGGTGCCCAGAATTGCCAGAATTACGGCAACGAGGTACGTAAAGAAGGACAGCCTTCCGGCGATAAAGGAAGTCTTGAAGTCCTGAAAGCTTCTGAAAATTACGCCTTCGAGGTCGAAGCCCTTTATTATTAGAAAAACACCCAGCACACCGCCGATGAGGCGCCAGCTGTGCGGTCCGAGTAGCATGTAAAGCACAAGTGCAATGCCGGGCAACCCTATTATTATCCGGGAGAGCTTGGGGTCGTTTGCTATGCTCTTCATAAAGTCCAGAAGCAGGTAATATGTACTCTCAAGCTGTTCGCTCTGCTTCACAATCACCCTGCTTATGGATATAACCTTCGCACGGGATTCGACTATGGGCAGGATGTGCTCATCCTCAGCACCATCTGTAACCAGGACGACGCCATCCGGTTTAAACTCGGCGAGGATTTCATCGAGCTGCCTTGCAATCGCCTCATCACTCACCACACCCACATTCTCATCGCCAACAAGTGTGGCTACTCTAACCTCTCGCCCCTGCTCGCGGTAGAAGTCGTATAATCTCACGGCCTCAAATATTGTGTTGGTGTCGCTCTCCGTGGGGTCAGCTAATCCCAACTTCACAGCCACACGCAGGTTCTCTTCCCTGCCTAAGATAGGCCCCTTCTCCCCTGTTTTACGGGTAATGTCTGCGTCGCGGTCGACGCAGATTACGTATATTCGCCTTATCTCCATAATCTTCTACACGAGATTAAATCTCCTCAGCAGGTATATATCCTCCAGGTCGAGCTTCTCACCGCGCTTGAAGCGCTCATATATTGCCTTTGCCTCCTCACGCAGCTCCTTCTCGCTCTTCTCGCGGTGCAGCAGCTCAATACCCGTCTCAAGCTCCACAATCTCCTTCTCCAGCTCCTTCAGCTGAGGCACCTTCTCGTCCAGCTCTGCGTTGAGCCTGTCCAGCTCCTGTGTAAGGGCAAGCTTCTCCTTGTTAATCTCATCTATTTTCTGCTCCAGCTCCTTTATCTTCTCCACCGCCGCCACAAAGGCTTCGTGGTACTTCTGCGACTCGTCGCTGAGCTTTATAATCTTCTCATGAATCTTTCGTGATGCCTTGCGTTTCTTCTCAAGCTTCTTTGAAATCTCAATAAGTTCTGCGTAATTCGCAAGCTCTTTCTCAATCTCAGCGATGCGCTTTACCAGTTCGTCCTCCTTCTTAATCTCAAGCACGCTGGTTTGAAGTTTCCACTCCAGGCGATTTTTCTCCCTCTGAAGGCGCTTGAAATCGCCCTTGGGAGCACGCTCCTTTGCTGCGCGGTACTCTTCCAGAATCTTCTTTACCTCCGCATTGGCCTCCTCGCGCTGCGCCTTGAGCTTCTTAATCTCTGCATTAAGCTTGTCCCGCTTCTCCCTCGCTCTATTCGCCTCCGTGTTCTTCTTCTTAATCGCCTCAATTATGTCACGTTTGCGCTTATTAAGCTCGCGCAGGCGCTTTCTCTTTGCCACCACCTGCTGCTTCATCTGCCTAATCTCAGCCTCGAGTTCGTCGCGCTTCGCTGTGAGCTCTTCTAACTTCGCTTCCATACCAGACTCTCCAATAAGTAATGGCGATATAGGGAGTAAGCTTAACCTTTGTAAAGTGTTTTCCTATTCCAGAATGCGAGCAACATGCTCGCGACTAATACCTCACACCCTTTTTCTATATTCATGTTTTTTCACGTCATAAGTTTTCTAAAAGAATTCAATATACTCGTAAGCACTCCTCATACCATCGAAGCTATAGTGCACGCGGTTAAATTCTCTCCTCAATTCTGCAACGTCCTTTTTAACTTTTTCGGTGCTCTCACCCTTGATAGCCACTCTGGCAATGAGCTCTGCGATTGTGCGCATCTCACTCTCCTTCATACCCAGCCTGGTTACTTCCTGGGTTCCTATGCGTATCCCGCTCGGGTTTGCGCTCTTGCTTATATCATCCCAGGGCAGGAGGTTCTTGTTGAGGATGATGTTCGCCTTCTCAAGTGCTTCTGCCACACGGGTACCGCCACCCTGCTTTGCCACATCGACGAGCACCTGATGCGACTCAGTAAAGCCCTTGTGCTCGCACAGCACATCGAAACCCTCCTCACTCAGCGCCTGCGCCAGGGCTTTTGCGTTTTTAATAACCTGCCTGGCATAGGCCTCGCCGAACTCCAGCATTTCCGCAAGGGCCACTGCAAAGCCAGCCATGTGGTGGAGGTGGTGGTTTGAAACAAGGCCTGGAAACACGGCACGGGAGAGCCGTTTTGAGTACTCCTCCTTTGCAAGAATCACACCACCCTGCGGCCCTGGAAATGTTTTGTGCCTTGAAGCTGAGACAACATCGGCACCCTCTTTAAGCGGCTGCTGGAATCTCTTGCCTGCGATTAGGCCGAGCACATGCGCACCATCGTACATTACCGTAGCTCCAACCTCCTTCGCAACTTCGCTGAGTTCGCGCACGGGGTGAGGGAAAAGGAAGATGCTTGCGCCGAAGAGCACAAGCTTTGGCTCAACCTCTCTAATCTTCTTCGTGGCTCTATCAACGTCTATGTTCATCTCCTGCTCGTCGAAGGGAAAGCTCTTAACCTTCAGTCCGCGCACCCCAGCGGCACTCAATTCTGCATGCGATATGTGTCCGCCATGTGGCACCTGAAGTGCCATCATGGTATCTCCAGTATTTGTCAGCGCAAAGAAACACGCCAGATTGGCGACGGTGCCAGAAGTAGGCTGCACATTTACATAGGGGGCTTCGAAAAGCTTCCTGGCAAGCTCTATGGCGAGAAACTCCACCTCATCTATATACCTGCAGCCCTGGTAGAAGCGCTTGCCTGGCTCGCCTTCAGCATAGCGATGCGAAAAGTCACTGGCGCACACCTCCCGCACAAGAAGGGAGGTAACGTTCTCACTTGCTATCAATGGCAAACTCTCGCTGAACCAGCGGTGGTGTGCCTTGAGAATATTTCTAACCTTGAACGCACTCTCGCGATTTTCCATCTGCAACACCACGGTCAACTCTTCATCACATTTCTGTAACGATGGAAAAGGCTGTATGAGCTTGCTTAGGTTGTTGCACATTAAAAAATTATCCTTGCGCTCTGGTTAGTGTACTCCTCAGGCATCTCACCCACATCCCAGTCTTCGCCGGGGTAGTTTCCAGTGGTCTCACAGTAATAGTATCTTTTTCCATCAACCTCAAAGAAGGCCGCACCTCTGAAGGGTTTCTTAAAATACGATATTTTATAATTGCCATGTTATAAAAATTAGGTCTGAGCATGCTCCATCAGGTGTTCCAACGCTCTGCGCAGAAGTTTTTCATACCCCCTCTCTGTGGTCTGTGCCTCGATAAAGAGCACATCGTTTACCACTATCTTTGGCACCGCCGTCACATCGTACTGCGCCGCCAGCTCGTTGAACTCAGTGGCATCGTAGATTCTAAGCCTCAATCCTCCTTTGCTGGCTATCAGTTTTGCCGCCGCCACAACCGCCTTTTTGCAGAACCTGCACGTTGGGGTGGTGAAAATCTTTATCTCCACCTCCGCTGGCTCATCTTTTGCGTCACCGGCGATTTTCAAAATTTCCTCAAAAGCCTGAGCCTCCAGATGTTGGGGAATGCCATGGTAGAAGATGTTTCCTATGCGCAGCGCAGGTGTCGGCCTGAGCTCAGGGTCCTCTACCACCTCAACCTCAAACCTCTCCTTCAGGTGGTTGAGAAATTTCTCCAGGCGCTCTCCGTCTTTCACCCTTAGGATGGGTTTCTTCTCTGTGCCTCTCATGAACCCTTCCCAAGCACTTCCAGGGTTTCCCTCCCTGTGGTGGTCAGGAAATACTTCCTTTCCTGATCCTGGTCCACCAGCCCTGCCTGCTTAAGTATCTTCAGATGGAAGCTGAGCTTCGCAGGGTCTTCAATACCCAGGTGATCGCGGATATCCCTGAATCTCACTTTCCCCCTGGAGTAGAGATATTCAAGTGCCTGCCGCCTTATCGGGTTGGAAAGCGCCTTTATTATCTCATCGGAAATTTTGCCTGTAAGCGCACTGCTGCGCCTTTCAAACTTCGCCTCCTCAAGAACGCGGCGAATTGTATTCTGCACCTCATTTATCTTAAAGGGCTTTTCTATATAGTCACTTGCTCCCTTCTTAATAGCCTCCACAGCGCTGTCTATTGTAGCAAAGGCTGTGATTATTATCACCTTAACCTCCGGTTTTATTCTCTTGACCTCTGTAAGCAGCTCCATTCCGCTCATCTTCGGCATTACTAGGTCGGTGAGTAACACATCGAAGTCCTCGTTCTTTATCTTCTCCAGGGCCTCCTCGCCATTTTCAACGCTCTCAACTTCATACCCCTCCTCCTGCAGCATTTCTTCAAGCCCCGTCCTCAAACCTTCATCGTCCTCCGCTATCAATATCCTTGCCATCTCAATCACCCAGTGGAAGTATTACCTTGAAAGTGCTCCCGACACCAACTTCACTCTCCACCTCTATCCTGCCACCGTGTCGCTCCACTATGCCATAGCTCACACTGAGCCCCAAACCGGTGCCCTTACCCACACCCTTGGTGGAGAAGAAGGGGTCGAAGATCTTGCTGAGGTTCTCCTCCGGGATACCCTCGCCGGTATCGGTGATGCCAATCTCCACCTCACCATCTCTCTGCTTTGTCTCTATTATAAGAGTACCTCCTTCAGGCATGGCTTCAATTGCATTGTTTATTATATTCACCAGCACCTGCTGAATCTGTGCGGGGTCAGCTTTTACCTCTGGCAGGTCTTTATTCAAATTTTTTATTACCTTTATGTTATTTATAGATATCTGAGGCTGGAGTATCTCCAGAGTCTTGTTAACCACATCATTTAGATTCACCTTTCTGAATTTGGGTTCCATCTGCCTGGAAAATTCCAGAAGACTCTTAACTATCCTCGCAGCCTGTGTCGCCTGTTCCTCGATTATTTTAAGCTTCTTTCTCGCCTCACCATCTTTAATCTTCTGGGAGAGCATCTGGGCATATAGGGATATATTGCCCAGCGGGTTGTTGATTTCGTGTGCCACGCCTGCAGCGAGCTTACCCACTGTGGCAAGCTTTTCACTTCTTATAATCTGTCTCTCCTTGTTGCGCAGGTCGCGGACCATCTGATTAAAGCTCTGGGCCAGGTCGCCGATCTCGTCGTTACGCTTTATCTCTATAGCGACGTTATAATCGCCCTTTCCTACCCTGCTCAGCGCATCTTTGAGGATGTTTATGGGCATAATAATCGTCCCATTCAGTATGAAGTACAGGAGAACGATAATGCTCCAGAGGAGGACAAGCGCCGATAATGCGAGTGTCCTCCTGGTCTCGCGCAGGTTCTGCACCGCCTCATCCATAGGTATGGTCACGACGATTGCACCGTGTATATCTCCGGGCCGGTAGCCCTGATCGATGTGGCAGCGCAGGCATGGCTCCTCCATTATTATAGGGCCTGCATATTCAAAGTACTTCCTTCCATTTACCTCGTATATGCGGTAAACATCACGGGGCTCCTTGTGGAAAGAGTCAATGGCACGACTCTGAAATTCGTTCTCAGGCAGGTTCTCAGTACCTATTGGCTTTTTGGAAACCATTTTCCACTTGTATGAGAATTTTCTGTTTGAAAGTACAGATAACACTGGCTCAATGCGCTCCTTATTCTGGGCATTCCACAGCCTTACAAGTATGACCTGGTCGGCGATGCTCTTTGCCTGCTCCTTCAGCAACGTTTCCATATGCTTCTCATTAATCACATATATCCATGAGAACAGGCCGAAAATGAGCATTATCATTACAAAGCCAACCAGGAGCATTACCTTTGTTCCGACGCTAAGTCTTCTAATCGTCGGCACCCCCTGGAATCATAAAGTGGGATACGAGCAGTGGTGAGGTGGGGTCTGAAATATCAAGTACAATCAGGCCGTTATCAAAGTCTACTAGGTAGAGGTATTTTCCGTCTATGAAGAAGCCAAAGGCATTGCCGGGGGTATCATAGTGGGACAGTAACCTTGGCATTGCTGGTGAGGTTATGTCAAACACGTATAACCCGTGGCTTCCCGTGGTAACAAAGGCGATAGTTCCAAGAAGCTTTACCTTTATGGCATATCCCAGGGTATTGAATTTACCAATTTTCTCAGGTTCTGCGGGCTGTGAAATGTTTATCACATCCACACCTGCATCACTATCTGCAAGCAGGGCAATGTTATCCTTCACAGCAACAGAGTAGGCCACACCTCTGCTCCTGTAAGTTGCCACTAGGCTCAGATTCTTTTTATCGACTATCTGCATACCACCGGTAAAGTCGGCGAGATATACATAATTCTCGCCCACAAAGAGGTCACGCACATGCTCATAGCCGGGAGGGTCGAATTTTCCTATCAGGGTGATGTTTTTTATATCAGAGATGTCAAGCACAAGAAGCCCATCCACGTCATCGAAGTTGGCTATATAGGCTGTGCTGTCCTCTATCCTTATCTGCTTAAGGTTTCCGCCAAAGGAGAAGTTGGCCACAATTCTGGGTTTCTCTGGGTTTGATACGTCGATAACCTTAAGTCCGTCGAGCCCATCACACACAAAGGCGTAGCCATCCTTTACAACTACTCCCTCTGCCTGTCCGGGTGTTCTCACCATGCCGACAAGGCGTGGATGGTTAAAATCTGAGAAGTCGACTATGCTCAGCCCCCAGTTAGAGGTTACATAGGCGTAGGGGTAGTCAACAAAAACGTCGAGGAAGCCGGTGGACTGCTCTAAGGTCTCACCTGGAGAATGTGTCTCTTCAATACTTCCTTTTCCTGTACACCCTGCGAATAGGATTATGAGCAACAGCACATGCTTGCGCATTTTCTATGCCTTCACCATCTGAATAATAATTCTACCATCAATTAAACTTTTCTTTGTTAGAGCAAGGGGTGATAGTAATGGACAAGCTGTCAGAGCTTAAGATTCTCCTAAGAGAGAAGGACGGCATTGTGCTCGGTTTCTCAGGCGGGCTTAGCAGTATATTTCTCGCTCATGTGTTGAAGGAGATGGGCAAGGATTTTGTGGCTGTTACAGTTGACCATGGTTTGCTACCATGTGTGGCTGACATAGTCGAAGCTGCCCGTGCCCTTGAAATAGAACATGAGGTTGTGAAGATAGACCTCTTGGGCGACAGGTGCTTCATCGAGAACAGCTCAGAGAGGTGCTACCTCTGCAAGAAGGCGATGATCGCAGCACTCAGGCGCTTCGCAGAGGCCAGGGGCTACACCAGCGTGATGGACGCGAGCGATGAGAGTGACCTCCGCAGCTACCGCTCGGCAATAGTTGCCCTGCATGAAGAAGGCGTAGAAACGCCGCTCATAGAGGCGGGACTGAGCAGAGAGGAGATAGCAGAGTACGCAAGGCGGAAGGGGCTGCCATTACCGGCGCCTGAAAGCTGCCTTGCAACACGGATACCATATGAGGTGTGGATAAGGCGCGAGGTAATTGAGAGGGTGCGTGCCTTTGAAGGCGAGCTCCTCAAGCTCGGGTTTGCCGCGGTCAAAGCGAGGGTTCACGACTCCCTGCTCAGGGTTCAGTTCCTCGAGGACGAGCTGGAGCGTGCCCTGAAAAAGAGGGGAGAGATACTTGATGCAGCAAGGAGGCACGGGTTTGCGTATGCCACCATAGACTTAGAGAGTCTGAGTTAGTTGCTCCAGCCCAAGCTCTCTGAGCTTCTCGCGTGTTGGTACGCCGGTGTTGCTCCAGCCACGCAGCGAGTAGTACTCCTCCAGAATTTCCAGCTCCGCCTTCATCCCCTTACTCGGGCCTTCCGGAATTGGCTGTGCTAGGAGCTTCTTGGGCAGGGCGTCATCTCTTCTGGAGAACCCTTCCCTCAGGTTGAACAGCCTCTCTAGGTTGAAAATTCTCTCCCCAGCGGTTACTAAATCCCCGGCAGTGAACTCAATGCCGGTGGCGAGGCTCAGGAGCTCCGCATAGTCCTGCGCCGTAAGCGCGCGGGCCGTGAACTTGCAGAGGATGAGCGAGTCCAGCGCAGAGTGCAGGTCCTGGAGCTGCTTCACCAGCGCGGCTTTGCTCTCTCTGCTGCGTCGATCCACACTCTGGGTGAGTATCTCCTCGATATAGACGGGAGCGCGCAGGTGGCATGCGCCGCGGTTTGAGGTTGCATAGGCGAGGGCCACTCCACGAGCACCTCTGGGATCATAGCCGGGAAGTTCGAGCCTCTTCACGCTTACTGAATACTCCGGCAGAGCACGGGCGCTTCCCTCTGCCAAAGCTCCTCCCTCGCCACGGCGGTGGGCGATATCCTCAAGCAGAGCGTATATCCTCCCTGCATCACCCCAGGCGATGGCGCCCTGCTGCGATTCAATATAGGCGGCGATGGTGCAGCCTGCGGAGATGGTGTCCATGCCCAGATCGTTGCAGAGTTCATTGAACTTAACCAGCCATCTTAAGTTTGCCACGCCGACATTCGCTCCGAGCGCAAAGAGGGTCTCATACTCTAAGCTGGAGGTTCTTATTCCTTCGACCTCAACCACCTTGCCGCATCGAATGGCGCAGGCGTAGCAGCCATAGGAGCCCTTTATGTGCTTCGCAAGCGCATCGGCGGAAATTTTTTCAGCCCCCTCGAACACACCCTCGCTGAAGTTGCGCGTGGGAAGCAGCCCCGCATAGTTCACCTTAGCAAGCACATTCGGCGTACCGTAGAGCTTCAGCACCTTCCCCGTAGTCGGGTGCTCAGCAAGCTTCGCGTGGCACTCCCTCACCTTCCTTTTAAACTCCTCTGGCCGGGCAACCCTCACCGTGCCTTTACCCTTAATCGCCAGCGCCTTCAGGTTCTTCGAGCCCATCACCGCCCCGAGGCCGCCTCTCCCGAAGGCGCGGTGACCCTCGTGGATTATGCTGGCGAAGCGCACCAGGCGCTCGCCGGCAATGCCTATGCATGCGACACTGCAGCGCTCCCAGCCAGGCCTGCGCTTTATTTCCCGTTCCGTCTCGCGGGTGCCCCTGCCCCAGAGCGCTGAAGCGTCCTCAAACTCCACACCGCCTGGAGAGACTCTCAGCACCACTCTCCTCGCTGCCCTGCCTTTTATTGCTATTGCGAGGTAGCCCGCCCTCCTGAGCTCATAGCCTATCTTACCGCCGCAGTGGGACTCAAAAATTGTGCCCGTGAGCGGCGACTTCGCCGAGGCACTCGCGCGCCCTGAAGAGGGGGCGGGCGTGCCTGTCAGAGGGCCGCCGGCGAAGATTAAAATATTCTCAGGAGAAAGGGGCTCGACTTGAGGAGGGAGGTGCTCATACAGAAGCCTTGCCGCAAGGCCCTTGCCGCCGATAAATTCCCTGAGAACCTCCTCCTCAATCTCCTCCTCCCAGAACCGCTCCCCTTCCAGGTCCACCCAAAGAATGCGGTACATCAGCTCCACCTCAGAAGCAGGTATATCCCCACGATTTCCCAGACCGCGCCCAGAAGAAGGAGGGCCGCCACCACCACGTAGCCCCTGATTATTCTCTCAAGAGCGTGCCTTACATTGCCCCGGCGCACAATCTCAATACCAAGCGCTGTGCCAAGCGCTGAAGAAACGCTGTATGCTCCGAACTCCAGGAGCACTGTACCGGTGATAAGCACTAGGTGTTCTGTGCTCGCGATATTGTCATAGAAGGCAAGCCCCACATAAAAGGCGCGGAAGGAGCTTACCAGCGCCGGCAGAAACAGCAGCACGCCTGTGAGCGTTGTGCTCAGAAAGGCACCATAGCTCAGGTTATACGCAAAGGTTATGCCCATTGCCATTATCAGGCTGCCGGCATGCACATTCGCCGCAACCATTTCAAGGGGCATGTACCCCCTCAGCGAGGTGAGAAACTCCTCCCTCATTGAAATCGCCCAGGGGAGGTGCACCGCAGCAACCGCATATCCTGCAAGCAGAAAGAAGGCATGCACCCCAGCCATTGCGAGTACAATGCCCTTAATCTCCCGCACGGCCTCAAGGCACTCGATGAGCTTCCTCATCATGGCTCCACCAGGCGCTTTAAGTGTCTCACCCTCTCAGCCACAATCCTCCCGTGTTCTCTGTCGCCGGAGGAGCAGGCTGCTCCCCTTACGCCCACTATATCCGTGCCAGTCTCCCTGAGCTTTTCTATATCTTCTGCTGAGAGGCTTCCTGCTAGGGCGCAGATCAGCCCGCTGGAGTGAGAACGCTCAACAAAGCTGGCAAGCTCCTGTACGCCGAGGTATGTGAGCAGCCCGCCTCTGCCTTTGACTGCGGTATCTATCATAACACCATCCGCATCAGCGCGGAGAGCCACGTCAATGAGGGAAAAGGGGGAGATTGCACCTATAAGCGAGTAGTCAGCATAGCCAGCGAGCACCACTTTCGCATCGAAGCTACGGGCAGCACCAACAATCGCTTCAGCTATGCTGAGCGCCTGCTCCTCAGTTTTTATGTCGTAAAACCCTGCTTTGATATAATCAACACCCAGCGAGGCGAGGCCATACGCAGCCAGGCTTGCGGTGCCAGGCTTAAAGTCAAGGTCCCCCAGTGTGGCGCTGGTCTCAACGCTCGAAGGCAGGGCCTCGAGCACGCGGCGAATAACCCAGGGGAAGCTCGCCCCGAGGGAGCCCTCAGCGGGGTTCTTGACGTCTATAATATCTGCTCCGCCCTTCACAGCCTCCCTGGCCTCGTCTGCATCAACCGGGCTTACAAGCAGCTTCATCGCCTTCTACTTCTCCTGGGCAAATAAAAAATTACCGGCGCAGATGTTAAATGGAAGCGAGGTGGAGTATTATCCATGAGGTGCCCCTCCTGCGGTGAGGAGATACTTGTGATGCGCTGGGGAGAGGAGTACGGCGTCGTGTGCCTGAGGTGCAGGATTAGAACAAGGGTGCGCGCCGGGAGCGAGGAGGAGGCGTACAGGAAATTTGTGGACTCCTACAGGAGGGGCGAGGCCGGAGTTCCGCCGCAGGTCAGGCGTGAGATTGAGCGTGAGGGGGTGAGCTTTGAGGAGCTCCCTCCCGTGCTTCAGCGCATCCTCAGGCTGCGCGGCATTAAGCTTGCCAGATACAGGCTGCTTCGCGGGGCAGGGTTAGAGCCTGGAAGGCGCATTGAGGAGCTCGGTCTAAGGCGGGAGATACTCGCATATCTCAGGTCGAGGGGGATACGGAGGCTGTACCGCTTCCAGGAGGAGGCGCTGGAGAAGGTGCTCTCTGGAAAGAACGTGGTTATCTCTGCCCCAACGGCGAGCGGCAAGACAGAAGCATTTACCCTGCCGGTGGTGCAGAGGATTCTCGAGGAGGGGGGAAGGGCGCTCTTCATATATCCCACCAAAGCCCTGGCAAGGGACCAGCTCTCCAAGTTTAAGGAGGTGGAGGCCGCCACGGGGGTGCGCTTCGCTGTACTGGACGGCGATACCCCACGGGAGGAGAGGCAGAGGATCTACGACTCCCCGCCGGAGGTGGTTATAACCAACCCCGACATGCTGCACCTCCACATGACCATGCCCTGGAGTGAGTTTCGCTTGCTTCTGCGCGGCGTGCGCTTTGTGGTGCTGGACGAGATTCACGAGTACACTGGCGCCTTCGGGACGAGCATCCACTTCATTCTGCGCAGGCTGCGCAGGTTCGCCAGCTTCCAGCTTATCGGTGCGAGCGCAACCCTCGCCAACCCCCAGGAGTTCGCCTCGCAGCTCTTCGCCCGCGAGGTTGAGGCGGTGGTTGAGCATGGTCGGAGGGGGAAGCTGCACCTGGCGCTGCTCTACCCCGCGGAGGGCAGCGACACCTCTCTTATCCTGGCCATAATGCGGGAGCTGTATGCGCAGGAGCTTAAGACGCTGGTCTTTGCCAACACCCACAGAAATGCGGAGGTGCTCCTCAGGCTGGCGAGGAGGAGAGGGATAAAAGCCGAGATCCACCGCGCGGGTCTGACAAAGAGTCACCGCCTGCGTGTGGAGCAGGCCTTCCGCAGGGGAGCGCTGCGCTGCCTAGTTGCGACGCCCACGCTGGAACTGGGCATAGACATAGGCGACCTGGATGCGGTGGTGACAATGCTGACCAGCTTCTCGCGGGTGCAGCAGCGCATAGGCAGAGCGGGACGCAAGGGACAGGAGAGCATTGCGCTGGTGGTGCTCCGCAGCAACGACCCGATAAGCTCCTACTACCTGGAGCACCCGGACGACTACTTCGCAGACGTGGGGGAGGGCTACGTGGAGCCCCGCAACGAGGTGGTGGCACGCTACCAGCTGCTTGCGGCGGCGCTGGACATGCCCATAGCAGAGGAGGAGTTCCCAGAGTTTGAGCCCGTGCTCAGCCAGCTCCTTGCGGAGGGGCTGCTGGTGGAGAGGCGTGGGAGGCTATATCCCGACTACAGCAGGGCGAGGCGCGCCCTCGCGGAGTTCAGCCTCCGCGGCGCCGGTGATGAGGTTGTAATTCGGGAGGGCAGGCGCAGGATAGGCACGCGGAGCATGCCCATGGCGGCAAGGGAGCTTTTTCCAGGGGCGATATACCTGCACGGCGGCAGGGCGTACATAAGCAGGAGCTTCCACTTCTCTCATGGCAGGGGCGTAGCACAGGTGGAGCGCTATAGCGGGGAGGAGAACATTAAAACCGAGGCGCTGCGCTTCTCCATGCCGGAGGTGGTGGAGGTGCTCGAGAGGCGCAGCGCTCTTGGCGCCGAGCTGGTGTATGCGAAGCTGCGCATCACAGAGGTGGTGCACGGCTACGTGGTCAAGGACATCTTCTCAGAGAGGAGGCTGGCGCAGGAGGAGCTTCCAGAGCCGATAGAGTACACCTTCACCACCTATGGTGTTGCCTTTCGTGCACCGGAGCCGGAGCCCATACCCGAGCCGAAGAGCGTCACGCTGAGCCACGAGGAGCTCCTCGCGGGCAGCTTCCACGCACTGGAGCACGTGCTCATCGAGGGGAACAACATGCTCCTCGGAGGTGGAGCGGGAGAGCTCGGAGGAATAGCCATGGGAGGTTCGGGGGTTATATTCATCTACGACGGCTCTCCGGGAGGCAATGGTCTTGCCAAGCTGCTCTTCGCCCGCTTTGAGGCGGGGGTAAAGCGCGCCAGGGAGATTCTCAGGCTCTGCCCCTGCCAGCGCGACGACGGCTGTCCGAGATGCACCTACTCCTATCAGTGCGGGAACAACAACCGCATGCTCTTCAAAGCCGGTGCACTGGCTGCAGCTGAGGCGATGCTGAGCGGAAGGGCTCGCGAAATAGGTGAGTATGAGGGCGAGAGACCGTACGTTTAGCAAAAGATTTTTACCTACCCGCAGACAAAGGAGCAGAAGGTGTGGAAAATGAAGCTGCTGTACGCTGGCAAGGCAAAGAGCCTTTACGAGCTGGACGAAGGACGCGTGCTCATGGAGTTCCGGGACGACCTCACCGCAGGCGACGGCGCGAAGAGGGCGACTAAGGCCGGCAAGGGGGCGCTTAACGCCGAGATTTCGGCAAAGTTCATGGAACTGCTCAGGAAGAAGGGGATACCCACCCACTACCTGGGCTTTGAGCCGCCAAACAGGCATGTGGTAAAGCGCGTTAAAATAGTGCCCCTGGAGGTAATAGTGCGCAATATAGCGACGGGTAGCCTGGTGAGGCGCTATCCCTTCAAGGAGGGCACGGAGCTTTCGCCGCCCATTGTGGAGTTCTGTCTCAAGAGCGACGAGTACCACGACCCGATGGTAAACGAGGACATAGCCCTCGCCCTTGGTGCGGTATCCTCGCGGGAGGAGCTTTCAAGGATGCGTGAGATTGCGCTCAGGGTAAACGAGGTGCTCCGCGAATTTCTTCTTAAAAAGGGAATAATCCTAGTAGACTTCAAGCTGGAGTTCGGTTACGACGATGAGGGCAACCTGGTGGTGGCGGACGAAATCTCACCCGACACCTGTCGTTTCTGGGACGCAGAAACCAGGGAGGTTATGGATAAGGATCGCTTCCGTCGCGATATGGGCGACGTACTAAAATACTACGAGGAGGTAAAACGGAGAATCTCAGAAAATTAGAAACCGGATTTGAGGTCAAGCGGTTATACCTTAAGGCACGCCTCAAAGACCTGTCCTTTTTACGGGACAGATCTCTTTAGCATTGCCTCTCAGGTATACAGCCCGGCGAACAGGTTGCTGTCCTGCACCTTCACTCCCTTCCCAGGTTTCCCCGGGAGAGAGTGTCGGGCAAGGACGAGCGCCCTGCCGAACTGCCCGCTTGATTTCCTCTCCGGTAGAATATGATATTATATTAATAACATAAATAGTTTTCGGTGGATTACCGTGGGTAATTTAAGGCCATTTAACCTGGAAGCAGCAGGAAGTTCTGGCCCTCCTCCAGCTTCACCTTTCTGAAAAAATCGCAGTTCATGCAGGACATTCGCTTTTCAGCAAAGGTTCCCTGCACCTCGCCGTTGCAGAAGGTGCCACTTACTGCCCAGCAAATCCTTCCACCATTTTTGCCACCGTTTAACCCATCGCTTGAAGAGTCCACAGTTGCAGGGCATACACCAAGTTCCTCAACCTTCGCTCCTCCCGGTTGCCTGCCACAATTCTTAAATTCCCAGCAATTTAATTTTGCCATTTTTTACCCCTCCTTTTAACCTATGCGTTACTTATCTGTAACAGGCTCATGTTTGCTATTTTTTAAATATAAAAATTTTGTTTAATATTTGGAAAAACGAATTACTCTATCTCACTCTGCTGCCCTCTTTAACATCCCTGTCAAGAGTTACCGCCCTCGCTTTGCCATTCGAAACACTGCGCAGGATGAGAACCTCACTCCTCTCCCCAGCCACCTCGAAGGGCTCAACGTTCGCCAGCACCGCCACCAGCCCGCCTTTGAGCCCCTGCGCATCGGTAAGCTTCGCCACCGCCTGCTTCTTAGCGTTGCCCAGGCTCAGGCTGAGCTTCCAGTACCCCCCGCCGAGACTCTCCACCTCCTCAACCCTCGCCACGCGGAAGTCGAAACGAGAGAAGAAGTCGTAGGTTATCTCGGGCTTGGAGGCGAACATCTCCTCAAACTTTGTAACCCTCGATGTTATGCGGCGCAGCCTCTCTATGTCCTCCTCGCCCAGCTTGGGGAAAAGCGGCTCTGGCTTTGCTATCTTTGTACCCGGCCTTATACTCTCCCTGCCAATGTCCTCAAGGGTGCCCAGCTCCGTGCCGAGGAGGCGGGCAACCTCAGCTGCACTCCTGGGCAGGAAGGGGCTCATGAGTATAGCCAGGTCGTAGCACAGGTTGGCGCACACGTAGAGCGCAGCCTTTGCCCGCTCGGGCTCTGCTTTAACCTTCTTCCAGGGCTCCTGTGCCTGGAAGTAGGCGTTGCCTGTATCCGAGAGCTCAAGCACCTTGCGCAGGCCGTCTCTTAGCCTGACGTCCCACATGAGGGAGCGGTACTCCTGCGCAATCCGCTTGCTCTCCTCCAGAGTGCGCCTGTCCTTCTCGCCAAGCTCAGCCTCCGGCACCTCCCCGGAAAAGTAGCGGTGGATGAAGCTCAGCGTACGATAGATGAAGTTGCCCAGGTTGCCAACCAGCTCGCGATTAACGCGCTCCTGGAACTCCCTCCACTTCCACTCGGTGTCGCTGGTCTCCGGGATTATCAGTGTAAGGTAGAAGCGCCAAACGTCGCTGCTGAGCTGCGCCTTCGGCAGGTTCTCGCAGAATATCCCCCAGCCTCTTGACTTTGAAATCTTGTCCCCCTCGTAGTTCAGGTACTGCAGCCCAGCCACGCGGTAGGGTAAAGCGTACTCGCCGTTCGCGAGCAGCATGCCCGGCCAGAAGATGGTGTGGAAGGGTATGTTGTCCTTGCCTATAAAGTGGAATATCTTTGCCTCGCCCTTCCAGTATGGCTTCCAGGCGTGAGGCTCGCCTTTAAGCTCAGCCCACTCCTTTGTGGAGGAGATGTAGCCGATTGGTGCGTCGAACCAGACGTAGAACACCTTGTCCTCGTAGCCTTCCAGAGGTACCTTAACCCCCCACTCTAAATCGCGGGTGATGCATCTTGGCTTCAAACCTTCCTTAATCCAGCCCATCGCCATGTTGTAAACCTGTGGGCTCCACACTCCGCGTCTGGACTCTATCCACTCCTTGAGCTTCGGCTCAAGCTTGTCAAGGTTCAGAAAGAGATGCTTCGTCTCTTTGAACACAGGTTTATTGCCGCAGAGCACACAGCGCGGCTCCACGAGTTCATCCGGGTTGAGAAGCGTGGAGCAGCGCTCGCACTGGTCCCCCCTCGCTGACTCGTAGCCGCAGCTGGGGCAGGTGCCTTCGACATAGCGGTCAGGGAGAAAGCGACGGTCGTGCTCGCAGTAGGGTAAAAGAAGCACCCCCTCGGTTACATAGCCGTTCTCGTATATCTTCATAAAGAACTCCTTCGTTGTACGGTGATGTATCTCCCGCGAAGTTCGGGAGAAGTTGTCGTAGCTTATGTCCAGCCAGTCATATATTTCCTTGTGTACCCTGTAGTACTTATCCGTCAGCTCTTTTGGCGAGACCCCGAGCTTTCGTGCGGCAACCTCTATGGGCGTGCCGTGCTCGTCGCTCCCGCCTATGAAAACCGTTTCGTAGCCAGCTAGGCGGCAAAAGCGAGCGAATATGTCCGCAGGCAGATGCGAGCCCGCGATATTGCCTATGTGGGGCACATTGTTCACATAGGGCAATGCGCAGGTGACGAGAACTTTTTCTGCTATGATTAAACCTCCTGAAGGAGATGTTCTGGGGTTCCTATCCCGGCAAGAATATTTATAGGTTAACAATATAAGATTTCTTGCATGGGAGGCGAGAAGGTTACCCTTGAAGACTTTGAGAAGCTGGACCTGCGTGTCGGCGTGGTGAAGGAGGCGGAGGAGATTAAGGGCTCCGAGAAGCTGCTCAAGCTACTCGTTGACATAGGTGAGGAGAGGCAGCTTGTGGCTGGAATAAAGAAGTGGTACTCCTGCGAGGATCTGGTGGGGAAGCGCATAGTGGTGCTGGCAAATTTAAAGCCGGCAAAGCTTTTCGGTGTTCTCAGCCAGGGTATGCTCCTGGCGGCGCAGGACGAGAACACTGTGGCGTTGCTGGTGGCGGAAGGTGAACCCGGCGCGAGGGTGCGCTGAATGGCGATAAAAAAGATAAGAAAGCGGGACGGACGCCTTGAAGACTTCAACCCCGAGAAGATACGCAACGCAATATTAAAGGCCTTCATCGCCACAGGCGAGGGCAACGGCGAGGTTGCGGGCGACATAGCGAGGGAGGTGGTTGCCCGCGTTGAGGAGCGCTTCCCCAGGGCGATCCCTGGTGTGGAGGATGTGCAGGACATAGTGGAGGAGACGCTTATAAAGCGGGGCTACGCCAAGGTTGCGAAGGCGTACATACTCTACAGGAAGGAGCGCGAGCAGATTCGCGCCGCGAAGAGCTTCATCGGCGTGCGTGACGATTTAAAGCTGAGCGTCAACGCCACGCAGGTGCTGCAGAAGCGCTACCTGCTAAAGAACGACAGGGGCGAGGTGATTGAAACCCCTGCGCAGATGTTCAGGCGTGTTGCGAGGGCGATAGCGAGGGTGGAGAAGCGCTACGGCGGAGACGTTTCCGGGGCCGAGAAGCGCTTCTACTCCGCCATGGTCAGGCTGGACTTCCTGCCCAACTCGCCCACGCTGATGAACGCAGGCACCCGCCTGGGGCAGCTCAGCGCGTGTTTCGTCCTCCCGGTGGAGGACTCGCTGGATAGCATCTTCGATGCGCTGAAGCACATGGCGCTGGTGCAGCAGAGCGGCGGGGGCACGGGCTTCAGCTTCTCAAAGCTGCGCCCGCGCGGCGACATAGTGCGCTCCACAAAGGGCGTCGCCTCTGGCCCGGTTTCCTTTATCCGCATCTTCGACGTTACCACAGATGTTATAAAGCAGGGGGGAAAGCGCCGCGGGGCGAACATGGGCATTCTGCGCGTTGACCACCCGGACATAATAGAGTTTATCACAGCCAAGCAGCAGGAGGGCGTGCTTGAGAACTTCAACCTGAGCGTTGGCGTGACCGACGCCTTTATGCGAGCGGTGCGCAGGGATGAGGAGTACCCGCTGGTGAACCCGAGGAACGGCGAGGTGGTGCGCCACGTCAGGGCAAGAGACGTGTTCGACATGATTGTAACCGCCGCCTGGCGCACCGGCGATCCTGGGCTGGTTTTCCTGGACGAGGTGAACCGCCACAACCCCACGCCGGAGCTGGGCGAGATAGAGAGCACAAACCCGTGCGTAACCGGCGACACGCTGGTTGCAACTTCACAAGGACTTGAGAGGATTTCAGAGATCGTCGGGAAGAGGCGGGAGGTGCTCGTTGACCCTCGCCTCAACGGCGGCAGAGCAGAGCTCAGGCATGCTCTGAGGATTTTTAAGACGGGGATAAAGAGGGTTTACAGGCTGCGCACCCGCGCGGGCTATGAGCTCCGTGCCACGGCAGAGCACCCTGTTCTAACACCCAGAGGCTGGCGAAGGGTTGGCGAGCTCAGGAAGGGCGACAGGGTGCTGATCCAGAGCGCTGGTGTGTTTAACAGGAGCTACGAGCTTCCTTTTGATGTTGAGGAGCTCAACAACCTGACGAAGCGGAGGAGGCTGCGCCTGCCTTCTAAATGGTCCCGCGAGCTGGGGCAGGTGCTCGGCTGGCTCATCGGCGACGGCGCTCTAACAGAGGAGAAGGCGATATTCTACTTCGGGAAGGATGAGGCAGAGCTACTGCCCTACTTCGCCAGAATACTGAACCGCTGGAACGCGTGCGAAGTAAGACCGCAGGAGTACGGCGGCGTTAAGAGGCTGCAGTACCATGCGAGGGGGATGGTGGAGTTCTTCGCAAAGCTCGGGGTTAAGCGGGCGAAGACCATGGAGAAAGAGGTTCCCAAGGCGCTGTTCACGGCTCCAAGAGAGGCGGTTGCTGGCTTCCTTCAGGCGCTTTTCACAGCCGACGGTACCATAGGCACGGGAAAGAACCGCGGACAGGTGAGGCTGACCACCGCCTCGGAGAAGCTCGCGAAGCAGGTGCAGCTCCTCCTGCTGAACTTTGGCATAAAGGCAAAGATGTACAAGCGGAGGTACAGCAGGTCAAAGGCTTTTGTTTACAGCACCGTGGGAGGAGAGCGAAGGCGGTATGAGAGCAGGGCTGAGCACTACTACGAGCTTGTGATCACCAGGCAGAGCCTGGGCAGGTTTGCCGGGGAGATAGGCTTCCTGCCCTGCAGGAAGCGAAGCGCCTTCATGGAGAGGATGCCAAACAGGCGTGGAGCCTTTTACCGGGATACCTTTGTGGACGAAGTTGAGGAGGTTGTGGAAGAGGGTGAGGAGGAGGTTTATGACCTGACAGAACCCTGCTACCACTCTTTCATAGCCAACGGGATAGTGGTGCACAACTGCGGCGAGGTGCCTCTTTTGCCATACGAGTCCTGCAACCTGGGCTCAATCAACCTCTCGCATTTTGTCAGGAAGGGCGAGGTCGACTGGGAGCGTCTTCGCGAGGCAGTCCGCCTGGGCGTTCACTTCCTGGACAACGTTATAGATGCGAACCGCTACCCCCTCAAAGCGATAGAGCGCATGACAAAAGGCAACCGCAAGATTGGCTTGGGCGTGATGGGCTGGGCTGAGATGCTGATAATGCTGGGGCTGCGCTACGATACCAAAGAGGCGGTGAGCTTTGCGGAGAAGCTCATGGGCTTCATCCAGCGCGAGGCAAAGCAGGCCTCGAGAGAGCTCGCGGAGCAGAGGGGCTCCTTCCCGAACATAGACAAGAGCATCTACGCGGGCGAAGCGATGCGCAACGCCACGGTTACCACGATAGCCCCGACGGGCACGATAAGCATAATCGCGGGCACGAGTTCCGGAATAGAGCCGCTCTTCGCGATATCCTTCATACGCAATGTGATGGAGGGCACAAAGCTGCTGGAGGTGAACCCCCTCTTCGAGCGCATCGCGAGGGAGAGGGGCTTCTACTCCACCTCGCTGATGATGAAGATAGCCAAGAGCGGCTCAATCCAGGATATCAAGGAGATACCCCGAGACGTGCGCGAGCTCTTTGTCACCGCCCTGGATATAGCGCCGGAGTGGCATGTGCGCATGCAGGCGGCCTTCCAGAAGCACGTGGACAATGCGGTGAGCAAGACCATAAACCTGCCCCACGACGCCAGCTTGGAGGACGTGCGAAGAGCGTTTATGCTCGCCTACGAGCTTAAATGCAAGGGGATTACGGTCTATCGCTACGGGAGCAAGCGGGAGCAGGTGCTCTACATCGGGCCAATCTTCAAGAGGGAGACGGGCGAGGAGCACATCAGCGCGGATGCGGAATACTCGGGAGGCTGCCCCACGAGAGAGTGCATAGTGTGATTCCCATGCGGGGTCTGGTT
The DNA here is from genome assembly GCA_015521615.1 of Candidatus Hydrothermarchaeota archaeon. Taxonomy (GTDB): domain Archaea; phylum Hydrothermarchaeota; class Hydrothermarchaeia; order Hydrothermarchaeales; family BMS3B; genus Pyrohabitans. The sequence goes on from WANW01000096.1 coordinate 40,484, forward strand.
TACCTCTACACGGGCGAGGGCGAGGGGAAAACCACCAACGCCATAGGCCTTGCGGTTCGCGCCGTGGGGCACGGGTTTAAGGCTATAGTGGTACAGTTCCTGAAGGGCAACCCGGACATAGGGGAGTACAAGGTGCAGAAGAAGCTTGCGCCTCTCTATGAGGTGCACCAGTTCGGAAGCAGGCACTACATCGACCTTCTCCACCCGCGTGCAGAGGACAGGGAGCACGCCCGCAAGGCGCTCGCCTTTGCGAAGCAGGCTTTAAAGCAGAAGCCCCGCATCCTCGTGCTGGACGAGGTAAACCTTGCCGCCGCCTTCGGGCTTGTGCCCAAGGAGGAGGTTCTCGAGCTTATGGAGCGCGTACCCCCGGAGACTGTGCTGGTGCTCACCGGCAGGCGGGCTCCGAAGGAGTTCATAGAAAAGGCCGACCTGGTGACTGAGATGAAGCTTGTGAAGCACCCCTACCAGCGTGGATTTATGGGGAGGCGAGGTGTGGAGTATTAAAGCAGACGCTCGTACCTCTCAACCTTCTTCATCAAATCCTCCCTCTCCAGCTCCAGCTTGCCGATTCTCTCTTTAAGCAGGAAAATTTCCTTTTCCTGTTCCTCCAGCTTTCTATCCTTCTTCTCAATCTCCTTCTCCTTCTCCGCCAGGTACCTTGTAAGAGTTTTGACCTCTGCCTCAAGTTCTGCACTCTTGCGCATAACCTCGCGCAGCTCACGCTCCTTTTCGAGGAGCTGCACCTTCTTCTCTTCTATGTCCTCGCGGTAGCCCTCCACCTTGGCCTTGAAGGCGGCCCTCTCGTTGGTTAGGTCGAGGATAATACGTTCCTTCTCTTCCAGCTCCTTTTTAAGCCCTTCAAGCTCACTTTCCATCTTCACAAGCAGGTTTGTTTTCTCATCCAGCATTACCTTCAACGCCTTTATTTCGCTCTCAGCTTTCTTGTAGAGCTCTTTAAGCTCATCCCTCTCCTTTCTGTACTTCTCCAGCTGGGTTCTCTCCCCCTCCAGCTCCTGAAGAAGCTGCTCCTTCTCCTTTAGCTGCTTCAGCAGCGACTCTTCATGCTGCTTCAGCTTGTTTATTTTGTCCTCGTAAAACTCCTTTTCCGTCGCATGCATAATGTTACGCATCCTTTAAAAGTGGAGTGGGGGAGATTTGAACTCCCGACCACTCGATCTTCAGTCGAGCGCTCTCCCAGGCTGAGCTACCACTCCTGGGTAATATCATAATCTAAGCACGAACTTAAATATTTTACTCCGCTCTGTATTTTTAACATCATAAATCAGGTATAACCCCGGCGCCGGTTAAGTCCCCGCAAGTTATTTATAGCCTCTATTATAAAAATTGTTGGAGGGCGTGATATGAAAAGCGGATTAATTCTATTAACGTGCCTGATATTCTTCATTCCACCTGCTTTTGCGGATAATGTAGATTTCTACATAATGAAAATCTCTCCAGAAGAAGTTGCTCCGGGTGAAACCACAACTCTGACCATAACAATTGCGAATCTGGGCATAGATTATGCTGCATATGTACATGCGGTGCTCGACCCTGAGTCAACCTCGCCTCTCTCAGTGCTCGGGGCAAAGAAGATATATGTAACGAAGTACGCTGCAGAGGGGCAGCCAACCAAGTACTTCGGGGTGATACTTCAGAATGAGAGATTTACTGTGAGATACCGGGTGCATGTGGATAAGGATACAGCATTTGGGACGTATACGGTCCCCCTGAAGCTGGTCTGGCGGGATGAGTACAATAATGTGCAGAGCGAGACCCTTGAGTTCGGCCTGAAGGTGGCCGGTGACCCAGAGATTGTTATTTCTGGGGTTAACAAAACCCCTGCAAGGATTTACCCGGATACAGAATTTACACTTGTAATCGCCTTTGAGAACATAGGCACAGCGAAGGCCGAAAATGTTAAAGTTGAGCTTTCATTGCCTCAGGGGATAACCGGTGAGAGGGTCGCATTTCTTGGGACACTGGAGAGGAACAGACAGGCGGCTGCAGCATTCTCCCTGAAGGCTGAAAAGGAGGCCGAGGCAGGGGCAAGGAAGATTGGGGTGAAGTTGAGCTATACCACAGAAGAGAAGGCACGTGAAGAGTTTGATAAAGAGGTGGAGATATTTATTTACGAGAAGGAGCCGGCGAAGCTTGAGGTTGCTGGCTTGGATACTTCTCCGGCAAAGCTCACACCAGGTAAAGCCTTCACCCTCTCAATTCAGCTTGAGAACATAGGCAAGCAGGACGCAAAGGCGGTGAAGGTTGAGCTTTCCCTGCCAGAGACATTCTCAGGTGCAAGAACCTCTTACCTGGGCACAATAAAACAGGACGATACCTCCACTGCGATTTTTGACCTGGAAGTTTTACCCCTCGCAGAGCCAAAGAGCTACAGTCTGCCTGTGAAGATCTACTACCTCGACGAGAAGGGCAGGCTCCACGAGGAGGAAAGGGAGATAGCACTAACCGTAACCAGACCCGAAAAGCGTATGCCGCTGAAACTGCTCGCAGGCATCGGGATACTGCTGATTGCTGGTATTGTCTGGTGGCGCAGGCGGAAAAGCGCCCAGCTCTAGGGGGCGTTAGATGGTAATTAGGCTCGAGAATGTGGTTAAGATATACCGCCTGGGCAAGGTTGAGGTGCCCGCACTGAGAGGGGTAAACCTGGAAATACCCAAAGGTGAGTACGCCTCTATTATGGGCCCTTCGGGTTCTGGAAAGAGTACCCTGATGAATTTAATAGGAGCCCTGGACAGGCCAACCAGCGGGAAGGTCTACATTGATGGTGTGGATATAGCAAAGCTGAACGACGAGCGCCTTGCAATGCTCAGGAGGAAGAAGATTGGATTTGTATTCCAGCAGTTCAATCTTATAAACAAGCTTACGGCGCTGGAGAATGTGGCGCTGCCAATGTGGTTCGCCGGTGTTAGCAGGGCTGCGAGAATGCGCCGTGCCAAAGAACTGCTTGAGCTTGTTGGGCTTGGGGAAAGGCTGCACCACAAGCCGGCGGAGCTAAGCGGTGGTGAACGGCAGCGCGTGGCTATAGCGAGGGCGCTCGCCAATGACCCGGAGATAATTCTCGCTGATGAGCCCACCGGTAACCTGGACACCGCCTCAGGCATGGTGGTTATTGAGCTCCTGGAGAAATTAAACAAACTCGGGAAAACCCTTGTTGTAGTGACCCATGACCCGGATTTTGGAAAGCGTGCGAGGATGAGGGTAAAGCTGAGAGACGGGATTGTACGGGAGATAGAGAGGGACGAAAATGCTTGATTACATCCTATTTTCTGTTAAGAATCTCAGCCATCATAAAGTTCGGAGTTTTCTCACACTACTGGGGGTTATTATTGGAATAATGGCAGTTGTGTCCATGATCTCCATTGGCTCCGGGATGAAGGCTGCTCTAAAGGAGCAGCTGGAGCAGCTGGGCAGTGATAAGATTTTTATTATTCCAAGGCTGGCCTACGGTACGGCTGCGACTACCTTAACAGACGAGGATGCAGATGCAATTGAGCGCGTTGCGGGCGTTGCCTTTGTGTCGCCGCTCTACAGCGTTGCAGGCGATGTAGGCTTTCGCAATGAACGCAGAATTGTCAAGATATACGGGATTGACCCTGAGAAGGCAGAGGCCACTTTCGGCGGCGGCGCGAGTGGTTACCGCCTGCTGAAGGGGCGGTGGCTGCAGCGTGGAGACAGGTACAAGGTGGTTGTTGGTTATGGAGTTGCCAGTGATGTTTTTTCCAGGGACGTGAATGTGGGCAACACGCTTAAAATTCACGGCGTGGGATTTGAGGTGGTGGGTGTATTCAAGAAGACGGGCGACCGTGAGAAGGACTATACCATATACACCAACCTGGACACCATCCGGGATATCTTTGGCGCGGGCAATAAAGTTACACTGATAATAGCAAGGATAGATAAGGGTGCTGATATAGACGACGTGAGGCTGAGAATAGAGAATGAGCTTGAGAAGAGGAAAGGTTCCAAGGAGAACTTCTTTGTTATGACACAGAAGGAGATCATTGAGCGCGTGGGTGAGGCATACCGTGTTGTGCAGGTCGTTTTTGGGGGCCTGGCTGCGGTTTCACTTATCGTTGGGGCAATAGGTATAGCAAATACCATGATTATGAATGTCACAGAGCGTACCCGGGAAATCGGCATACTGAAGGCTACAGGGGCGAGTAATGCCCAGGTTATGAAGATTTTTCTGACGGATGCGGCATTTCTTGGCCTGGCTGGCGGGTGTATAGGTGTGGCCATGGGGTATCTCATCTCCCTGGCGATTAACACAGCAGCAGCACGCTATCTTGGCGAAGGGGTGTTAACCACAGCGGTGACACCTGAGCTGGTGCTTTTTGCACTGATCTTCTCCCTGGTGATAGGTGTGGTCGCCGGTCTGTATCCGGCATACCGTGCGCTCAGGCTTAATCCCGTGGAGGCGCTCCGGGCATGATTGAGGAGCTGAGCTATGCGATTAAGAACATGACCCAGGCAAAGCTGCGAACCTTCCTCACGGTGCTTGGTATAGTTATAGGCATTGCCATAATCGTGGCGATGGTGTCCATTGGTGAGGGTATGCGCACCAGCATAACCCAACAGCTGGATGCACTGGGTGGAGATAAGATAATGATAACCCCGCCGCAGGCTTTTGCAGCCAGGGGTACGCCGATGGAGTTCAAGCCCTTCGACCAGGCAGACCTCCGTGCGATAAAAAGTCTGCCGAATGTCAAGGATGTGCTCCCCATCTTCTATCGCCCTGGAACAATAGAGTACATGGGTGAGAAGAAGGAGATCTATGTCACGGGTGTGGAGAGGAGAGGGGCGGAGTACTTCAGACAGTTCTATAGCATCCGCAAGGGCAGGTATTTTAACGACAATGAGTTGAAAAGTGTTAATCTGGGCTACCGTGTGGCCGAGAAGTTTTTCGACAAAAAGATAAGCGTTGGCGAGGTTGTGAAGATAAATCAGCGCCGCTTCAAGGTTGTGGGCGTCTTTGAGGAGATAGGCAATGCAGAGGATGATTCCAGCGTATACATGCCCCTGAAGGCAGCACAGGACCTCTACGATGCGGGTGATGAAATAACAATGCTGTGGGTCATTGCCGAGAATGAGAATGCTGTGAAAACCCTGGCAAAGAAGATAGAGGACGTGCTGGAAAAGCGGCGCGGGGGTAAGGACTTTGAGGTTTTTACCACGGAGCAGCTTGCAGAGCAAATTGCCACAGTGATAACAATAATAACCTTTGTACTTGGCGGAATAGCGGGCATCTCAATAATTGTGGGTGGGGTGATTATAATGAACACCATGCTTACGTCAGTGCTCGAGCGTACCCGTGAGATAGGGGTGATGAAGGCTATTGGCGCAACTGATGCCATGGTTCTGAGGATATTTCTTGTGGAGTCTGCACTCATAGGCGCCCTCGGAGGCGGCATTGGTCTGGTTCTGGGGGCGATTATCTCTAAGGCAATTGAATATGTGGGGCAGGTATACATAGGTTCGAGTTTCATAACAGTAATCGACAGGAAGCTGGTGCTTGGAGCGCTTGGATTCTCCCTTCTGGTGGGAGTGCTGTCAGGTGTTTATCCGGCGTACAAGGCGGCGAAGCTTAATCCTATAGAGGCGCTTAGGTACGAGTAACCAGGGGAGGACGACGGTCAAACCGTCTGCGGTTTGCGTAGAGCAAAATTCTTAAGCTATAAGGGTGATGCCTAAGCCATGCTCCAGAAGCTCAGGATTATACTGGAGATGATAAAAATAGAGCATACCCTGTTTGCAATGCCCTTCCTCTACTCCGGGGCAATACTTGCTGCGCAGGGTCTGCCAAGTGCATGGACTCTCTTCTGGATAACCCTGGGCTTGTTCTCGGCGCGCACTGCCGCGATGTGTCTCAACCGCTTAATAGACCGGGAGATAGATGCGAGGAATCCGAGGACTGCTGACAGGGCATTGCCCCGTGGATTAGTCTCACCGCGGGAGGTCTGGGTTATTGTGGTCATTTCTCTGGCCCTGCTCCTGCTGGCGGCGGTGATGCTTAATGAACTCTGTGTAAAGCTCTACCCCATTGCAGTGGCGATAATCTGGGGTTATCCTTACATGAAGCGCTTTACATGGCTGAGTCATCTTGTCCTGGGCTCGGCGCTTGCGATCGCTCCCTTTGGAGCGTGGGTAGCGGTGCGTGCAAGCATCGATTTGCCGGCGATTCTCCTTGCGGCGGCGGTAATCTTCTGGGTTGCGGGCTTTGATATAATCTATGCAACGCAGGACCTGGAGTTTGACCGGCGCGAAGGGCTACACTCGATCCCTGTGCGCTTTGGCATAGCAAATGCCCTGAAAATCTCGTCGCTTTTCCATGGTGCTACCCTGTTATTCCTGCTCCTTCTCTATTTCTTTTCATCGCTGGGCAGGATTTACCTTCTCGGTCTCACGGTGATGTCAGCGCTTCTCGCCTATGAGCATGCAATAGTAAAACCAGAGAACCTTAAAAGGGTGGGTGTCGCCTTCTTTAACATAAATGTGCTCTTCAGCATCTGCCTCTTTACTTTCATAACCCTGGATGTTTTTATCTAATTTCCAGACTTTGCCCAGAACAATAAAAGAACAATAAAAAAAGAGAGAAGGCGGGTAGACGGGGCTATGGCAAATTAACCTTTTTGCCATAGGATAAATTCTTTTATGCGAACATGTTCGCCTAGCCCTCCCCGACATCAGAAAAGAACTTCTCTTCGCAATCTTTGGAGCAGAAGTCCCTGTGCGAAGGAATCGCTGTGCCGCAGTTGAGGCACCGGAACTGGTAGAAAACCCCAAAGGAGTTCGCCCTTCTCATGCTCACCACTTCCGCCACTCCGGAAGTGAAAACTTCCGGGTAACTCCGCCATTATATTGCAATTCATCCATATTAACTTTATCCCATTACGAGATGCACAGTCCCGGAAGATGGACTAACTCTGCTTTATCAGTTTCTCTGCCTCTCTGACAAGTTTCTCCAGCACTTTTGTAGAGATGCCCGACTTTTCAGAAACTTCTTTGAGATTCGCTTTGAGCAGGTCATTGGCGGTTTTGATACCAGCTTTCGCAAGCTGCTGGGCTTTTTTCGGCCCTACTCCTTTTATCTCCTCCAGCTTAACGACCTTCTCCACCTTCTTTTCCTTCTTCTCTGGAGCTGGCTTCTGCGTGGCGATCCTCTTCAGCTCTTCAACATTCTCCTTATGGAGACTCTTTCTGCGCCTGTCTATGGCAATACCCAGCTTTTTTGCCTGGATGAGACTGATCCCTGCTCCCTGAAGCTCTCTTAGGCTGAACCCTCTCCCTTTTCTCTTTCCATCAGCTTTTTTAACAACGGGACGATGCATCATCATAACCTCCTTGAGAAATTATAATGTGTTATGCCTCTTGCCCCGTGGGCAAGAATAATTAGAGCCTCTCCTCCGCCCACCAGGGCGTGGCAGGATTCTCATCTATGTACAGAGCCACCCACTCTCTTCTGCTGCCAAGGTCGCGGAGATAGTAGAGCCTTATGAAGCATGCGCTCATCTCTGCATAGTCATAAAATTCGAGGAGCCTCCCCCTCAGTATTTTGAATTGCTCCCTGCGGGAATCGAAGATTGCGCCAGAGGAAATTCTGCAGGATATAAGCTCACCCTCATCGCGTGCCTCCAGGCGGGATAGGATGAGCCTCTCGACCTCATCATATCTCCCCTTCTCAAAAAAGGCGCTCGCTGCAAGGTAGCCGGAGTACTCCTTCACGCTCTTTCTCTCCGCTATCTCCTCCACTGCATCGAGAAGCTCCCGGGTGAGCATACAGTATTCCTTTACGCCGCGAGCTTTTAATGTATTTATGTTCATATATGTGTAACACATAAAAACATAGAGGTGAGAAAATGGAAGAGTTTCACTATACCAAAGAAGCGAAAGGCGACTTCGAGGTGGTTGTGGAGAAGGTGCAGACCCTCGCGAAGGAGGAGGGTTTTGGCGTGCTCGCAGTGCACGACCTGCAGAAGTCACTCGCCAGAAAGGGTATTGACTTCACGCCCTTCAAGATGGTGGAGATCTGCAATCCAGCACTGGCAGCTGAGGCGCTGAAAAGGGACATAAACCTGGGGCTCTTCATGCCGTGCAAGGTGAACGTCTATGAAAAAGACGGCAGGGTGGTGGTGAGCGGTATCTTGGCAGGCGTGCTCGCAAACTTCACCGACGCCGACCTGGGAGAGCTCCCCGAAAGGGTGACTGAGGCAATAAAGAGGATAGTGGATGGCGCCTCAGCCTAGCCTTGTGCCAGACTTGAGCTCTGCGGCAAAGCTTCGCAACTCATCGCAGGCTTCGCTGCCCTTCTCCTCCACAATCTTGACAAAGGCGCTCCCAACAACCGCACCGGAGGCACCCGCCTCAATAACCGCGCGCACATGCTCCGGCTTTGAGATTCCAAAGCCCACCGCAAGGGGCAGGTCCGTCACATACTGAAGCGCCCACTTCGTCTTTTCTATGGTTAACTCACTCAGCTTTTCCCTCGCACCTGTGGTGCCCAGAAGCGAGACCAGGTAGACGAAGCCCGAGGCGTTCCTCAGAATCTTTTTCATCCTCTCCTCGGTGGTGGTGGGCGCTATTAAGAATATCATATCCACGCCATGCTTTCTGCAGATTTTTACGAGATGAGAGGCTTCTTCTACAGGAAGATCGCTCACCAGCAAACCATCCACACCCACCTCGCGGCACCTGGCGACGAAGCGCTCCTCACCGTACTGGAGAACTATGTTGTAGTAGGTCATGAACACCAGCGGTATTTCTACACCCCTCCTCCGGAGTTCTAACGCAATTTCAAAGCAGTGGTCGGTGTTGGTGCCTGCGCGCAGGGCCCTGTCGATTGCACCCTGAATCGTGGGTCCGTCGGCAATGGGATCGGAAAAGGGTATCCCCAGCTCCAGGATGTCCACCTCCTCTGCGAGGCAGAGGGCGAGCTTAAGGGAGTCCTCCGGTGTGGGATCGCCGAGGGTTAAATAGCCTATCAGCGCGCCCTCGTTGCGTCGCTTCAGCTCAGCGAACTTCTCTGCAATTCTGCTCATAAGCTTAAGTGAAGCATCATCTTAAAAAGCTTTATCCCCTCACTCTAAAGTTACCCTCACTTCTCCCGCAGGAGGAACCTCGGGGAATACCACGTATAGCCTGCCGCTCGCGGGGTCATGCCAGGTTTCCACCGCGCCCTCTGCACCCTTCGCGGTCCTCGCAGCCACGATTGCGGTTGCACCCCTTACCGCCCTAGCGTTGTGGTTGCGCAGGATTAGAGTGCTGCCCTCTTGGGTAAGCTCGAGGTTCTCCCTCACCAGCCACCACTCCGCAAGCTCCCCTGCGGATGGGAACCACACCCTGCGCTCCCTCATGTAGTCCAGAAAGGCTGTGAAGTTCTCAAGATTTCTGGAGGCTGTCTGAACGTGAGTTAGCAGGGTGAAAACCTCACCGGCATCATAGGCGCGCTGGAAGGCCAGGTAGGTTGGCAGAAGGGTGAAGCTCATCTTCTCCTCGTCCCAGAAGGCGTCGAAGTTCATGCTAACAGGAATCTCAAGCACACCCCCAACGGTGTAGGGCTCAAAGCCGTAGAAGAGGGATGAGTCATAGGCATAGCCCATCTCTGCCACAAGCTCAAGCGTAGCTCTGCTCGCGTTGAGGTAGGGCGCCCTGAATCCACGAATCTTAAAGCCGTGCCGCTCAAACCATTCATGGGCTCTCAAAATCTGCTGCATTCTCTCCTCTTCTGATGCATTAACCCATGCAGGCTGCGACCACCCCATGCTTGCCACCTCAAAGCTTCTCAGCGGTGTCAGCACCTCTGCATTGTTCTGAAAGTACCCTGCCACTACGAAAAAAGTGGCATTCATCTCCCTCTGCCTGAGCACCTCTGCTATGGCTTCAAGCTCGCCCCCGCGCAAAACCTCGGTGTCGAAGGTAACAACAACTGCAGCTTTATAACCATTGGGGTATTTTGAGAGGTATACACCTCGCTCAGGCTGGGTGAGACAGGCAGAAAACAGCATTAGCAGTAGCAGGAACTTCAGGGGCCTCATTTTAACCTGTTTATAAACTGCATCTCCTTCAGTAATAAGCTTTCGTAGAAGAAGGGAATAGGGAGGAGGTGGGGGGAGGGGGAACCCATGAGTCGTATAAAAGAAGCTCAACGCCTCATGGGTTCAACCTAACTTATAAAATTTACATCACCAAACATTATTATAAAAACATATCCCGATAAAAGTCATTAATTTAGTTAATCCTCTTTGAGCATATATAAGTAAAATAACCCCTCTTTAATTACATTATTAGAAAATGACAATATCCCATGTTTTAAATTAAATTTTAATAATTTTAAAAACGACTAAAAATTAATTCAATCATTTTCAACCTCGCGTATTGCGAGTACGCACCTCCTCAACACCAGCTGTGCTGCCTCCTGAGAGGGCCAGCTTCCCAGACCGCAGTCTGGACCTGCGAATAGCAGGCGCTCACCGAATTTCTCCCTGAGCTTCAGGTAGAGTGCCTTAATCTCATCCACACTGTCGGCGAGCTGCTCCGGCGATGGGTGCTTTATCCCGCGCTCAATGAAGCTGCCAAGCTTGCGGTCAATGCTGGTGCTTGCAACCCCTCCCCTAAGAAACTTGTCGTGGTTCTCGAGGTCGCGCTTTGAGATGAAGTTTATGTTTTCAGGTGAAGAGGCAAACTCGCCAGTAAGGATGTGTATGCCTCTCGCCTCAAGCGGATACTCAGCCGCCTTCAGGGTGTGCAGATGCACCTGCACCTTTGCATTAACCCCGCGCACGCTCTCCTCCAAGGCTCTGATTATCCCATCGCTGTCTATGTTGAGAAGGTCCACAAAACCCAGGCTGGGCTCGTCTATGCTCACCACCTCTGTTACCACGTGCTTTGTGTTGAGCAGAGAGTTTTTCAGGAAGCTGTTGACGCTCCTTGCGATGTTCATGAGCACCTCCTCGTAGACATTGAAGCCGAAGGGAGTCTTCAGGTAGAGCTCAATCGCGCCCGTGACGCACACTCGCACGCGCAGGCGCTCGCCCTGCTCCTCGTAGTAGCGCTCTGCCTCCCTCCTCACAACGTAGAGCTCCGGGATTACGGCGTACTTCTTCTGGATTAGGTAAGGCTCCTGCTGATACCTCTCAATGGGCTCCATGAACTGGCGGTGCATGTCGTAGTGCTGGGGGTAGGTCACCACCTCTAAGCCGGTCTCGAGCTTGGCGTGGAGCGACGCTGCTACGGCGCTGCAGAAGGGCTTGAGCGCAGGTACCTCTTCCAGCCTCTTTCCCTCGGCGAAGGCTGTGAGGGCGTCTAGGTAAACCCTCTCGAACTCCTCCCTGCTTACCCCTGCGGGCAGCGGAAAGCTGCCTATGTCGTCTATTATAACCATATTCCTAGCTGGGCTCCACCTCTTATAAATTTTTACTCGGGACGCTTTGGTGTAAAAGGAGATACTATGTGCGAATCCAAGCTCTACCTTCTGGAAAATGGGCAGCGAACCAAGGTGATGGACGAGGCAATACTGGTGCGTGAGAAGGAGGGGAAGGTTGTCGCAGTAGGCGTGCTCGGCGAGCGGCGTGAGTTTGAGGGTGCGCGCATTGTGGAGATAGACATGGACAGGCACAGCATAACTATTGCGAGGGAGTGAGATGATAGTCGCTGAGCTCAGCGTCGTGCCCATAGGTACAGGCAAAACCAGCGTGGGAGAGTACGTCAGGGCAGCAATAGAGGCGCTTGAGCAAGCAGATGTGCGGGCGGTGCCCAGGGCGATGGCTACCGAGATAGAGGCAAAGGATTTAGAGACGTTACTCTTTGCTGTAAAATTAGCTCATGAGGCGGTCCTCAAGAAGGGAGCGAAACGCGTAGTAACGACACTTCGCATAGATCACCGTCTTGATAAGGAGGCGAGTATTGAAACCAAGCTGCGCAGCATCGGTTCCTATGATGAGTGAACCCAAGTATGACCCCGCGGGATGATATCCGTCTGGAGCACTGAGGAACCGCATTTTTAATTGGGAGGTGTTATGGTGAGAGCGGGTGATGTGATGAATAAGAGGGTGGTTACTGTTCCCCCTCATGCCAGTGTGAGGGAGGCAGCTCGCTTAATGAGGGAGCACAACATCGGCACCCTCGTGGTGGTGGATGAGGGATATCCTGTTGGGATAATCACAGAGCGCGACCTTGCCACGCGCGTTGTGGCACAGGGCCTTGGAGGAGACACCCGGGTGGAGGATGTGATGAGCACAGAGCTTATTACTGTGAGCGAGTCCACGAGCATTGAGAATGTGCTCGCGACCATGCAGAGGCACGGCTTCAGGAGACTGCCCGTGCTGAAGGAGGGCAAGCTTGTGGGCATCCTCACCCTCCGCGACATACTCGGGATAAAAAAGCTGGACAGGCGGGTGCTCAGGAAAATTATAGGTGTGTGAGCCTCATCCCTGTTTTTATTTTGCAAAGAAAAGTCCTGTTTTTAACATTAGTATTTTGTAAAATAAATTTTACATTCATGAGGGCGTAAAAAAATAAGCAAAACATACTTTTTCTGAGAAAGCGAAAATATTATATCCTGCCAATCCAAAGACTATAAAAGGAGGTGAAAGGAATGGGTGAGAAGACAAGCACCGGTTTAGACGAGAATATTGCAGGTTTGCTCTGTTATCTTCTGTTTGTTATAACCGGTATCATTTTCTATGTAATTGAAAAGGAGAATAAATTTGTGCGCTTCCATGCAATGCAGAGCATTGTGGTATTTGGGACGCTGCTGATTATAAACTGGGTGGTTATACCGATAATAATGATGATTCCCTTCCTGGGCTGGATAATCGGCGGACTTCTGGGCCTTGTGGTGTTTATAGCCTCGGTTGTGCTCTGGGTGCTCCTGATGTACAAAGCTTATAAGGGAGAGAGGTACAAGGTACCCTTCGCAGGAGACATCGCCGAGAGGTATGTGTGAGGTGGAGTAATGAGGTGGATGGTGGCTCTTGTAGCACTGGTGTTGCTGGCCGGCTGCACCGGCGGTGGAAGCGGTGCTGGAGAGGCTGTTGGAGAGAAGGTGGCAGAGAAGGTCAAAGAGGAGGTCGCACCTGAGGAGTGGTGTATCAGGGGCTCCTACTGGCAGTGGATGAACCCCACCACCGGAGAGAGCGCAAGGCTAATGGTTAAAGGCGTAGTGGAGCACGAGGGCAGGCAGACCTGCAAGGCGGTGCTCGAGGGAAAGACGGGTGAGGAGTATGCCCGCTGGGAGGGCTACTTTACCAAAGAGGGTGATTATACCCACATGCTATTCTACGACGACCAGGGCAGGCTGCGAGCGGAGTGGAGGATTGAAGAGGGCAAGTTCAGTTTTAAGGAGTACGATGAGCAGGGTAACGTGGTGAATGAGTTCAGCATGGGCGAGGGCGGCATGCCAATGCCGGGAATGGGAGGCATACCACAGATGCCGGCAATGCCCGGTCAGTAAGGGCTCTTTTTTCTTTTATTCTTTTGCAAGTAGAGGGTTGGAGGCTTTGTATAGGGCTGGTGAGTAGAATACTTTGCCCTCGCCAGCCTTGGCAATAAAGGCTATGCAGACCTGGCGACTTCTCGATACAGGTAAGCGCAGTGCTGCCGAGAATCTTGCCCTCGACGAGGCGCTGCTTCTTGCAAGGGCGAGGCATTCAACGCCCAACACGCTACGCTTCCTCCAGTTTTCGCCTCATGCCGCGCTGGTGGGCTTTCATCAGAGCGTTGAGCTTGAGATACGCGAGGAATTCTGCAGGCAGGCGGGTATAGACATAAACCGTCGTATCACCGGCGGGGGGGCACTGTACTTTGATGAGTCGCAGCTTGGGTGGGAGCTTATCGCACCTCGTGGCTACGAGGCCTTTCCAAAGCGGGTGGAGGAACTTTACGAGGTTATATGCCGCGCCGCTGCTCGTGGCCTGAGAAAGCTTGGTATAGAGGCGAGCTTTCGCCCCAAGAACGACATAGAGGTCAATGGGAGAAAAATCTCGGGTACAGGAGGGGCGCTGGAAGAGGATGTATTCCTCTTTCAGGGCACGCTGCTCATGGACTTCGACGTTGAAACCATGCTCAGGGCGCTGCGCATCCCCACGGAGAAGCTCAAGGACAAGGAGATAGAGTCGGTAAAGGAGCGTGTCACCTGCGTTAAGTGGGAGTTGGGCCACTTACCTGAGCTGGATGAGGTGAAGCAGGCGCTGATGCAGGGCTTTTCTGAGGAATTTAATCTGCGCTTTGAGGAAGGGGAGCTCCTTCCTGAGGAGAGGGACCTGTACAAAAAGCTCCTGCCAAAGTTCAAATCTCGCGCCTGGGTGTACAGCACGCGGCGCGCGCCGGAGCAGCGCACCACACTTCGAGCAGCGAAAAAGACGCCCGGCGGGCTCATTCGCGTTCAGCTTGTCGTAGACGCGAAGAATGAGCGCATCCATTTTGCCTTAATTACAGGAGATTTCTTCGCCTACCCCAAGAGGGCGATATTCGACCTTGAAGCCAGGCTCAAAGACGCGAGCGCGGCGCCGGAGGAGGTTGAGAGGGTGATAAGACGCTTCTTCTCAGAGCGGGAGGTGGAGATTCCTGGAGCGAGTGTTGATGATTTCGTTGAAGTTGTGCTTGCCGCACTGGCAAAGCTCAGACTTAAGAAATACGGCATCGGCATAGAAGAGGCGAACCGCGTATTCACAGTGCTCGGTGACTTTGAAGATGTGCGCGCACCTCGCGCCCTGCTTTTGCCCTACTGCGCCAAGGCAAAGGATTGCGACCTGCGCTACAAGAATGACTGTAGAAAGTGCGGGCGCTGCACTGTGGGCAGAGCCTACGAGCTTGCGGAGGAGCTGGGCCTAGAGGCAATTACAATTGTGAATTACGAGCATCTGGAGGAGACGCTGCGCAGTCTGCGCGAGCGGGGCATCTCCTCGTTTATAGGTACCTGCTGTGAGAGCTTCTTCATAAAGCACCAGCGCGACTTTGAGCGTCTTGGTCTAAGGGGTGTGCTTGTGGATATAGACAACACCACCTGCTATGACCTTGGAAAAGTTAGAGAGGCGAAGAAGGGCAGGTTCAGGGAGGAGACAACACTCAAGCTGGAGCTTCTCGAGAAGGTGCTCAGGCTGAAGGTAGACAGGAGCAACTCATAAGCTACATAAAGAGTACCCGGGGGCAACATATTTATTTCCCATCTGCATCTCTTTAAGCTATGACAGCAATGGAGGAAGACCACCTGGAGTTCCAGCTGAAGCAGGTTAATCCTGAGGAGACGCTGGAGGAGCAGTTTGTTAAACAGAGACAGACCTATCTGTTCTACAAGTTAGCGTGGATACAGGAGTTCTTTGACAGAAAGAAGCTCGCACAGGAGCTTGCCTTTCTTGTGATGATGATATATATCTACGACTTTATAGATCGCCTTGGCATGCGCTTTGCCGACCGAATTCTCAACTTTTTATCCTTTACCGGCTGGCCGCTGGAAAAGTTTCGCTCCCTTATGGGGCTCAACCTGGAGGCCAAGATAGCCATGGCGGTGGCGCTTGAGTATCCCGAGAAAACTCAGGAGGAGCAGGAGAAGATTGTGGAGCTGGTAACCACCGCCTACTCTTGGCTTGGCCTTGCAAGAGAGCAGGAGTGGGAGATAGCGCGTGTTGTGAAGCAGAAGCGCTGGCTTTACTCACTCCTCAACTCAGAGCCGGAGCAGAAACGCCGTGAGCTGATTGAGAGACTGCGCGAAGGCGACGGAAAGCGAGTAGAGCTCAACCTTGTGAACATCGGTATTGTTCCAACTGAGCTCTGCCCCAACAGGTGCCGCTTCTGTCTCGCAGCCTGGAAGACGAGCTGCGAGGAGAGAATAGGGCGGAGCATAAGCGAGGAGGAGTTCGAGGTTATAGCGGATGAGGTTATAAACTTCGCAGATGAGCGTGGGCTTATTATTACAGTGACAGGGGGTGAGCCCTTCCTGGAGCTGGAGCGCGTGCTCTACCTGGTGAAGCATGCTCGCTCCCGCCTGGACATAACCACCAGCGCCTACTGGGCACGTGATATTGGCAAAGCCAAGGAGATTCTTTCAAAGCTCAGTGACGCAGCGAAGGAGAACCACAATGAAAACTTCAAGTTTACACTGCAGGTTAGCCTGGACGCCTTCCACCAGGAGGTGTTCTTTGAGAAGGGTGAGTTTGTGCAGAATGTGCCCATAGAGTGCATAATAAATCTGCTGAAGCTGACGCAGGAGGAGTTTCCGGAGATTGAGGTAGTTCTCCTCACAAAGCTAACGTCCTACGAGGATCCCCTCGCACGGCTCATAAAGCTGCTGGAGAAGCAGGGGATGAAGGTCAGGCTTACGCGGAAGGTGACGCAGCCAGGTGTTACGGTGAACCTCTTGGACGAAAATCGCAATCTCGTGGCAAAGCCGGCGCTGCTCAAGGCTTACCTGGAGTTTGAGGGGACGCCTGGAAAGCCGGTGCTTATCTTCTATACAGTGGTGGAGAGCATGGGCAAGGCTTCAGCACTCGACGCCTTTGAGTTTCCGGGCTTCAGAGAACAGGTGCAGGAGCTTCTCAGGGGTAAGAGTGAGATTAAGCTTCCGCTTATAGGCCTCGAGGTGAGTGATGATGGCAATGTTTATCCAGGGGCACATTCTCTCTATGCCTGGAGCGCTGGAAACCTCCTTGAAGAAGGGCTGGAAGATATATATGAGCGTCTGAGCTACGACCCTCTCATAGTCACCCTTGCAGAAGAACCCGCAAAGATCTTCGAGATAGCGCGGGAGGTTGAAGGCGAGCGCGTTGATGCGGTAGCTATAAAGGAATCCTCACCTTTAGCTGCGGTGTATAAGATTCTGGAAGCTCCCTGGATGCGTCTGTACATTACGCGGCGCCTTCTCGGTGAGTCCCAGGAAAAGGCAAAGGAGGAGTACCAGAAATACAGAGAGGAGTATCGCCCTGAATAATAAAATTATTCTGTTTTGTATTACTATTTCCTAAACTTTGCCATTTCTATATGTAATGGCACAAAGTTATAAATATCCTGCCGATTCAAAAATAGTCAGGGTGATTAAATGAAAATCGTGAAGAAGGAAAAGAAAGTTGCATATGCGACATGTAAGTGCCATAAGAGCTGCATGTAGCTCTTTTTCTTTTATTTTTGAGGTGATTCTAATGGACCTAACCGAGGAGATTCGAGCGAGGGTGTGCAGACGTTGCGACTTTTACAAGGAGGGCGAGACCCTGGAGTGTGCCGCCTTCAAGACAGCGAAGCGCCTTGTTGAACAGGGGAAGGTCAGCCTGGATGAAATATAATCTGAATCGCCATGTATCCCAGACTTAAGAACTGTGTGCTACGCGCTGGTGAGGGCTATTTTCTTTACAATTATGTTGAGGATGTGGTTTATGAGCTTGACCTTGAGGCGCTGGAGCTGCTGCGCTGCTTCACAGGTAAAAACAGCCTTGAAGCTCTGGCATGCGAATTTGGAGAGGGGAAGGTAAGGGAGGTGGTGGAGTACCTCCTGGGCGAGGGTTGTCTCGTCGATGAGCATAACGAAGATGCGCCGCAGAGCTTTATTGTAGAGCACTTTACGCCGTCGCTGCGCTACCTTCAGCTTCACATCACAGAACGGTGCAACCTCGCGTGCAGGCACTGCTACCTGGGTGAGAAGTCATGCATAGACCTGCCCAGAGAACTCGCCTTTAAGGCGGTGGAGGAGTTCTCACGCTTCGGGTGGAAGCTTTTAATCACCGGCGGAGAGCCCATGCTCTCTCCCTACTTCTGGGAGCTGGTGAGCTTCGCTTCTCAACTTGGTGTACGCTTGGTGGTGCTCACCAATGGTACGCTTATCAGCGAAGCCACCGCAAAGCGCCTCGCCGAGCATGTTCATGAGGTGCAAATTAGTTTAGATGGCATTAAGCACGGACATGAGGCGCTCCGCGGGGAGGGAAGCTTCGCTAAAACACTTCGCGGAATAGAGGCAGCCGCCAAATACATGAGGGTGAGTATTGCTACAATGATTCATCGTGAGAATTTAAAAGAGTTCCCGCAGCTTGAGAAGCTTATTAAAAGCTTGGGTGTAGAGGAGTGGAGCCTGGATGTGCCCTCCCCCAAGGGGAGCTTACTGGAGAACGCGGAGCTTCTCCCGCCCCTTGAAGAGGCTGCAAGGATATACTCGAAGTATGGCTTCTCCTCCGGTGTGCATGAGGGTAGCGCTGAATATGCTTGCGGCGCTCACCTCTGCTCAGTTAATGTAAAAGGCGAAGTGACAAAGTGCGGATTCTTTGAGCATGGGGTGGGCAATCTTGCAGAAATTTCACTTAAAGAAGGCTGGAAGAGGATAGTTGAGAGCTATCTGCCAAAGCTGAGCGAACTCGCTTGTGCAGATTGCAAATACCTCAGCGCCTGTAGAGGTGGGTGTAGATTCAGAGCACTAAGCGAGGGAGACTTTCTGGGCAAAGATAGCTTTCTATGCCTGCTCTACTCAAAGGTTCACAATCTTCAGTGACCCCTCATAGTCACCGCTTTTTTGAACTCCTCCCATCCTATAGCAACATCCAGCGTATACCCCTCACCTGCCATTGCCTTCATCATGTTCATAACCCTCTCCCTGAGCTTTTCCTTCCCGAACTCTTCCACCTCATCATGCTTTTCCGGGAAGTAGTACACCATAAGCCTCTCCCCCATGTCATGGTAAAGCAGGGGAATTTCATAGCGATTGAGCTTCCCGCACCTCTCACAAATGGCCATGTTAAGCTCGTTATTTAAGAGTTTGCCCTTCAGCTCAGGATCGAGAGTAACATTTACACTGTGGTAGAGTGCAGCTTCAACATCACCCCCACACCAACCGCATTTCAGTTTGTAAATACCCACCTGAGTCATATCCCTGCCCCCATATATGCTACATACCATAAAAATACCGTCCTCTGATATAGTTGTTATTATTTGTGGTGTTTATATAAATTTATAAAGGAGTTTGCCACAACACCAGCTTTTAAAAAGCATGAGAAAAACAAAGACGGTTAAAACTCCGGCATCGATGGCATCTCTGGTTTCTCACCTTCCTGCTCTTTCTCAAGTTTGCCTGCGGCGATTATGTCGTCTATGCGGAGAATCATCACCGCAACTTCACTCGCTGAGGAGATTGCCTGTGTTTTTACATTTACAGGTGTTATAAGCCCTGCCTTGAAGGTATCCTTGAGCTCACCGGTTGTTACGTCATAACCGTAGTCAGGACTCTTCTCATGGGCCTTTCTCAGCTCCACCAGCACATCGATGGGGTCCAGGCCAGCGTTCTCTGCCAGAGCGCGTGGAATTGCTTCAATGGCATCCGCAAAAGCTTCAATTGCGAGCTGCTCTCTACCCCCGACTGTGACAGCGTACTCCCTGAGCTTCCTTGCAACCTCCACTTCAGGTGCCCCGGCTCCAGCTACCACTTTGCCTGCGCGTATTGCTGCAGTTACAACACCTATCGCATCCTCAATGGCGCGCTCCGCTTCGTTCACCACATGCTCAGTACCGCCACGCACAAGTATTGTCACTGCCTTTGGGTCCCTGCACTCGCGTACAAACACCATCTCGTCATCGCCTATCTTTACCTCCTCCACCACGCCAGCATAGCCTAAATCGGAGCTGCTCAGGTTCTCAAGGCTTGAGACTATCTTAGCTCCCGTTGCCTTGGCAAGTTTTTTAATATCGCTCTGCTTAACCCTGCGCACCGCAAAAATACCCTCCTTGGCGAGGAAGTGCTGCGCCAGGTCGTCTATACCCTTCTGACATAGAACAACATTGGCCCCGCTCGCCTTAATCTTCTCCACCATGCTGCGGAGCATGCGCTCCTCCTCATCCATAAATGCCTGAAGCTGGTCGGGGGCGGTTATGTTGATTTTAGCATCAACCTCAGTCTTCTTAACTTCCAGTGCAGTTTTGAGCAGTGCAATCTTTGCGTCCTTCACCGAGCGGGGCATTCCAGCATGCACCTTCTCTTTGTCCAGGACAATACCATTCACCAGCTGGGTGTCCTCTATACCGCCGCCGGCCTTCTTTTCTATCTTTATCAAATCCCTGTCAACCACACTATTCTCACGCACCCTCTGCACAGCTTCCACGACTATGCTCGCCAGGTGCTCCTTCGCCTTTTCCGCTCCCTTACCAGTCATTGCCATTATGGCGACCTTCTTCAGCATTTCTGCGTCATCTGGGGAAATCTCATGCGCCATTTCATTGAGAATCTCCCTCGCCTTTTCAGCGGCCATGCGGTAACCCCTTGCAATAAGCGTTGCGTGCACTTCTTGGTCGAGGAGCTCTTCTGCTCGCTTGAGAAGTTCACCTGCAAGCACCACTGCCGTTGTGGTACCGTCGCCGACCTCGCTCTCCTGGGTTTTGGCTATCTCCACTATCATCTTGCCCACAGGATGTTCTATGTCCATCTCCTTGAGTATTGTGACGCCATCGTTGGTTATTGTGACATCGCCCAGGCTATCGACAAGCATCTTGTCCATCCCTTTAGGTCCGAGCGTAGTTCGCAGAGTCTCAGCTATTATCCTCGCCACCATTATATTTGTGCGCCTCGCCTCACTACCACGGGTGCGCTGTGTACCCTCCTTAAGAATAAGCACAGGCTGCCCTCCCATCGTTGCCATCACATCAGACACCTCCATCTCCATTATAGTAAGTAATGGTTAGAAAAATATTAACGGCGTGGCTTTTATTTTTTGCGCTTCTTACAGCTTCAA
>WANW01000097.1 GCA_015521615.1 Candidatus Hydrothermarchaeota archaeon
AATTACCTATGTGCACCGCTCGCCGAGAGGCGATGAGGTGACCATCTCAGGCGGTGAAATTCTCGCCCTGGAGAAGAGCTTCTTTGTGGTCATGCGCGCTGGAAGAGAGACCAGAATACCCTACCACAGGATTAGGGAGATAAGGCACCGCGGGAAGGTGGTCTACAGGAAGAGGGCGGAAGAAATTTAAGGAGCAGCCGAGATGGTAGAGCAGGGGTAGGATGAACTTCTCTGACATCGCGGATGAGTATGAGAGGCTCGCATCGCTGCAGAGGTCTGCCGGAGAGAGGATGCTCTCCCTGCTGAGGATAGCTCGCGATGAAGATGTGCTGGACCTGGGCTGCGGAACCGGCGGGCTTACAAGGAGAATAAGGAAGCTCACCGCCGGCAGGGTGGTGGGTGTGGACCCCTCGCCGGCGATGCTGGAGAGAGCTGTGGAGGAGAGCAGGGGGCAGGAGATAACCTACGAGCTGAAAAGCGCCGAGGAGCTGGATTTTGCGGGCTGCTTCGACGTGATTGTGTGCAACTCTGCCTTTCAGTGATTCAGAGAACCTGAAAAGGCGGTGGGCAACTGCTTCAGGGCGCTGCGCAGGGGCGGCAGGCTGGGCATGCAGGCACCTGCAAAGAGGGTCTACTGCCCCAGCTTCATCGAGGCGATAGAGCGCGTAAGGCGGGACAGGAGGACCTCCCACACCTTCAGCCGCTTCCGCGAACCCTGGTTCTTCCTCGAGAGCGCGGCGGAATATAAGCGCCTCTTCGAGAGGGCGGGGTTTAAGGTGCGGCTCTCCCGCATAGAGTGCGCAACAACAGAGCACACGCCGGAGGAGGTGTTTAAAATCTTCTCCTCCGGGGCGATCGCCGGCTATCTGAATCCCGCGTGCTACGATATTGAGCTTACTGAGGAGTACGTCTCCGCCTTCAGGCAGGTGGTGAGGAGGAGCTTCGAGGAGCAGGCGGATGAGCGCGGACTGGTGAGGCTGAGGTTCCACAGAATCTTTCTCCTGGCGGTTAAGGTATAGGAGGGTGTGCGGCTTGCATCATCGAAATATTTATAAACTTTTGTTCGCTATATAGAACAAGGTGTTTCTGTATGGTGGACAGGAGGGAGGTTATAAAAATCCTAGCAAGAAACCTCAGCAGTCTGAGGAAAGAGCGGGGAATCTCTCTCACCGGTCTTGCGGAGCGGGCTGGAATCTCTAAGTCAACTCTCTCTTCCTTAGAGGCCGGGGAAACAAACCCCACTATCTCTACCATATGGGCTCTGGCGGATGCGCTGGGCGTGCCCTTCGGGCGCCTGGTTTCTGAAACAGGGGCGGCAGAGGTGGTAGAGGCGGGTGTAAGTGTTCGCCTTATCGAACAATCCAGAGAAGAGCCGAGGATTGAAGTGTATTTAATGCGGCTTAAAGCTGAGGCAAGAAGGGAAGCCACACCTCATTCTCCCGGCGTGGTTGAGCGTGTTTTTATCATCAACGGACGCCTGCTTGTCGGGCCCTTAAATTCGCCCAGTCTCCTTAAAGCTGGGGAGACTCTTTCTTTTAAGGCGGACCAGCCTCACGTGTACATAGCACTGGATGAGCCTGTCTCTGCTCTGGTCACTGTGGAGTACCCCAAAGAAGAGGTACACATGGGTCACTGCACCCTGCTGCGCTCTGCACCAAGAACCGAAGAAGAGTGGGAGGAGGTTTACTTCCTTCTCCAGCGGATTTGGGAGGAGGTAAGCCAGGGTATTCCAGTTTTCAGGCTAAAATTATATGATTCTGGACGAAAAGTTGCGCAGAAGCTTGATGCACAGCTAAGAAGATTGATGTCCTCAAACTTCAGCATGCCGGTTAAGTTATTCGTGGTGGAAGAAGGAAACGAGATTTCGGTTTTAGCCTTTTCTACGTCCCGTGGGAGAGTTCAGATGAAATTTCCGCCTGTGAAGGAGGATGGGATTTTGAAGCAGGCTATGGAAGTGCTTGCCATAGCCCGTAAGAAAAACCTGCCAAAGAGAACTTTAAAGCACCTGCATGAGCTTCTAAATGGGGATTCGCTTACGCTTAGCGTGCTGGCTGCTGAGGTGCTGCTGCATCATGCGCAGCCAGCGGTACCCCCACGGCTACTCACACATGTAGGCGGAGAGGTAAAAATTAAAACTCACGAAACTGAAACGCCACTTTTTGAACACAGAATTAATGTAGATATGTACAATTTTTTTGAGCTGCTCCATCCAGGCTATGCATCCCAACAGGTAGCACTTGCCAACATACTGCACAGGCGCTTTGATGGCATGCACCTATCGACGCTTGACGTTGGTACCGGTCCGGGACTGCACCTGAGGATGCTCCTCGAACTCTATCCCTCGCTTGAAGTTTTAGCCGTAGATCCGAGTCCCACAGCCTGTGCGTATCTCAAGCGCAACCTGGCAGAGGCTCATAACGTGAAAATACATCAGGCCGACTTTTTAGGCTTAAAACTTCCTGAGCAATTTCAGGTTATAATCTCGGTTGGCGCCTCTCATCACCTCAACACATCCTTTTTCCTCCAGAAGGCATATGATTTGCTTGAAGAGCACGGTCTCCTGCTGGTAGCGGATGAATTCATCTCTCCCTATACCTCAGCCACAGAGCGCAATCGCGAGTTAATTCGCCACCACACCACCTACATGCTGGCCACACTGGTGGATGTCCCTGAATCTGTGATGAAACGCCTTTCACCAGAAGAAACGGAGTTGGTAAAACTGCTGAGCAGAGAAATACCACTCCTCGCCTATGAGGCTGAAATTAGAGAGGTGGAGGCAGCAGTGGCAAGAGCCCGAGAACTTTTTAGCAGGGTGCGAAAACTTGAGATTCCAATACAGCCAGCGCATCCGCTTCTCACCTATTACCGCTTTGTGGTTCTTGAGCTTGAGGCACTTATGGCGGGACTTGATTATGAGGTTGAGCGCAAGACATTTCCAGAGCACTTTTTAACCTTGGCGGAGAGCGCCGGTTTTCAGCTTGAGGAGCACTACAGGGTGTACGCTACTACAGGGCATGGAAAGTTTGAAGGTGGCACGCATGTTTTTGCCCTTCGCAGGGGGTGTAGAAGCTGCGCGCTTTCATGACTGGAGTTGCCTCAAGCTTTCCGATTGTGCTCGGCTACCTTCCCGTTGCGGTTGCCTTCGGAATCTCGGCAGCCGGCGTGGGGATGAGCACCGGCGAGAGTGTGCTTATCTCTGCCCTTATCTTCGCAGGCGCCAGCCAGTTTGCGCTGGTGGGCATGCTCGCCGCGGGCGCACCGCTTGCGGTGGCTTCGGCAGCAGCCCTCGCCCTGAACCTGAGGCACCTCCTCTACGGTCCGCTAATTGCGCCCCTGCTTAATCCAGCAGGGCGAA
>WANW01000098.1 GCA_015521615.1 Candidatus Hydrothermarchaeota archaeon
CTATTATTTACTACGAAAGAGGTTGTTAGTTTCATCTTATGAAGAATACAAAAAATTATTCGAGTATGTTGTAGATATGATTGGTAGATATTGCAAATATATTTTAGATGTAAACGAGCAAATTTTGACAGAGGAAATGATTCTTTTTGCATACCTGGGACCATTTTTTCAGAAAATTAATGATGAAATTTTTTATGTTCCTGCATTTCTAAAGAATGATCATCAAAAAATACTTTATTTTGACGAAAAACTTAAAGAAAATGATAATAAATTATTCGATAACCCTTGTTTGCATGAAAACTGGAGAATAGTAGAATATGATAAGGATAGTAATTTAATTTATTGTCCAACATACAACGGCAAAATAAGAGATGGTGCGGACTTATGCGAACAATGCGAGTATTATCATCTACATGAAAAAAATATAACCTTACAAAATCGTTATAATTTTCTTAGATTTATACTCAAGACAAGATCCTTCTTATATAGAGATAGATTGAAACATTTCGATTTACTGTGTTCCAACTTGTCCGTATAGCATGGAACTTAGGTAATTTTACTGTAAGCTGTTTCGTGAAAATAAATCACTCTCCAAATACTATCCCTAAATTATGTTTATTATAATCCCCCCTACTTCCCCCTCCACTTCGCATTGGGAATATACCGCCTCGCCGCCTCCACCAGGGCATCCATCTCCTCATCGCTGAACATGGGCAGCTTCTTGAGGTCTTCGCTCATCGCCAGGTGAGGCACAAACTTCTGGAGCACGTAGCGCCTCGCTCCCTGCAAAGAGCGCGCTATGGCTTCTACCTCATCCTCGCCGTGCACACCTTTTATCACAGTGGTGCGGAACTCATGGTCAACGCCGGAGGTTATTATAATATCGATGCTCTCCTGTATTCGGCTGAGCTCGCCGTTTATATCCACTCCGGCAATCCGGGAATAATCATTGGCGCGCAGCGGTGCCTTAACGTCCATTGCTATGTAGTCAACAAGCTTTTCTTTAATAAGCGAGCGCAGCATCTCCGGATTAGAGCCGTTCGTATCCAGTTTCACCTCCAGTCCGAGTTCCTTAATCGTGGCGCACAGCTGGGGCAAATCGGCGTGCAACGTCGGCTCGCCGCCGGTGATGCACACACCGTCGAGGAAATCGCGGTTGCGGCGCCAGAAGCGGAGGAGGTAATCTAAGGGCACATCCTCAAAGCTCTCGGGCTCCAAAACCAGGCGATGGTTGTGGCAGAAGCCGCAGCGGAAGTTGCAGCTGGGGAGGAAGATAGTGGAGACTATCTTTCCATCCCAGTCCACAAAGCTCGTTTCGAGCACGCCTTTTATGCGCATTTCTACCTCCAAAAAATAAAAGGGGGAGGTGGGTTAGCTTGCACCCATCACCGCTGCGGCAAGCTCCTGCTCGCTTGGCACGGAGCCGCGCCATGCGGCTATCTCCTCATCCTCGCCATCCACGACGACAATGCTCGGCGTGGCGAGCACGCTGTGCATTCCTGCCTCTGCCATTCCCTCGACACTCTCAACGTCGTAATACTCCACCTTGATTCCTCTCGCCTCAAGCTTTGCGGCGAGTTCCTTCGCGGCGGGGCAGCGCGGGCAGTTCCGCTTCCAGAAGAGCTTTATTCTGCGCTGTGTCTGCGCAACCTTTGCCTCGCCCGCCATACCGAGCAGGCTGCGCTTGTTCCACTCTATAGCCTGGCGCCTGTCACGAAGCTCGGCGATTTTCCCCTTATTCCAGCTGCCCACCTTTGAGAAGAAGCCGGTCACGCGGGTTATGTACTCCACGTGGTGGCTTCCGCAGTGGGGGCACGTGTTGCTTATTATGTCTTCTTTCATTTCTCTCACCTCCATCTTTTACCACAGCCCGCGATCTACCCGCCCACAGTCAAGGCATGACGAGAACTCGGGGGAGAAGGCTATCTGGTCGTTGGTGGTGTACTTGAAGGTACGCACCACAAACTTTGCTATTGCTTCAGGGTCAGGCTTTGCCTCGCCCAGCCATATGTGCGTTAAGCTGCCGGCATGAATCATCGGGTGGAACATCCCCTCCTTCTTAACCCGCTCTATCGGCGATATTGGTGCGGAGATGTTCAGGTATGTGGAGTTTGTGTAGTATACCTCGCCCCTCTCAATGCTGCCCTTTACCACCTCTCGCGTCTCGCTGGGATAGTGCTCCAGGTCGAGCTTTGCCATGCGGTAGGCGGTGCTCTCCGCTGGAGTCTGCTCCAGCACAAAGCGCATGTCGTACTCCTCGCTCAGGCGTTCACTCTCCTTGTTCATGTGGGCTATAACTTTCAAGCCAAAGCGGAGGGCATAACTGCTCTCGTGCATCTCCTCGCCCAGATGGTACTGCACCAGCTCATTCAGACCCAGCATTCCCATCAGGAAGGTAGCGCGGTGCAGGCGGTAGTAGGGCTCGCCATCTTTATCCATGGCAAGCAGGCCCAGAGGACCACGCTTGCCCAGGTTCAAGAGCCTGGTAATGAATCCTCGCTTTGCAACATGCGCTTCTGCCGCTAGCCTCATGCGCTGGGAGAGAATCTCAAACAGCAGGTCGTCGTTGCCCTTCGCCTCGTAGGCTATACGGGGCAGGTTTATTGTCACATTCTGCATTGCAGAGTAGCGCATCTTCCAGGGTGTTTTAGCGTCCTGCAGGTCGTTCTCATCCAGCTTGAATGCAAGGCGGCAGCACTCGCTTATCTTGGCGGTTTCGCCCCTGTCAAAGACATAGTAGCTGTTGCCCCGCTCAGAGGAGAGCTGGGCTATCTCGTACAGGAACTCCTCATAGCCCTCGGTTTTAAAAAGCTTCTCAGTTATGTGGAGCTGGGGCTTCGGGAAGAAGAAAGGTCTGCCCATGCCATCGCCCTGCATGTACACCCTTATCAGCGCTCTCGCAAAGCGCTGCGCCTCCTCTATATAATCCTCGTAGGTGTTACCAGTATACTTGCCCTCAGGCCCAATCGCCTCCACATCCGCGAAGTGCTTTGGCACCTCCCAGTAGAGGTTCAGGTCGCTGAATATGCTCTGCCCGCCTCTAGCCACAGCTTGCTGCGCGAACTCGAACACCAGCATCTGCGCTACCTGCTCCAGCTCGCGGTCGCTCTTGCCCACGAAGTAGGGTGCCATGAAGAGGTTCACCGCGTCCCAGCCTATTGCACCCGCAAACACGCCTTGAAGTGCTGCCGAAAACTTTATCAAATGGAGAACGAGTACTTCCGGATGCTTCGCTGGCTTCGAGATGCTCAGCGCATTTGGCAGGCTTAAGCCGAACTTCTTCACATACTCAATGCTGTTGCCGGAGCAGTAGGGACGGTCTATAAAGCCGAGGTCGTGAAGGTGTATATCACCGCGCTCGTGGGCGAGTGCAACTTCAGGCGAGAACACCTTCAGCAAAGCATACTGCTTCTTTATGCTCTCCGCCAGGGAGAGATTGGTCGCCTCCGGCCCATGCGGAACATTCGCATTTTCCTTGTTCTGTTTTGTTATGAGCTGCTCAACATCATAGATAGGCATACCCAGACGGGTGTACTGCTTGCGCTGCTCCTCAAGTTTGAGTTTTATGAGCTCCGCGTTGACTATCTCGCGTATGAGTGGGCCTGTGATAAACTCAATACCAGAGTCACGGATAATCCTCTCAACCCTGTCAGCGATTAAGCGAGCGGTGGCTTCATCTATTGTGGTTTCCCTGAGCAGGGATTTAACAATCCTGCTCTTGTCCCATGTTATCACATCGCCCTCGCTGACCTTTACAAAGAGAGCGATGTCAGTTGAATCCTGCTGCATCTGCGCCTCCTGCTTCATCTCTCTTCCCCCGAGTTTGAACTTCCGAACAAATTCGGATTACTTGTTAGCAATATTAATGCTATTACTACTATATAAATATTTTGATTTGGAATTCTAAATTAATCATTGAAATATATACAAATTTCTAACCGACAGTAGCACAACCACTCCGATACACATGGTTAACCTAAGGATTATTAACTTTCTATTATAAGGGCAGTGCAGGTGCACAGAAAAAGTGTAAAGTTACTCCCTCACCTTCGCCAGCGCCACCACTCTGTCGCCTTCCTCGAGCTTCATCAGCCTCACGCCCTGGGTGTTCCTGCCCATCACAGAGATCTCCTTCGCCTTGAGGCGTATCACAACGCCCTTTGCACTTGTGAGCACCACCTCATCGCTGTCAACCACGCTGAGCACACCCACCACCAGACCATTGCGCACACTCGGGATGATGTTTATCACCCCCTTGCCTCCCCGTCTCTGAAGCGGGTACTCCTCGATAGGGGTGCGCTTACCGTAGCCGTTCTCTGTAACCGCAAGTATAGTCGTGCCAGGTTTGACGACCTCCACCCCCACAACCTCATCTTTTCTGCGCAGGGTAATGCCGGTAACTCCCATTGCGGTGCGCCCCATCGGTCTTACGTCCTCCTCGGAGAAGCGTATGGCCTTGCCATAGCGCGTGGCGAGGAGGATTTCCTGCCTGCCGTCGGTGAGCTCAACCTCAACCAGCTCATCGCCCTCTGCCAGGCTTATTGCAAGGATTCCGCCTCTACGCGGTTTGCCAAAGGCGCTGAGCGGTGTCTTCTTAACCTTGCCCAGCTTTGTGGCGAAGAACACATAGCGCTCCTCTGAGAAGTCGTTCACAGCCAGGGTGGCTGTAATCCTCTCATTGGCCGCCTCCTCGATGAGATTGACCATTGCCTTGCCCCTGGAGTACCTGCCTGCGGTAGGTATTTCATACACCTTGCGCCAGTACACCTTGCCGGTGTTCGAGAAGAATAGCATGTAGTCATGCGTAGAGGCCACGTATATATCCTTGACCTGGTCCTCCTTCGCCTCAACCCCTACGATACCCCTGCCTCCGCGGCGCTGCTGGCGGTATGTGCTCACTGGCAGGCGCTTTATGTAGCCTCCCTGCGTTATTGTGACCACCATTTCCTCTCTTGCTATGAGGTCCTCTATGCTTATCTCCCCTGCCTCAGCCACAATCTCGGTCCTGCGCTCATCACCGTACTTCCTCTTAAGCTCCAGCGTCTCCTTCTTTACCACCTGCAGTATTTTCTTCTCGCTTGCGAGGAGGCTGCGCAGATGCTCTATCTCCCTGAGTAACCTGCGGTACTCCTCCTCAATCTTCTCTCTCTCGAGCTTTGCCAGCTTCTGGAGGCGCATATCCAGAATAGCCTGTGCCTGCGTTTCTGTGAGAGAGAACTTCTTCATCAGCGCTTCTTTGGCTTCTGCAGCGCTTGGCGAGCCGCGAATGAGCTTTATAATTGCATCGATGTTCTTCAGTGCTATCCTCAGGCCTTCAAGGATGTGGGCGCGCTTCTCAGCCCTCGCCAGCTCGAAGCGCGTCCTCCTCGTCACAACCTCCTTGCGGTGCCTTATAAACTCCAGGATGGTGTCCCTGAGGTTGAGCACTCTTGGTTCGCCATCCACGAGCACCAGGTTGATTATGCCAAAGGTGGTTTCGAGCTGGGTGTTCTTGTAGAGCTGGTTGAGGATCACCTCTGGCGAAGCGTTCTGCCTGAGCTCAATAACAACACGCATTCCCTCGCGGTCGCTCTCATCGCGGATGTCGGTTATGCCCTCTATCTTCTTGTTCCTCACCAGGTCGGCGATGCTCTCTATGAGCTTTGCCTTGTTCACCATGTAGGGAATCTCTGTGATAATAATCCGTTTCTTGCGCTTGCCCTCCTCTATGTGGGTCCTCCCTCTGAGCCTGATTGTACCCCTCCCGGTGGTGTACGCCCGTATTATCCCCTCCCTGCCCAGAATATAGGCACCTGTGGGGAAATCGGGGCCTTTAATGACCTCCATCAGCTCCTCAAGGCTTGCGTCGGGGTTGTCTATGAGCAGCGCTATGGCATCGCACACCTCGCAGAGGTTATGGGGCGGTATATTGGTCGCCATGCCCACGGCTATGCCAGAGGAGCCGTTCACCAGAAGATTCGGGAGCTTCGCCGGCAGCACACTGGGCTCCTTAAGGGAGTCGTCGAAGTTGGGCACAAAGTCGACGGTATCCTTTTCTATGTCGGCGAGCATCTCCTCGGCTATCTCTGCGAGCCTCGCCTCGGTGTAGCGCATCGCCGCAGGGGCATCGCCGTCAATGCTCCCGAAATTTCCCTGCCCGTCTATCAGGGGATAGCGTAGGGAGAAGTCCTGTACCATTCTCACGAGGGCGTCGTAAACGGCGGCGTCGCCATGGGGGTGATACTTACCAAGAACCTCACCCACAATGCGCGCGCTCTTCTTGTAGGGTTTATTGTGAAAGAGGCCGAGCTCGTACATCGCATAGAGAATGCGGCGGTGCACCGGCTTTAGGCCGTCCCGCACATCTGGCAGAGCTCTGCCTACGATTACGCTCATCGCGTAATCTATGTAGGAGCGCTTCATCTCCTCCTCTATTGCCACAGGTAGAATCTTCTCCTTCGCAGCTGCCATGTCGCGTCGGTTAAGATTCGCCGTGAGGGTATAAAAATTTGTCTATTTCATATCTCAAATCCCCAGGAAGTATATTACAGTCGGGAGAATGAGTACACCCATGCAGTGGGAGCGCCTGACTCCTGAGAAGACGGCGAGTATTCCTGTTGCGGTGCTGGTAATTGCCACCACCATGCCTGTAATCCCTGTAAACAGGTAGATGCTCAGTCCCAGAAAGATGAGCACAGCAATGGAGAGTGTCCTGTAGTTTATTCTCCCAACCCTCTTTATTGTCACCCTGGCGATGAGAAGTGTGGCAAATGCGGCAAAGGAAGAAGAGAGCATGGCTATGGCAAGCATAAAGGTGGTGTCTGCCAGCTCTGCCTCACCCATGAGCATTGCTGCGGCCATGCTTGCACCGCTGCGAGGATTGCCCACCAGATACAATGCCAGAAGGGCAAAGATGGCGGCTGCGGTATTAACTCCGCCGTGGGCGACGAGAAACTCCCTCCCGTCCCGTCGCCTGAAGAAGTTCTGAACAAGCAGGGCACTCTGCGCACTTCCTATGCCTGGAAGTAGACCGGCTAACACGCCGCCAATGCCACCTGCGAGCACACCGCGGGGATAGTATCCCCTCTCGTAGGCAAGACTCTGATCCGGCGGAGAGCTGCGCAGGTGCAGGGATGTAAGAATTGTACTTATCCCGAAGAAGCCCGTAAGCGCAGGGAACAGGGCATACTGCGGCGGGAGCAGGGGGTAGTTGAGGATTATATACCCCAGCGCTCCGGAGTAGAGCACAACCAGCAGGGCATAAAACCTCCTCCTCAACCCATGCTCCAGCCAGAGCATGTATACAATCACACCTGTGAGCAGCAGCGGGATGTGATTTCTCACCAGGGGATATATCTGGGGAAGGGCAAAGTACAGCGGTGGGAGGGTCAGAAAGCTGAAAAGCGCTGAGCCCAGGCCCCCGAGCACTGTAAGGCGAATAGCCTCATATCCACGCCCCTGACTGAGCAGGCGATGCCCCGGCAGTGTAGAAAGAATATTGTCCTCCTGAGGCGCACCAAGCAAGATCGCCGGAATATAGTTTACAAAGCTGTGGGTAACACTCAGGGCCGAGATGAAGGCGAGCAGCGGCCAGAGTCCAAAGCTCCCGAGGAGCAGTGGTGATGCAGAAACAAGTATTATGACGATGTTGTTCACATGCAGTCCCGGTACCAGGCCGGTGATTATGCCACAGAGACAGCCGAGCAGTGTGGATACAGCTACATCAAACATTGTACCTTATCCCCCTTCCCCGGTACCACCTCAAGCTCACCCCGGTACTCCTTCACCCTGCCGATAACCTCAATGTGAGTACCCTCCCTGAGGCAGCTTCCATCAACTTCTTCGGCTACATTTTTAAAGAGCGGCACAGCCACCTCACCTGTGCTATCGCGAATTCTCAGAAACACGTGCCCTGCTTCGTGGTTTTTGACCTTTACAATCTCTCCGGTAACCTTCACCGTGGCACCGAGCTGAGCACCGGTGAGCTCACCCAGAGGTACCTCCTTTGGCTGGGCGATGCTTGCAGCGAAGAAGAGTGCCAGCAAGCCGGCGGTGGCTATGGCAAGGGATAGGCTAACCACCTCCCTGTCCCGCATCCACAAGTACCTCCAGGATCTCTGTAATACTGCTGCCCCTAAGGTTAAAAAGGTTCCTCTCAACCCTTAGCTTTACCACGTCCCCCTCTCTGGCATTGACGTCATTGGGCAGAGCGTGTACTCCTGGCTTAACTCCCGCGCGTATGTCGTAGTTCACCTTGACTCTTGCTATGCTCCCCCCTTTAATTACCCTGCCAAAGGTGTAGTCCCTTGCATAGCGACGCCTGAAGTATGTGGAAAAAGCAGCCACTGCGGCAAGCGAGGCGAGGAGAAAGTGGATGTAGGGATAGCGCCACTCCACGCGTGGTATGAGCACCTTAAATAAAAGAAGAAGGATGGTGATTAAAAAGTAGGTAAGAAAAAAGTCCCTGTAGGGGGGATAATCCTCAGAGAAGTATTCCTTCACCTGACCAAAGGTTAAGCTGAGGGACAAAAGCCCCGAGATTACGAGCAGAGGAGCAGCGACTTTCAGGTGAAGGAAGTCGAATATCAGCATCACAGCAACTATGAAGAAGAGAAAGGTGGAAAGCTGCGTCTTGAGTATAACGTAATCCTTAAACTCCACACCACGCCTTTCAAAGAGGGGGTAGATTCTTCTTGCATCCACATCGCCAGCAATGTTGCGCAGCCTCCTCAGGAAGAGGATCAGCCTTATTAGAAAGCCCAGGGCATGGTAGTACACCCTGCCTGCCAGCCTGAAGGTGGCCTCTCCAATCTTCTCCACCATGTCCATGCTTTCACCTCATTCAAAGGTGCAGGATACAGTAAAGTGGTAGCGGGCGGTATTCACATACGAGATCGTACTTTGACTTGGCCATCTCCCATTAAAGGCATAATACACATAGCGCAGCGCCTGATTTGCAATTGTTCCGCAAAGGCTCTGCCTGTAGGTGGTGTTGTCCAAGATATAATCCGGGGCATGCACTGAGATATAGAACCTGTACCAGTCCAGGTTGCTGTAGTTTCCAACTTTTACCATATCCACTCTTGTTATCTTCACCACCCCGGGAGGAGTCTCTTTGTCGCTTCCCGGCTTGTATCCCATGCCGCGCATGCCTGCAGCAAAGGTGGCACCATCCCTTGCCGCAGCCTGTGCCTTGCTCAGCTCATTTGCCCTTGTTATAAATGGAAACACTGCCACCACCATCACCATTATTGCGCCTATCAGTATTATAAATTCAATTGAAATCTGTCCCCTATCTTCTCTCAACATAGCCTCAGCCCACAGTATTTATATGAGCAGCATCTGCGTAAATTAATATGTTTGTGCCGTTGTTGCGCACTGTAAGCTCTGGATACTCGGCGCTTGGATTAAGCCGTACCACATTGTTTGGTATAATGGGTACAGTAACATTCCAAAAACTACCGCCGGTTTTTGACATATTTTTCGCAATTACAATTTCCCGTGCTGTGTTGTTTATGATAATCGGGAGACTCACCCCGAGCCCGTACATCTTTTCGGCTTCGCCAAGTCTTGTGAAGTTCACCTGCTCCTCAGAGAGGTAAACCTGAAAGCCCTTACCATTTGCGTAGGCATTGTTTATGGCCCCTGCAATGAGGGTGCCTATCATCTTTGCCTCGCCAGCCTCTCCCAACTCTCTCGCAAGGCTGAACCTCTCAAACTGAACATTCACCAGGCTGACGATCACCAGTATCGCCAAGCCCGTCATCAGGGCAACCTCTATAGATATCTGGGCTCTCATGCTAACCCCTTGAGAAAATTATGTTTTTATAGGTGATATTAAAGCTATACCATGCCCCATAGCGCTCTACTATCTCGGTGGCGCTGCCATTTGGCAGGGTAAGCACCCATCCGGTGCCGTAGAGGTCAACGGAGAAGTTGTAGCTGTCGTTCTGTACAACACTGCCATCACTCCGTCTTCTGAGCTGTGTGAGATATACCTCCAGGGCGCCACCGTCGGCGGAGGTGGTTATTCGCGTGGTTTTCTCTATCAGCGGCAGACCGCCAGCAGTTTTACCTACAGATGTGTAGCCCGGAATGTAGAGCCTGAGGCTTCTCCTCTCGTACTCGTTGGTTATACTGTTCGCCGCCGCGGCAAGTTCCTCAGCAGCATAGCGGGCATCTCCTGCATGCTGAACATCCCTCGCAGCTCTCCCGGCAAACATCGCCGATGGTACTGATACGGAGAGAAGAATCAGGAGTATTGCACCAATTATTATCAATGCCTCGACTGTTATCTGTGCTTTTCCACCCATTTTACACCTCACGGAGCGAGAACTATACTTATTGTGTTGCCACTCCTTGTAATATATATGTGGGAATCCCCGCCTGCAGTGTTGTTGTTCTCAACCCTCACCTCAAAGCTCCCCTTGCCATCACCGGCAAAGTAGGTGTAATTAAACCGGTCTGCGACTATGCCAGTGATGTTTTTTCCAAGCCCGCCAAAGTGATTCGGAGGGCTAAAGATGCTGTTGGAATATAATAGCTCGGACGCTACGCGCTCTCTGCTCTCCCATTCAATCCAGTAGCTTATTGAGGCATTTGCAACAGGGTCGCCTGTGGCGATGGCCCAGCTCTTTGAATTTGAGGTTATCCTTACAGTACGCATCGTCCCAGGGCCAAGGGCCTGCACCGCCTGAATCGCCGAGGATATCTTTTCCAGGTTGCTGCGCATTTCCAGCACTCGCGTTGTATCTCTCCCTGCCTGAGAGGCCTTAAAGCTCATGGGTATGCTCACACCCACAAGAATAAGGATAAAGAATGCTATAATGAGGATTGTCTCGAGAGTTATCTGCGCTTTATTTTTCATAATCTCACCATTCTGCTCATGTCCCCGAATATAAGGGCTAATAGCAACCCGAGGAAAATCGCCGGGGCAAAGGGCATCTTCGCTTTAATCTTTATCCTGTCATCCAGCCTGCCCTCACTTACCAGTCTGCGTAGAGTGGCTATCTGCTGCTCAGTAAGCCCTGAAGCGCCTGTTCCGGCGATAAGCGTACCTCGCTTCATTGTTCGGGGGTTGGCGTATTCTCTAATTTTTTCAAAGATGCTTTTTTCCTCTCTAATAATTTCGCCATTGCAGATATAAATCTCTTCCGCAGGTATTGCACCCTCCTCCAGAGTAGAGATTTTAACCTCCTCCTTAAGCGAATCTCTGAGGATTTTTAGGCTGTTCCAGAAGAGAGCAAAGAGAATAAGAATACCCGTGATTAAAATATAGTACCTGAGTATGGCAGGTAGTTCAGCGCTTCCAGTGGCAATGGCAAGGAGCAGCGCCGATGAGGCCATCACAATCCTGTATGCCTCTTTCTTTAACAGAAAAATAAGCACTATGAAGCCGAGTGCGGCAATACTATTGCCCAGAAGCATGCTAAATGAAAATGCTCCGGCCAGGTAGAAGGCATTTTTTAGCTTCTGCTCAGGCCTGAGAAGAGGTTCAAAAAACTCACGCATCCCAGTCTTTCTTATGGATATGGTAAAGGCATATATGTAGAGGAATGGAAAAAGTGCCACGAAGGTGTTTATGAATATGCTCAGCGGAAAGGGGTACCAGGCCAGGTTGGGGGAGAAATACCCCCTGAGCACCTCGGGGTAGCGAGGCAACAGTGCCGCGAGGAAAAGAAACTCCTTCACATCTCCAGCGGCCATGCCACCGAGGAGCCAGAGCGCATAGCCAATAGCGAAGGTTGTTATAATTGCTTTGCCCAGATCGAATATTAAGCTTTTATCTCCGTTGATAATGGCTACTGCAATGTTTCCTGCAATACCAGCAAAGAAAAGCGTAAAAGAGAGTTTATTCGGGATTATCCCCTGCCTCATGTCGGTGTAGCTCGCAGCCATTGCACCAATCAGTGCCAGGCCCAGCATCACCCACTCCAGCATGAACTAAACTTTGCGTGAGTTAATAAAAGATTATGCATAGATGAAGCGAATCTTTGGCAATGCGGTTATCCTGGCAGGGGATGAGCTTGAACCAACACATGGTTACCTGGTGGTGGAAGATGGTGTAATTGTGGAGGTAGGGGAGGGCAGTCCTGGTAGGAGAAGTTATATTGACCTGAAGCGGGGCATAATCTGCCCCAGCTTTACCAATGCACACACCCACGTGGGCGATGCCTGCGGCAGGGATGCAGGTGCATACAAAAGTATTTCGGAGCGGGTGGGCAAAGGCGGTGTGAAGTTTGAGCTGCTCAGGGATGAGGGGAAGGTAAAACGGGGTATGGCGTCTGCGCTGGAGGAGATGCTCACCTCGGGCACACTCGCATTTGCTGACTTCAGGGAGGGTGGGGCGCGCGGCGTTGAACTTCTTAAAAGTGTTGCCGGAGCCTCGCCTGTAGATGCGACTGTGCTTGGCCGCCCCGATGGTGACGACCCGGCTGAAGTTCTGGAGCAATGCCACGGCTTTGGTATAAGCAGTGTCGCCGACTATGCCGAGAAGGAGCTATTAGAGCTGCGTCGCCTTGCGAGGCGAAGGGGAAAGCTGTTCGCGGTGCACTGCGCCGAGGTGAACGACGACACCGCAGAGGTGCTCAAGCTTGAGCCGGACTTTGTTGTTCACCTGACGAATGCGGGCGACGCCGGCATAGAGGAGGTGTTCCACCGCAAAATTCCAGCGGTGCTATGCCCGCGTGCAAACGGGAGCTTTGCCGTGGGACTGCCCAGAATAAAGGAAATCCTGGAAGGCACTCTCGTTGCGCTTGGCACAGACAATTCCATGGCGAACTCACTGAACATGCTTCGTGAGATGGAGTTTGTCTTCAAGCTTGCCCGGGGGATGAGCAGAGATTATGAGTTAGATGCTCGGGAAATCCTGAAAGCGGCAACGCTCAATGGCAGGAAGCTGCTAAAGCTGGAGAGCAATGCCATCGAAGATGGGAACCTCGCTTCCTTTATAATTTTTCGGAACAATAATTATATATATGACCCCGTGTTAGGAATAGTACATAGGTTTGAGATAAGCGACATTAAAGGCATTGTTAAAGGTGATACCCTGCTGGGAGGTAACGGAATTGTATAAGAACATACTCATACCCACAGATGGTTCAGAAATCGCCGAGCAGGCGGTGGAGCATGGGGTCAGGCTTGCAAAGGCCCTAAACGCAAAGGTCTACGGACTCTATGTAATAGATATATCCGCCTTTGCAGGCATACCCACTGAAGCTGTGTGGGAGAGCATGCGTGTCCTGCTTGAGGAAGAGGGAAAGAAAGCGCTGGCCAGTGTTAAGAAGCTTGCGGAAGAGCTTGGCGTGGATTACGAGACGATAATCAAGGAGGGCATACCAGCAGAGGAAATTGTGAACGTAGCCAAGGAGAAAAATGTTGATCTGATAGTTATGGGCACCGCCGGAAGAACAGGTTTAGATAGGTTTTTACTCGGTAGTGTTGCCGAGAAGGTGGTGAGAACTTCTTCTTGCCCGGTGATGGTTGTCCATAAGTAGCTTCAGGAGGCTCCTGCTGTGAAGGTCAAGGACATAATGACAGAGAATGTAGTGTATGCTGAGGTACCCGGGAACAGCTCCGAAGCTCTGGAGCTCTTGCTTAAGCACAACATCTCCGGCATACCCGTTGTTAAGCGCGGCACTAAAGAGGTTGTGGGAATAGTTACCCGGAGCGACTTTGCGCGAAACCCGGAGGAGGGGCAGCTCGCACTGCTCATGACGCGGGAGGTTCACACAACCACGCCTGAAGAGGACATCAAAAATGTCGCCCGCGCTTTCCTGGAGAAGAACTTCCGCAGAATGCCGGTGGTTACCAACTCCCACCTGGTGGGTATAGTCACTGTTAGTGACATAGTATGGCGCGCTATAGCGAGAATGAACATCTCAGAGCCGGTGGAAAAGTACATGGAGTCTAAGGTCACCACAGTATGGGAAGAAACACCGCTCAAGGTGGCCTATGAGATAATGCGCCTGAGCGGAGAGCGCGCTCTGCCTGTGCTTGACGATGATGGAAGCATGGTGGGCATAATCGGTGACACCGATCTGCTCAAGGTTTTTGAAATAACTGAGAGCACCCACAAGTCGGAACTCTCAGGGGGGACAGAAGGAGACCGCTGGGGCTGGGATTCGAAGAACGTCATATACATAACCAAGAAGCGCCTGGAGCTTCCGGATAAGCCGGTCAAGGAGGTCATGGTGCGCGACGTGGTTACTGTGACAAAGCGCACCTCTGTGAGCGAGTGTGCAAAGCGTATGGCAAAGAAGCGCATAGAGCAGATTCCGGTGATAAACGCAGAGGGTGACCTGATAGGCATGGTCAAGGATATAAGCCTTCTTAAGGCGATGTTCTGATTCTGGGGACATGAGCGGCGACGTTATGGAGATAGCCCTGAGAAGGGGCTTTATAAATCCGAGCTATGAGATATACGGCGGGGTTAGCGGGTTCTACGACTACGCACCCCTCGGCGCGGCGCTAAAGAAGAACCTGGAAGATATCTGGCGGCGCTACTTTGTCATCGAGGAGGGCTTCTTTGAGATATCCTCGCCCACCATTTCGCCCGAAGATGTGTTTATAGCTTCAGGGCACGTGAGCAACTTTGTTGATCCTCTGGTGAGCTGCGAGAAGTGCGGCTCAGCCTTTCGTGCCGATCACCTGATAAGCTCCACCATAGACGTGAAGACCGACGGGCTGAGCTTTGAGGAGCTTTCCAGGCTCATACGCGAGCACAGGCTGCGCTGCCCCGACTGCGGGGGCAGGCTGGGTGACGTGTACAGCTACAATCTCATGTTCAAGACCTACATCGGCCCCGGGAGGAAGAAGGTGGGTTACCTTCGCCCCGAGACGGCGCAGGGGATATTCATCCTCTTCCCGAGGCTGTACTCCTTCTACCGCAAGAAGCTGCCCTTCGGCGTGGCGCAGATAGGCAAGGCGTACAGAAACGAGATTTCCCCAAGGCAGGGGCTAATACGCCTCCGCGAGTTCACCCAGGCGGAGGTGGAGATTTTCATTGACCCCAAAGACAAGAGGCACCCCAACTTTGAGCGCTACGCCGGCGAGAGGCTCCGCCTGCTTCCTCAAGATAGAGAGGAGGAGGTGGAGCTAACCGCGAGGGAGGCGGTGGAGCAGGGCATCGTGAAGCACGAGTTTCTGTGCTACTACCTTGTGCACACCCAGCGCTTCCTGCTTGAGCTGGGTATTCCCTATGAGAGGCTGCGCTTCAGGCAGCACCTGCGCGAGGAGATGGCCCACTACGCGGCTGACTGCTGGGATGCAGAGGTCAAGACGGAGCGCTTCGGCTGGATAGAGGTGGTTGGCATCGCCGACCGCACCGACTACGACCTGAAGGCGCACGAGAGGCACAGCGGCGTCGAGCTCCGCGCCTTCAGGCAGTTTGAGAAGCCTGAGAAGCGGCACAGGCTTGTGCTCGAGCCCAGGATGGCAAAGCTCGGCCCGGAGTTCAAGCGGCTCGCGAAGAAGATCGCTGAGACGCTCAGGGAGCTGCCCGAGAGCGATGTGAGGCGCTTCGCAGAGCGGGGCGAGCTGGAGCTCAGCATTGCTGAGGAGAGGGTGCTCATCACCAGGGAGCACGCCGAGGTAAAGGAGGTGGAGGAGGTCGTAACCGGCGAGAAGTTTGTGCCCCACGTGGTGGAGCCCAGCTTCGGCATAGACCGCATACTGTACTGCGTACTTGAGAGCGCCTACTACCAGCGCGAGGGCAAGAATGTGCTCAGGCTGAGCCCGGAGCTTGCTCCGGTTAAAGCCGCGGTGTTTCCACTGCTGAGCCGTGAGGAGCTTGTGAGAGTGGCGAGGGAGGTCTTCGAGGAGGTTAAACGTGCCGGCATCCTGGCAATCTTCGACGCCAGCGATTCAATAGGCAGGCGCTATGCCAGAGTTGACGAGATAGGCGTGCCCTTCGCAGTAACAATAGACTTCGACACCCTGGAGGATGAGACGGTGACAATACGCGAGCGAGACTCTGCGCAGCAGGTGCGCGTGCCCAAGAGCGAGGTCGCCGGGGTTCTGCGCGACTTAATAGATGGGAGAAGGAGGTTCGCGGAGCTCAGCCCCTGAGTATCTCGTCTATCCTCCTCACCGCCTCCAGAATGTCCAGAATAACCCTCAAATCCTCCTCGCCGCTGAGCCGCTGGAGCAGCTCCTCCCTCTTCTTGAGGAGAACCTCATCTCCCTCCCGGGACTCAGCCCCAGCCTCTGCCTGCGGCGTGGCCTTCTCCTCCTCGCCCTCGCGTACCACCCTGACCTCGCCGCAGTTGGGGCACAGCACCTTCCCCTCCTTCTCGAAGAGCGGGGCAGAGCAGCGGGGGCAGTGGTAGGCGAGCATAGTCGCCCTGGCGAGGAGCAGCTCCGCCATCTTCTTAATTGTCTCCTCCTTTTCCATACTACCAGTAATTTTTTATAACGTAAAAAATATATAAGGTAGTGACCTGCTCGTCGATTACTTTTCCGCCTTTTTGGAGGTGATTACATGGAACACGAGGAAAAGGTAAGACAGATTTGCGAAGTTCTGAACCAGGTGATTGAGGACACCTCAATACCTCGCAATATCCGCCGTGCCGCCGAGGAGGCGAAGAATACTCTGCTGAATGAAAAGGAGGATTTAGGGGTAAGGGTGAGTTCTGCGATTTACATCCTTGAAGAGATAAGCAACGACAGAAATCTGCCCCTTCATGCGAGAACGATAATCTGGAACATCTCCAGTGAGCTCGAGACGATAAAGACATGAGGCACCTCATCCTCGCTATAGCCCACGAATTATTTCTTTTTTCACCTGAAGAGGCGGAAAAGATAATTTCCAGGATAAAGGGCGATATTAATCGTGAGACGCTGAACAGAAACCTTAAGAACCTTACAGAGGAGCGCGTGTTGCTTGCACTCAGGCCAGAGGAAAGCATACTCAATAATACAGCTTTTGTCCAGGGACCTAATTTTGAAACTGCTGACTCGAGTGCAGAGGTAAAAAGGGCGTTGCTTGAGGAAGGTCTTGCGAAGCGTGGCCCGGAGGGCGTTGCCTGGGACGCTATCGCGAGGCGCCTTCTCAGCAATATAGAAAACCTCGCCTCCCAGCTCGAGGAGGACATAAAGCTGCTCTACCACCCGCCCAAGAAGCTGGAGATGCGCTACTTTGACCTGGCTCTTGAGTACCACCAGCACTACAGTCACTTCCTGAGGCTTAACTTCTCCGACTCGCTTCCGGAGCAGATAGACCTGGCCGAGTGGGAGCGCTTCTCCTCAAAGCTCAAGAAGCTGCGCGAGATGCTGGACAGGCTGGAGTACTAGAGAAACTCCCGGAGGTAGGGGAAGTTCAGCGTGAGCAGGTCCTGCCAGCGCGAGAGGTGCGCCCAGCGCTCGGTAAGCACACCTCTAACCTCTAAACCAGAGTCTATCATCTCCTGAATCGCGGTGGGAATCTCATACTCCCCCCGCGGAGAGAGCTCAACGCTGGAGATAAAGCTTCTCGCCTCCTCGCTGAAGACGTAGAGGGGCGCTGCCGCAATCTCGCTGAGTATCTCCTCCTCGCGGGGCTTCTCCACTATCCTTAGAACCCTTCCATGCTCTAAGAGCACCGTGCTCGCCTCCTTAATCTCCTCCCTTCCCATTCGCTTCAGGCTCAGCGTTGCCACTGGCCTGGCTGAGCGGTGCACCCGCAGGAGTTCCCTTAGGTGCTCACCCGGAAACACGTAGTCACAGGCAAGGGCGATGAATTCTCCCTCCAGGTGGGGAAGCGCGAGGCTGAGCGCATGCGCAGAGCCCAGAGGGGAGGGCTGCATCACAAAGCTCGCATCTACACCGTGCCTCCGCAGGAAGCGCTCTATCTTCTCACCCAGCGCGCCCTTAACAACCAGAATCTCCTCAACGCCGGCGCTTCTCAGAGCCTCAATCTGGTGGAGTATAACCGCTTTACCCTCTACCGGCAGAAGCGCCTTGGGAACAGCCCTGGTGAAGGGCCTCAGCCTCTTCCCCATGCCCCCGGCGAGGATCACTGCCTTCATATAATGTCGCCCACCTCAACCCACTTGCCCTCGCCCTCCCAGAGGCGCACCCTGAGGGGAAATTCAAGCCTCTCCTTAAGCTTCTCGTATATGCTTCTGCATATGTTCTCGGCGCTCGGGTAGGGCATGAGCTCGTTGAGCACGCGGTGGTCGTACTCTGCGAGCACCTCCCGCAGAGCCGCCTTAACCTCGGCGAAGTCTATAATTATGCCCTCCTTCGGCTCGCCCTCAAGCACAACCTCAACCCTATACGTGTGGCCGTGCAGCTTTCCGCAGCTCCTGTGCTCGGGTAAATAGTGCGCCGCATCGAAGTGTTCAACCACACCTAACCTCATCTCCTCACCTCATCGCAAGTACCTTGTGGGTCTGGGGTATTATCCTGGTCTCCACGATATCGAGGAGCTCTGCCTGCAGGGCGAGAAGCTCCTGCCCGGGAGGTGGGCACTGCCACACAGGCTGTAGCACCGCCATGTTTATATATCTCGCCACCGCCTCCACGTTGGTGAGCACCTCCTCGGCGTTGAAGCGGCTGGGCAGGATAAGCTTGCAGAAGGTGTACCTCCTGCGAGTGCTCCTCAGCACCCTGAAGCTGGCGATGGTAGCTTCCCTCACCTCCTCATAGCTCCTCCGCGAGCCGTGAAGCACCTCCCTAACCTTAAAATCTCCTGCCACGAAGCTGAGCCTGCGCCTCAGCTTTGCCGCCTCCTCGGGAAGCGTCATGTTGGACTCCAGGTAGAGGGGCACCGCAACGTCGAGCGCCCTTATTAAATCCGCATGCAACAGCGGCTCGCCTCCGGTTAGAGCGACGGAGTGCACCTTCCCGTAGCTCTCCACAAGTTCTTTGAGGAGC
The DNA here is from genome assembly GCA_015521615.1 of Candidatus Hydrothermarchaeota archaeon. Classification (GTDB taxonomy): domain Archaea; phylum Hydrothermarchaeota; class Hydrothermarchaeia; order Hydrothermarchaeales; family BMS3B; genus Pyrohabitans. The sequence continues at coordinate 18,835 of WANW01000098.1, forward strand.
TCCGCGCTGAGGGGGTTTTTTAGAAGCTCCTCCTCTCCTGAACCCGGGATGCGCTCCACCCTGCAGTGGGGCTCCGGCTTTACCGCCGTGTCGCAGTAGTCGCAGGCCAAATTGCAGCCTGCAAAGCGCAGGAAGACCTGCCTCACCCCCAAGAAGGGGCCCTCGCCCTGCACAGAGCAGAAGACCTCCAGCAGAGGGGCGCTAGCCATGGTACACCCCCAGGGGCCTGGCCTTGCGCAGGTCGCGCTCAATGTCGGCTATCTCCTCTGCGTAGGCTTCAGCGATGCTTCGCAGCAGCCTCTCCGGCTCAGCAATGCCCATCCTCTCCAGGCTCATGTATTTGTCGCTCCTGACGTTAATGCCGAGGTGTATCTTGGCGCTCACCGGAGAGACGCTGGCTATGCTTACGCTGAGCTTCTTTTCTTCGTAGTAGAGGTCGTCCCCCCTGCGCTCCACTCTGTAGCCCAGCTCCGCCAGGGCTTCCCTCGCTATAGCCACGAGGAGGCGCTGCCTGGCATAGATGAGCTTTAAGCTGGTGGAGTCGAAGTGCTCCACGATGAAGTGGAGCATGTCGGGCGAGGAAATCTCGGCACCAGCGAGCCTGTCCTCGGCATCGATCATGTGCTCCCTCTTAACATTGCACCCTCCGCGGAAGGCGACTATGCTGTCCTCCTGCACCCCGAAGAGGTGATAAGCCCAGAGGGAGGCGAGCTGCTCGCCGGTGTAGTCCATCCTCTCCTCCACAACCACAACCCTCATAGCCCCAGCCTCTCCAGAAGGGGGTCCTTCCTGGCTATGCTCTCAAAAGCTCTGGCACGGCGCAGGCAGGACTCGCAGCGCAGACATGGCTTTGCTTCGCCACGGTAGCAGCTCCAGCTCCACTCAAGAGGCGCGCCTACCTCAAAGCCGAGCCGTGCAATCTCGCTCTTGCTCTTCTCAATAAGCGGGGCGTAGATCTTCACTTTAGAGAGGGTGGAGTAGCGCAGCGCCCTGTTCGCTGCCTCCACATACTCCCGGGAGTTGTCCGGAAAGGTGGCCGCCTCCTCGGCGTCGAAGCCAACGACGATTGCATCGCAGCTTAAAGCTTCTGCAAAGCTCGCGGCTATGTTCACAAACACGCCGTTGCGGTTGGGCACCCACACCTGACGGGCGCTCTCCTCTGCCCTCTCAGAATCCAGCTCCTCCCGGGAGAGCTCGGGCAGAGCCTCGCTCTCCGCAACCAGCGCCGTTGTGGTGATCTCCCTGAGCCAGGGCAGCTCCAGCACGAGGTGCTCTATTCCCAGAGCCTCGCAAACCTTTGCGGCGTACTCCTTCTCCCGCTCAGCGGCATGCTGGCCATAGTCGAAGGTCAGCGCGAGCACAACCTCGCCCTCACGCGCAGCCAGCGTGGTTGCAACTACCGAGTCCATCCCTGAGCTGAGAAGAGCTACCGCTCGCATCTCTCCGCCTCCTTCAGCCTCCCGCGGCGCCTGTCGATTTCGTCCAGCTGGTCCAGCATCTTTCTTATCGCCGTGCGTATCGCATCGCTGGCGTTGACAAACTTCTTATCCCTGCCCACGTGCGCCATCATGTCGTCGTAAAGCTCCTGGGGTATGTCCACCGTCACCTTCGGCATGGTGTATTCCTCCAGTATTATAGGAATATTCTACAGGGATGCCACTATTCTGAATGCAAACGAAAGCAATAAAATATAAAAAGGCAAGCTCTTAGCATGCTCTACTCCTACGCAGGCTTCAAAGTGGAGGTAGTTGAGAGGCAGGACGTCGTCAGGCGCATCCGCATCGCGGGCAGGGCTGAGAAGGAGCTTCCTGCACTGCCACTGAACATGAAGCTGGACCTCTCTCGCTTCACGCCCTTTGAGAGGGCTGTGATGCAGAAGGCGCGGGAGATTCCTCCCGGCAAAGTTACCACCTATGCGACGCTCGCGAGATTGGCCGGCTACCCTCGTGCAGCTCGCGCTGTGGGCAATGTGATGGCGAAGAACCCCTTCCCTATTGTTGTGCCCTGCCACCGCGTTGTGAGGAGCGATCTCCGCCTAGGGGCCTACGCCTACGGCAGCGAGGTCAAGCGCAGTCTGCTCCTCGCAGAGGGCGTGGCCTTCGCGGGTGAGAGGGTGGCAGAAGCCAGCGTGTGGCGCCCAGGCAAAACCTATATATCCTCACCGTCACAAAGGATATATGGGGATTGATATGCCGAAGATGAGGTTTCTGGTCATCCAAAGGCCGAAGGATGAGGTTGTTGGCACCACACCGCCGGGTGAGATGATAGAGCATGTGCTCAGGCACATGGAGTACTTCCGCGAGCTGAGGGAGAAGGGGATAATCATCGAGGAGGGCGCCTTCGCCGGCCTCAGGGGAGGCTTTGGGATATTCGAGGTCTCTAGCTTAGAGGAGCTGAACAGCATACTCAACCTCGCGCCCGCGATGCCTTACATGCATACGGAGATATACCCCCTCGTCAGCCGCGAGACGAGGGTCAAGCAGCTTGAGGAGCAGCTCAGCAGGCTGAAGCGCAGGCTGGAGGTTTACGCTTAGCTTTTCAACTTTTTTCTCGTCACCCGCTGCTTTTAAAGCAGGTGGTAGATTGAGGATAAGGTACTGTGCCTTCTGCGGAGCGAAGCTTTCGAACTCAAGATTCTGCCCCTCCTGCGGTGCAGACATGGCACCCTTTTTTGCTCTCGTGGATGCGAGCAGCTTCGCTTCAGAGCTAAAGCGCATGATGGGCGAGATTATAGATGCCAACGCCAAGGCTCTCGAGGAGCTGGCGAAGCAGATGGAGCAGGGAAAGGGCGGTGTGTTCTTCTCCGTTGAGATGCGCGGTGGCAAGCCGCCGATAATACGCACGGGTAAGCCCGAGGATTTGGAGAAGATACTCAGGGACATGCCCTTACCCGAGTTCGTGAAGCAGATGTTCAGCTCCGGCGAGAGCTATCAGGCGGAGTTCAAAGAAGCGCGCGTTGAGAGGCAGGAGCACGAAAGGGGCGAGGTCATCCTCGTTGAGATGCCGGGAATAGCGAGCATCGACGACGTGGAGGTGACTAAGAAGCAGAACACCCTGGAAATCGCAGGCAGGGCTGGAAGGGTGGTGTACTTCGCCCAGGTTCCGCTTGAAGAGGATGCGACAGTTGTGGAAACCACGCTCAGTGACGGCGTGCTCAGGGTTGTGGTGGAGAAGGGCTAAATTTTAATTTGCTTGCCCATGATGTGCTCAACCTCAACGCCCCGCTTTTCCAGCTCCCTCGCTATAAACCTGCGGTGGCAGTAGCGTGGATTCTCCTCGAGGCACATTATCACCACCCTCCTCTGCCTTGCGCGAGAGATGAGCTCTTCCAAACCGCGTTTAAATTCCTCCGTTGTTGTGTAGGCGAGATAGCTGGGCTTGCGGTAGCCGCCGAGAGCTTTAAGGTGGTGGTAGGCTATTCCTGCCCTCTCAAGATGCTCTCTCAGCCTCTCCTGCCTGAAGTCCTCCTTTTTCGACGTGGGGAAGCTGCGCACATCGATAAGCTCCTCTATCCCGAAGCTCTTCAGGGTGCTGATAAAATCAGAGATGCTCATTTTCGCGTAGCCTATTGTAAACACCTTCATATCCGCCATCCTCATCTCGGGTGGTCCAGCACCCGTTCAGGAGCATCTCCAGCTTGGGGTGGGTGAAGTATGTGTAGTCCAATATCAGCAGGTCCTTATTCACGCCTAGGATTGTGTCCACATAGCCGTACCAGTACACAACCATACCAGGACCGAAGTTTTTTATGTAGTGGGAGAGCTGCTTTCGCATGTAGAGTTTGTGCTCTTCCTCATCGGCAAATACAGCCTTGCTTTCCACCCACGCTACCCGCATTCCAAGGATTCTGAGCCCGCTTACAAGGAAGTCTGGAGTCTTTGCCCCAGCCACCTTGACCATACTGTCCTCGCTAATGAAGGTTGCACCTCTTCTGTGAAGCCAGGATTTAATTATCTCCTCTCCCAGCTCCCCTCTAAGGCGCTGCTTCTCATGGGCCTGCTTCGAGAATACAAAATCTCTAAGCTGGGCCTCGGCTAACTCCATATCCAGCCTTTCATCACCTGAGCCCCTGGCATTGAGGGCGAGTTTTTTCACCTTCCTTCTTGAAAAGCCCATGGCGGAAAGCAAAAAACGGGCAATCAGTACAGGCGGGAAGTTTCTCTCCTCAGCGATTTCCACAATACTTCTGCCAGCACGCCACTCCGCAAGAAGCTCCTCCTTGCGTCTCTCCAGGAGGTGGTAGCCCTCTTTTACGCTCCTTATAATCTTCAGGTTGAGCACAGCCTCGAGCACACCCTGGGGCAGGCGCAGCTTGCTCGCATAGATGCGCGCCTCCTCGGGGGAGCTTACGAGAGAATATATCCGATGGTACTCCTCAGGGCTGAGAGGCATTTTTATAATCCCGAAGGTTAACGCCGGAAAGTACAAAAGGTTTAGAGGATATAGAAGGGGCATGTACTATCAGATTAATAAAGCCAGCGGCAAACCCGTGTGCAGGGCGAAGCTGGCGGACACCTTTCTGAGCAGGGCACTGGGGCTGATGTTCAAAAGCGACCTGCCTCCCGGTGAGGGGCTGCTCATAAAGCTTCCGAGCTACGCAAGGCGAGGTGCAATCCACTCCTTCTTCATGCGCTTCCCCCTGGACCTCTACTTTATCGATGCGGAGCTTCGCGTAGTTGAGCACGCAACGCTCAGGCCCTGGGGCTGGTATAAACCGGAGAAGCCCTGCGACTACGTGCTGGAGGTGAAGGAGGGAAGCGTGGACTTAAAGCCTGGAGAGAGGCTGGAGTTCATCCCTCTGAAAGAAGGGGGATAAAGTTCGTTCCTGTGTGGAAGTGGCTTTTGGGGGGTTTAATTTAACTCATCCCTCTCTGAATCTCCGCAGCAGGAAGGAGTAGAACTCCTCCCCCTCCTTTCTGCTCAGCCTCTCCAGAATCAGCTCGGGCGTTGAGCGCGCGAGTCTGCCGAGCACCGGGTTGCGGTCCACGATGAGGTTGAGGTTCTCATCCAGGCCCCTCGCCTCGATTCCATCGATGCGGAGCGCCGGTATGCGCATCTCCGCAATCTCCCCTCCCAGGTGGGTGACCAGGGCGATGAGGGTATTGCCATCGCGGGAGAACCACTCAAGCATTGCGGAGATAATCTTCGCCGCAGCTCCGGGCTCTGTGGTTGCCTCTATCTCGTCCGCAAGGATAAGCCTGCGCTCCTCCCGCTGGGCTATGCCTGCGAAGCTCCTGAGCAGCGCCTCGAAGGCCCCTGCGCCAGTATCTCCGCGCCGCTTCGCAAAGAAGTAAAGCCTCTCCAGCAGAGGCACCTCTGCCCGCTCAGCAAGCACAGGCAAGGCCGACTGGGCCATTATCTGCACCTGGGCTATGGTCTCGAGGAGTGTGGTCTTGCCCCCAGAGTTTGCTCCCGTAATCACCGCTATCCTCCTGCCGCTTAAGCCCAGCTCGTAGCTCACCGGCTGAGCTTCGCCTGCAATGCTGAGCTGGAGGTGCCGTGCATTTACAAAGCGCAACCTTGGCTTAGCTACCATCTCGGGCAGCGTCGCCGAGTGGCGCAGTGCAAAGCTTCCGAGGGCGAGGAGGTAGTCCAGCTCCAGGGCGAGCTCAATGCTGCGCCTTACGCGCGAGAGCTTCTGCGCAAGCTTAACCGCCAGCTCCCGTGCCGCGAGAAAGCTGCGCCTTGCAGCCTCGGCACCAAGCCATGCCTCGAGCTCAGCTCTGCGCTCCGGGTTGAGCTCCAGGGGATAACCGGGGGAGAACAGGCCAGCGAACCTGAGCGCCTCCTTCGCAAGGCGGAGCTGCTCCGCAAGCTTTGCCTCGTACTCCTCCGCCACCTCAGCGATTAGCTCCCGGAGTTCAGCTGGGAGGTAGGGCTGCGAAGTGCCAAGCCTTGAGATGAGGTCCAGCATCTCAGCGCCGCGCAGGGCGATGCCGCGCCTCTCAACGCGGCGCTCCACCTCCAGGTTAGCCTCCTCCAGCAGAGCCTCGCTGAGGTGGGCAAAGTTGGCGCTGGCATAGGCGTAGGGGTCCTCCTCCCGCCTGAGCCTCTCCACCTCTCCGGCGATTTTTGAGAGCTCATCTCCACTCAGGTGCTCCATGCCGAGCAGGCTGAGCCGCTCCTCCCCGAGAAGCGAAAGCACCCGGGCGCAGGTTTTAATTGTGCTCAGGTTCTCCTCGAAGAAGGCAAGGGTAAGCTCCGGCAGCACCTCTGGTTCAGAGAAGCCCCGGAACACCTCTAGGTTGGGAAGGCGGAGCATGCTGGCGTAGCCTTCACTGCCCTCAACATAGCGCACCAGCTCGTACCCGCGGAGCGCCTCCAGATCAGAGGCGCTCTCAACATGTAGCACCTCTATGGTGTCGCCGTACTTTGAGGATAGCTCCCTGTAGAGGTCCTCGCCCTCCACCGCCAGCACCTGGGAGGCTATCCTGACCTTTCTCAAAGGCCTGGGGTAGGAGATGTTGCCCAGAAGGCGGCGCACCTCCTTGAGGCTCTTGCCCAGGGAGCGCGCGAGCTCAATTCCGAGCTCAACCTCCCGCCTCAGCACGCGGAGGCTCTTCACGTCCGCTACGGGGTAGAACAGCGAAAGCTTTGCCCTGGCGTAGCCTGTCTGCGCCTCCCTGCGCAGCGCCTCCTGCACCCGTGCGTATATCTGCCTCGCCTCAGGCGTTGCGAGGAGCGGGGCATACTCCACGCCCGCAACCCTCGAAAAGACCTGCCTGGCTATCTCCGCCTGCTTTGCCGGCGACAGGCGTGAGGAAAAGAGCGGGTAGAACCTGAGCTCCCCCAGAGAGCGCAGCGCCTCCGCCTCGCTGCCGTAGGCTGCAATTATCTCTGCCCTCACCTTCTCTCCAACGCCTCTTATCTCCCCGAGCCTTGAGAGCATATTCACCTCTCCCAGGGGAACCTGGGGTCCAGGTATTCTGCCAGGCTGGGAAGTGCCTCCTCCACCAGGCAGGCATCGCCGGAGAGCACCTCTCCACCCGCCTCAAGCGCCCTTGCAATGTGGCTTGGAACGCCTCTCTCCCTGAGCCTGCCCTCTGCAATAAAATCGCCAAGAAGCTCCTCCGCGCGGGTGTGCCTCCTCCTCAGGTAGACCGCCCACCTGTCCCCGATGATGAAGGGGCGGGAGAGCACATTCCCAGCCTGAGCATACTTCCTCAGAAATCTTGGCTCGTGCAGGGAGTTGACCTTTGGTCCTAGGTGAAGCCTGACCGCGGGTATCTCTGCCGAGGAGAGCTCGAAGAACAGGTAGCTGCGTTTCCCAACGTGGAAGGTGCTCCCTACAACACCGAACTCACCCTCGCGGAGCAGCGCCTCGAAGAAGCGCCGCGCCTTCCTCAGCTGCGGGTAGAGTATGTCTTCAACCACCTCCGGGGTGGGAAAGCTCAGGGCAAGAAGATGCGTGCCCCTGCGCCACAGAAGCTCCTCAATCTCCTCCCTGCGGACCTGCCTCTCGCGAGGGAAGAAGAACTCCAGCTTCGGCTCTTCCAGAAACTCCTTCGAGGCGTGCACAAACTCGCTGAACTTCTGCAGAGAAAGCGCCGCCGCCACGTTGCGGTTCTCATCCACGGGGTCAATGAAGACCAGCGGCGAGGAGAACTTCCTGCGCACCGCCTTAACGTCCACATCCCCGCGAAGGGAGAGCACTTCGCCACGCTTCCACTGCTTAGCCGCCTGGAGCACATGCAGGAAACTCCCAAACTTTATTACAAGGAGCTCGCACAGGTAGCCGGAGAAGCCTTCCACCCTGGCTTCTGCGCCGTAACAGCCTATACCCTTCAGAAACTGCTTCAGGAGCCTGACCTCATTCTCCTTGCCGGAGATTCGCTTCCTGACGTAGTCGTTGTGGAAGGGAGTTCTGTCCACAGCGCTCTTCAGGTATTTCGGCTCGGGAATGGCGTAGCAGGGCACAACCTCGACGTCGTAGCCCATGAACACCCCCCTCACGTAGGGGTGCTCCGCGTACCTCTTCTCCACCTGCCTGAGCACCCTCTCGGCTATGCGGGTGATTATCCGCTCCATCTCCTGCTTTGAGTACTCCTCCGGGAAGAACACAAAGACGTCCAGGTCCTTCTGGTGGCGCAGCCAAGTACCCCGCGAAGCTGAGCCAAGCAGGCGCGCATAAAGGCGGCGGTCATGCCGCGAAGCCTCGGCATCTATTTTTGCTATGAGTTCCTTCTCCACCTCCCTGAGTCTGGCCTCCTCCTCCGGCGAGGGCACTATTCGAGAGAGCACCTCCTCAATGACCTGCATGGGTTAAGATATTCCCGGGAAAATAAAAGGTTATTCCTGCCCCTGCCTGTAGAGGTACACGTCCATCTTGGGGTAGGGTATCTCTATACCCTCCTCGGCGAAGCGGCGGTATATCTCACTGTTCAGGTAGTGCACTGCCCTTCCCTTATACCTGGGCTCAATAACCCAGCACAGGAGCTCAAATTCTAAGCCCGAATCGCCAAACCTGCGGAAGCGCACCCTGGGCGAGGGCTTCTCCACCACGTACTCATTCTTAAGCGCTATCTCCTTGAGCAGCTCCTCCACCCTCTCAATGTTGCTGCCGTAGGCAACGCTTATGGGCACGCGCACCCTGAAGCGCGGCTGTGGGGCGCTCTCATTGATTATCTTGGAGCTTGCTATAATCGAATTCGGGATGCTTATGAGCACGTCGTCGCGCGTTTTTATTTTTGTGCTCCTCAGCCCTATCTCCACAACCTCACCGCGTTCGCCCGAATCCAGGATTATGTAGTCCCCGATTTTGAAGGGCTTGTCCATGAAGATGCTCACCCCTCCGAAGAAGTTGGCTATTGTATCCTTCGCCGCAAAGGCGACCGCAAAGCCAGCAATGCCTGCGGAGGCGAGGATGGGGGTAATGTCCTTTTCCCACACCGAGAGGAGAACCATCACCGCACCAGCGAGGAGCACCGCCTTGGCTATGTTCTCCAGCAGAGGTACGAGTTCCTTCCCCAGACCGGTGACGTCGACGATGCGCACTGCAAGGCCTGTGAAGATTATTGATATGGAGCGGTACAGCGCAACAACCCAAATAATAACTGCCGTGCTCTTGAGCAGATTAACCGTATAGAACTCCACCAAGTCTGGGGGCTGAAGGTAGCGCACCGCGTGGGCGGCACCGAAGAGCACTATGCTGACAAATATGGGGCGGTGGAGTATCTCCACCAGGCGGTCATCGAAGGTGAAGCGGGTACGCCTTACGAGCTTTGAGAACACCCGGGTAAAGAAGAAGTCCACCAGCTTCGCAACAACCACGCTGGCGATGAGAAGCACTGCGGCGTTGAAGTATCTCGAGGCTGTGAGCTCAAATAAGGAGAGGTCCATGAGAAAAGGTTATGCTGGGAGGATATAAAGCTTAGTGTTGTGTTTATACTACTGCAAGAATCCCTGCAAGCACCGCCAGAACACCAAAGAAGGCGCAGAAGTACTCGAAGCGCAGTCTGCGCGCGGCACCGAGCAGGAACCTTATGCCCGTGAGGCTCGCTATGAAGGCGGCGGCTATACTAGCGGTTAGTAGCTCTACTGCAATGGCGCCTTCTGTGCCTGTCAGCATGCTGAGCACATTGGCTCCTGCTATCGCTGGCACCGCCATGAGGAAGCTCAGCCTAAGCGCCTCATCCCCTCGAAAGCGCAGCATGAGCAGGGCAGCGACGGTTATGCCTGAGCGCGATATCCCCGGCACCACCGCTATGCCCTGGGCCACGCCAGCGAGGAGCATGTCCCTCAGCGCGGCGCCCTCCACGCTCCTTGTGCCTGAGGCTGGCGAAAGGCGCAGCACAAGCGCTGTGAGGAGTAGCGCAACGCCTATTATTAAGTTAACCCCCTCGCCAATGCGCGCAAAGCTCTCCTTTGCGGCAAAGTACAGGGGCACGCCCACGATGCCAGTTGCCAGGGTGGAGTAAATCAGAAAGCTCAGGGTGCGCCTCTCCCGTGCATCGTCGCTCTGCGATACCGCGGAGCGCAGCATTGCAAGGAGGTCTTCGCGAAAGTATACCAGCACCGCCATGAGGCTGCCCAGGTGCAAGAAGAAGGCAATGCTGAGCGCTGCCTCAGGCTCAACGCCGAGCAGGTTGACCATCGCCAGCATCGCCTGGCCAGAGCTGCTTATGGGCAGCCATTCCGCTATGCCCTGAAGCAGGCCAAGCAGCAGCGCCTGGATAAAGTCCATGCAAGAGAGTTGCGCCGGTGCAATTAAAAGCTTGTGCTAGAACTTAACCACACCCCACTTGTCAAGCGCAGCCTTCAGCTCCTCATGCTCCTGGGCGTACTCCTCAAGGGGTATGCCCTGAAGCGTGGCCTCCAGCGCCTGGCGCATCGCCCTCGCGCCGGCGTCAGCACCCATGGGATGGCCGTAGATTCCGCCTCCGGCCAGGATGAGGGCGTCCTCGCCCAGGTAGTGGACATTCGCGGGCACCTTGCCCGGGTGCTGCCCGCCCGAAGAAACGGGAAGCGCGCGCCTCAGCTTCCCCATCTTCTGCTTGAGCACCGCAGCGCTTTCAAGCACGGCATCGATGTCTTCGTAGAGCTTGCCCAGTATGGCGCCCACGTGCACCTGATCTCCTCCCGCCAGGCGGGCGAGCTTGCTCACCACGACGGTGCTAATCCCATGCACAGGGCTGCGCGTAAAGGCGGCGAACATGTCACGGTGGCAGTGCACGGGCACTTTAATACTCGGGTCCTCGCACAGCACGCGCAGCGCCGAGAAGCCGGCGGTGATGAAGTTGAGCATCAGGCAGTTGGCTCCATTCTCCAGGGCTGCGTCTGCGTTTTCAAGAATCTTATCCACCTCGTCGGTGACGTTAACCGCGTAGAGCGTCTTCTCCCCCTTCTCCTCGTTGGCCCTGTCTATCGCCTCCATCGTAACCGAGACGCGCTCCTCTATGGGTGAATAGCGCGGATTTGCGATGAGCTCATCGTCCTTGATAAAGTCCACGCCGCCCCTCGCCGCGAGGTAGCAAGCTTCGGCGAACTTCTTTGGGGGCAGACCAACGCAGGGCTTCACTATGGTGCCTATCAGCGGCCTACCCTTAATGCCCAGGAGCTCCTTGCAGCCCGAGATTCCGAACTTCGGCCCGCGAAACTCAGCAAGGTAGCTGTCGGGGAATTCCAGGTCGAGCAGTTTAATGTTTCTGAACTCGCCCATCTCGAAGAGGTTTCCCGCGACGGTTGTGAGCAGCATGGGCAGGCAGGCGCCGAAGTTGCCGTGGGGAAAGGCCAGGCGGAGCTTACCTTTATTGACGCCGTTGCTCTCTCCGAGCTTCTCCACCTCCAGCACCTTGGCGCTGAATCTTGCGATCAGCTCGTCGCTCTCAAAGCCCACCCTCACCCAGGTGCCGGTGCTCTGCTCTGCGGCGAGGGCTTCGGCGGCCTTATTCAAATCCATCCTCGTCTCGAGGTAGTAGGTGGCGATTACATGGCTTTCCTCGTCTATCTCGCGCACAAACCTCATCGCTCTGCCTCCTCCGCAAGTAGCATAGTGACATCCTTGACTATTAAATCTTCTCCCGCCAGGGTGCGCAGGTGGAGGTAGCAGCTGGGGCAGAAGGTGGTGAGCAGCTCCACCTTAGCTCGCTTCGCCTCTTCCAGACGCTTTCTTGCTATTCTCGCGCTCAGCTCCGGAAAGGCGAGGGGAAAGCCGCCTCCGGCGCCGCAGCACCGCGTCTTCAGCTGAGAATGCTCAAGCTCGCGAAGCTCTAGCCCTGGAACCGCCTCTAAAAGCTCCCTGGGCTCGCGGTAGATATTCGCCCCTCTCACTAGGTGGCAGGGGTCGTGGTAGCCCACGCGGGCGCTGAGGGGCGCGAAGGTGAGCTCCTCCAGGCTCTCGACAAGAAGCGCTGAGAGGTGCACCACCTCAATGCGGTAGTGCTTCCTTAGGGTATTGTAGCACCCGGGGCAGGTTACTATCAGCGTATCCACGCCCCGCTCCTCCAGCTTTGCCCTGTTCCTCGCGATGAAGCCCTCCCAGGCGGAGCCGAAGGTGAGCAGCGGCGCACCGCAGCAGAAGTCTCTTATCACGCTGAGGTCGTCGAAGAGCGGGCTGAGAAGCTTGAGTGCCGCCTGCTCAATCTCCCTGGCGCGAAACTGGGTGGTGCAGCCCGGGAAGTAGGCCACGCTCGCTTCACCCTCGCTCCGGGGCATAACCTCGCCGAAGGGGTTGCCCATCTCGCGAGTAATCTCCACCTTCCACTCGTGCAGCGGCAGCTCGAGCTTCGCGAAGTAGCGCCTTCTCGCCTCCTCTATCAGCGGGGAAACCTCAACCCCAGCCGGGCAGGCGAGGCTGCACGCATCGCAGGTGGTGCACTCAAACAGGCGTAGAAGCGCCTTCTCGCTGGCGGGAATCTCTCCCTCGAGCAGGGCGAGAAGTGTCTGGAGCTTGCCCCTTGCCACGCTCCCCTCGTTCTTGGTCTCCTTGAATACGGGGCAGCTCGCCCTGCAGAAGCCGCAGCGCATGCAGCGCTTTAAGGCACTTTTAAGTTCCATTGCTAGGTGAGAGAAAGCAGCCGTCGGAAATTAAAAAGGAAACCGGGAAGGTTTTTATAGCTCTTCCTGTAAAAACTGAAGCGTCCTCATCTCCGGAGGGGTGCATATTTCTCAGCCGATGAGGGTGCTCGGGTTGCGTGATGCGCTTGCAATTGGCATCGGTGCCACAGTTGGACCGGGGATATTCACAGTGATTGCGCCCCTCTCAGCTGCCGCGGGCCCCCTTGCACCTCTCGCCTTCCTCCTCAGCGGACTTGTACTCCTCCCCTCGGTGCTCGCCCATGCTAGGCTTGCGAGCGCCATCCCTAGTACCGGCGGACTCTACGTGTTTGTCAGGCACGCCTTCGGCCATGCGGGGGGCTTCCTGGTGGGCTGGAGCTTCTGCCTTTCGGCAGCAGCTGCGGGAGCCTTCGTCGCCCTGGGCTTTGCTGACTACCTGAGGGCACTTCTGCCGGCGCCCCGGCTGGGAGCAGCGCTGGGTGTGGTTGCGTTTTTTGTGCTCCTCAACCTGGCGGGGATTCGCAGAGTGGTCTCTGCTCAGAAGGTGTTCTCCGCCGTTACCCTCTCTACACTGCTCCTGATCGCATGGGGCGGGTTTGTCC
>WANW01000099.1 GCA_015521615.1 Candidatus Hydrothermarchaeota archaeon
AAGCAGAGGGAGAGCTAGACATCCCAGTACTCCCTTAGCACACGTCGGTATTCCACCAGCCTCCTGTCCACTTCTGCCCTAACGAGTGTGGTTTCCTCACTCTGTGTCTTCTTCACCTCAATTCCTGAAAGCCCGGCAAGGGTTGCATACACACCACGCGAAAGAGCGGTGAGGCTGTATCCACCCTCCAGGGTGAGGGCTATCTTTGAGCAGAGCGTCTTTACCACTCTGCCAATCTGCCAGTAGCTTCCTTGGCTCAGGAGCATGCCGCCAAGCGGGTCCTCCTTTGCGGTGTCATAGCCGGCTGAGACCAGTAAGAGGTCGGGGGAGAACTGCTCCGCTATGGGTACGGCGATCTCCTCCAGAGCGCGCAGATAGCTCTCATCTCCTGTACCCGGGGGTAGGGGGATGTTCACAGTGTATCCTCTTCCCTCATCCTCGCCGAGCTCCTCCACATAGCCGGTGCCCGGATAGAGTGGGTGCTGGTGCAGGGAGATGAACAGCACCTGTGGCGAGGAGTAGAATATATCCTGTGTCCCATTGCCATGGTGCACGTCGATATCCAGGATTAGCACTTTTTTAGCTATGCCCTGTTCAAGGGCGTAGCATGCGGCTATTGCGGCATTGTTAAAGAGGCAGAAGCCCATAGCCTGGTCGCGCGTGGCATGGTGCCCTGGCGGACGAACAAGAGCAAAGGCGTATCCTTCTTGCGCTGCAAGGTCAACTGCTTTTATAGCACCACCGGCGGCGAGAAGCGCCACCTCAAAGCTTTCGCTGGTCACATAGGTATCCATACCGATGTTTCCACCCCCCGCTTCGCAAAGGCTGCGGATATAGTTATAGTGCTCTTGGCTGTGCACTGCGCATACCTCGCTTTTTTTCGCTCTGCGGGGTTCGGCTATGCTGAGTTCCTTAATCTTATTTCTCAGGTAGTCCATCACCGCCCTCAACCTGGAGGCATTTTCAGGATGCCCGGCACTGTCGTGCTTGAGGTACTTGTCGGAGTATACTATCATACTAACCCCTCACCAGGAAGCGCACAATGTAGTAAATAACGCGGATAGTGTCTTTTACAGGGTGGATATATGACTTTTCCTCGCCATATATTGTAGAAATCGGCACCTCCCCTATTCTAAAACCTTTGCGTGCTGCTTCGAGTATCATCACATGTTCTATGGCGTAGCGCTCTGCTTTGAGCTCGAGCTGTGCCAGCTTCTCTCCGCGGATGGCGCGGAAGCCACTCTGTGGGTCAGTTATCCGCTGCCCCGCGAGGAAGCTTATTATCCATGAGGTAATCTTGTTGGAAAACCTGCGCTGCAGGGGCATGCTCTCATTGCCGGAGAGGAACCTGCTTCCGATGCACAGGTCGTTTCCTCTATTAATGCATTCAATAAGCACCGGAATCTCACTCGGCGAATGCTGCAGGTCTCCGTCCAGAGTTACCACCACGTCATAGTCGCATACCTCCTTGAACCCCTGGCGAAGTGCATTCGCCTTTCCGGTGTTTTTACCCAGGGATATCACCCGTGCGCCTGCGGCCCTTGCTTTGGCTGCACTTGCATCGGTGGAGCCATCGTCCACAACCACCACCCTATCCACATAGCGAAGGGTGCGCCTTACCAGGAATTCTATGGTCTTCTCTTCGTTGTAAACCGGGATTACCGCCGCAATTCGCATGGTGGTAATAATATCTGAGATGCTTAAAAGGGTTACCGTGTTATTGCAATTAGAGCGTTGGAGACATAGTTTCATCGCAGAAGTAGTATCCTATTTATTATCTGCAGATACTCTCCCTTTTTCAAGGAAAATGCCTACAATCTGTATGAATCCCTCATAAAACACGACTCCAAACTCCTCAAGCCTCTCGTAGTGCCTTTTGTTTCGGGTAAGCAGGGTGCTAAAAATTTAACTAATGTTTTTCGCTGGGCGCCATTTTCCTGTGCGTATTCCCTTGCCCACCCTTCAACCCGCGTCTCCTCCACAAACAGCCCCTTAAGCTTCTCCCTTACCTCTTTCTTCATCTCCCCCCTCCCTGAAGAATGGCGCCCTTCGCAGCACAGCCTCCTTAAAAAGCTTCGCGAGTTCCTCATCGCTGGCGCCCTGTCTCATTGGCGTTAGAAAGTCCACCAGGTTATCGCTGCGCATCAGGCAGGGCTTGAACTTGCCGTCTGCTGTGACGCGAAGACGGGTGCAGTGGGCACAGAATCGCGAGTTGTGCATTGGTTTAATAACCTCCACCCTCGCTCCGTTAAGCTGGTACTGCCTCCTGCCATGCATAAACCTTCGCTCATGCACAGCTATAGCGCGCTTTGCAAGCTCCTCTTCAAAACCATCAAGGTCAAAGAAGTAGCGCTGGAAGAACTCACGGTCGCTTGCAACCAGCTCAATAAGCTGAAGTATCACATTCTCCCCGGAAAAGCGGGCAAGCATCTCGTGAATCTCATTATCGTTAATCCCGCGCATCACAACCATGTTTATTTTTACCGGCGTTAATCCGGCGTCTATTGCTGCCTCAACCCCGGCAACGACTCTGCTCAGGTCACCTCCGCGGGTGATCCAGCTGAAAACCTCGCTGCGGAGTGTGTCCAGGCTTATATTAACCCTGTCTAAGCCCGCGCGCTTCAGCTCATGGGCATAATCGACAAGGTAATAGGCGTTGGTAGTCATGGACAGGTCCTCTATGCCCTTTACCCCGGCTATTCCCTCCACAATTTCAACCACATCTTCGCGAACGAGAGGCTCACCACCTGTAAGCTTGACCTTGCGCACGCCGAAACGCACCCCCAGCGAGACAATGCGCTTTATCTCCTGGGGGGTCATCTCGTTATGTGAGGTTTCAGTTATACCCTCATGATGACAGTAGCGGCAGCGGAAATTGCACCTCTGGGTAATGCTTATGCGCATACTGGTTATTGGCCTGCCAAAAGTATCACGAAGCATTTAAACCCGCACCTTTATCTCCACAATGTCGCCTTCTTTGGCATTCGCCTTCTTTAGGGTTGACACCATACCCAGAACAACACTGCGCACAAGCTCCTGAACAAAGCTTCCCATGGGGACCTCCCTGCCGGAGATTTTAATCTCCGCCATTTTGCCAGCACTGAGCACAACGCAGTCCTCAAGGCTCTTCTCACCCTTAAGTATTCGCCTCGCCATCTGCAGGCAGCTCTCACTGCCGCACTCCCTGCAGTTTAGCCCGGGAAGCCTGCTCGCCACCTGCTTCAGCTTCAAATCCTCACTCTCCAGCAGGTCAGCCAGCTTCTCCACCTGCGTTGTGGCATCTATCACAGGCACACCCAGCTCTATGTCCTCACCGGAGCCTGCGATAACGCCGCTCACAGCAATTGTTGCCTCATCCAAAAGCGAACGGGCGTCCTCCTCGCTTCGAGCTACGACGATTTTGGGGTACCTCTCCTTCCTGAACCCCTCGATGAGCACAAAGTCAAAGCTGCCGAAAATACGAAGCTTATCGAGCACCTCGGCTACACTCAGCTCCTCCTCGGTTTTAACAATAAACGCCGCCTCGTTTGGGCTGAGCCCAACCACCACACCAGCGCCAGCGCGTGCATGCTTCCAGGTATCGCTACCCTCCCTATCCACAGTGAAGTTCGTCTTCGGGATGTGCTTTATTGTCGCCACTCGGTAGCCACGCTTTTTCAGCTCCGCCACGAGGTGCTCAATCACAGTGGTTTTGCCTGAGTCGCTCCTCGCAGAGACCACACTTATAACATGCAAGCTACCCACCCCTTGCATGCTTTACCAGGTGCGTCAGCTCGCTGAGAATAAGTTCAACCCCGAGCTTAACAGCGTTGGGCGAGCCGGGCAGAGAGAACACCACCGTACCCGCGATAATTCCACAGCTTGCACGGGTGAGCATTGCCGCGCTGCCAATCTCTTCGAAGCTGCGCTGTCTGAAAAGCTCTCCATAGCCGGGCAGGCTCTTTTCGTACATGGCCTCAAGCGCTTCGATGGTGACGTCGCGAGGGCCTATGCCGGTGCCACCGGTGGTTATTATCGCCTCCGGCGAGTAGCGCTCTATGATGTAGTCCACCATCTCTGCGATTAAACCCGAGTGATCTGGAATTATGGTGTAGAACACCACCTCATGGCCTGCACTACGGAGCGCTTCCACTATCAGCTTTCCCGAGATGTCCTCAGTCTCTTCCAGACTCTCATCCTTTGTCCACAGGTACTCAAATTTCGAGTCAGAGATGGTTATAACCGCCACCCTCACCTGTGAAGGGGCTTCTTCCTTGTGTTTTTTAGTGGTCTCACTCATTCAGAGCCTCCTTTATCTTCTCCTCCACGCGTATGTCGGTGATGCGGGTAATGGGATACTGGCCCCGTTCGTCCTTCTCAATCGCCTTTACCATATCCCAGATGGTGAGCAGTGCCACGCTTACCCCTGTGATCGCCTCCATCTCCACGCCGGTTTTCGCCACAGTGGTGACCTCGACTATGACATCTATTGCATTTTTGTCAAACTCAAACTCCACTCGGACGCCGGTTATGGGTAGAGGGTGGCACATGGGTATTAGCTCAGGTGTGCGCTTCACCGCAAGCGTCGCGGCTACCTGAGCGGTGGTGAGCACATTACCCTTTTCCACTTTCCCGGCTTTAATCCTCTCCACCGTCTCCTCACGAAGTACTATCCTGCCCCTCGCCCTAGCGATGCGCTTAATCTCTGGCTTAGCTGATATCTCCACCATCTTTACGCCCTTTTCATCAACGTGGGTCAGCGCTATGCTATCGCCTCCTTCCAGATGATAATGGAAAATACCTTTATTTAAATTTTGCCAGGACTGCAAATATCTGTGTTAACTATAATGTCCCATCAGAAAAGCTAATATTGCATGCGCGTGATTTTAAATTATGGAGTATGCCAGGCTGGTTTCTGTTTATGAAAATCTGGAGGCAACCACGAGCAAGCTTGAGAAAACCAGAATTGTGGCTGATTTTCTCAGAGAAGTGCCTGAGGAGCTTCTGGATATAATCCCAAGCCTGCTTATAGGAGAGGTTTTTCCCGAGTGGAGTGAACTTGAGCTTGGTGTTGGGCCGAGCCTGCTCTATGAAGCCGTTGCCTTTGTTAGCGGTACCTCAGCGGCGGAAGTTAAAAACACCGTGGCCAAGACTGGAGATGTGGGCGAAGCTGTGGAGCAGCTTCTTGCCAGAAAAGTTCAGCTAACCCTGTTTGCGAGAAAGCTGCTGGTTAAGGAGGTCTATGAGGCCTTTGAGAAAATAGCCCTCGCCAGTGGCAAGGGTTCGCAGGACAGGAAAATCCGCACCCTGGTCGACCTTCTCGCAAGCGCCAGCCCAAGGGAGGGGAAGTATATTGCACGGACAGTTCTCGGCGAGCTCCGGGTCGGCGTAGCCGAAGGTCTGCTCAGAGATGCAATTGCGCAGGCGTTTAATGTGAGCGTCTCTGCTGTAGAGCGTGCGTACATGGTCGCCAATGACTTTGGTATAGTGGCAAAGGCCGCTAAGCTTGAGGGTGAGGAGGGGTTAAGCAAGATAAAGATGGAGGTGGGCAGGCCGATTAAGCCCATGCTTGCGCAGCTTGCGCCCAGCATAGAGAAGGTCTTTGAGGAGCTGGGCAAAGCTGCACTGGAGATAAAGTATGACGGTGCCAGAGTGCAGATACACAAGCGCGGAGATGAGATTAAGATATTCTCCCGGCGTCTGGAGAATGTGACAAATGCGCTGCCAGATATTGTCAAGCGCGCGGCGCGAGCAATAAAGGCGAAAGAGGCCATAGTGGAGGGGGAGGCTGTAGCAGTAGACCCGAAAACGCGCCGTCCGCGCGCCTTTCAGGACATCCTGCGCCGCTTCCGTAGAAAATATGACGTTGAGAAGATGATCGCCGAGATACCCTTCGAGACCTACCTCTTTGACATTCTGTACCTTGATGGGGAGGTAATGATAGACCTTGCCTTTGAGAAGCGCCGAGAGGCTCTGAGCAGCATTATTCAGGAGGAGAAGGGGAAGTTTGAGCTGGCCGAGCAGCTGGTTACCGACAGCATTAATGAGGCGCACGAGTTCTACTCACGCGCCCTCGCAAAGGGGCATGAGGGCATGATGATTAAAAATTTAAAGGCACCCTACATCCCGGGTGCAAGAGTGGGCTACATGTACAAGATAAAGCCTGTAATGGAGACACTCGACCTGGTTATTACAGGCGCACTCTGGGGCACCGGCAAGCGTGCCGGATGGCTGAGCAGCTACATCCTCGCGGCTCGTGACGAGGACACAGGCGAGCTTCTTGAGGTCGGCAGGGTGGGCACCGGTGTAACCGAGGAGCAGCTGGAGGAATTTACCCGTCGTCTGAAGCCACTTATTGAGTATGAGGAGGCAGGCGAGGTGAGGCTCAAGCCAAGCGTTGTGGTGGAGGTGGCATACCAGGAGATACAGCGCTCTCCCAACTACGACAGCGGATTTGCGCTCCGCTTCCCCCGCGTTGTGCGCATACGCGATGACAAGTCGCCCGCTGAGGCGGATACAGTGCAGCGCGTGCGAGAGCTCTACGAAATGCAGAGGCAGGCGAAATGATTCTTGCAGGTTGCGACGAGGCAGGAAAGGGTGACTATTTTGGTTATCTTGTTGTTGCATGCGTCTGTGGTGATGTCGAGAAGCTCCAAAAGCTTAAGCTGCGTGACCCAAAGAGGATGAGCATCAGACAGATATTTGCTCTAGAAAAAGAGGTGAAGAAGTTCCCACATGTGATTATCAGAATCTCACCTACGCGCTACAATAAGCTGCACCGTGCCACGGGTGGAAGGTACAACTTGAATGAGATTCTTGGGTGGATGCACGCCCAGGCAGTGAAGCAGCTTGAGGAGAAGTGTTCTCCAGGCAGGGTGGTGATAGACAGGTTTGCATCTCCAGGTGTTGTGCTATCTCACCTCGACTCGGGAGTTGCTGAGAAGCTGGTTTTTGAGGAGCGTGCGGAGAGCAACCCTCACGTTGCGGCGGCGGCGCTTCTTGCCAGAGCTGAGTTTATCCGCAAGCAGGAGATGCTCTCCAGGAAGGCAGGCGTCAGGCTGCCCCGGGGAAGCACCCATGTTAAGGAGGCTGCCAGAGAGCTGATAAAAAGACACGGCAGGCATGCGCTGGCAAACTTCGCAAAGTTGCACTTCCGAATCACCTCACAGCTATAGGTAAATGTATTTATATTTCACCCGTCCATTTTCCTTTGATGAAGATTATAAGCAAAACTGCGACGGGCAACGACGTAGGCTCTGCGCTTGACAAGGCTGTTGAGAGCATAAATGAAGAGCTGAAGAAGGTGGATGGGGTTATAACCAGCGCAGAGTATGAAATTAATCTGGGCGTCTCCGGCGCGAGTGTCAATATAACCCTTGCAATTAATGGAAGTGAACCCAGGAAGAAGGAGGTAATTGGGGTTAATGTGAGGGGCTACTCAAGAGAACACTCAGTAACGAAGGCCGCAAGTTTGATAAACTCCTTTCTTGAGAATAAGCGCGGGGAGATAGTCAGTGTGTACACCAAGACCATAGATACCCCACTTCCGGGAAGGGTTTACACCACAATGATAGTGGCGATAAATGAGGAGGACCTGGAGGAGGTAAAGGATGCAGAGATTCGAAGGGAGCGCATAAAGCGAGCGCTTGAGCTTCTCAACAACGATCCATCGGTTATAAATGTTGCCCGTGTGGCGGAGGTTTTCGGGGTCTCACGTACAATTATCTACCGCGACCTGGAAGCACTCGGCTTCAGGCGCACTTCAGGCGAAGAGAACCAGAAATGATTTTGATTATTACAGGCACACCAGGCACAGGGAAGAGCACTGTGGCGAGGTTATTCAGCGAGAAACATGGCTTTAAACTTATTGATTTGAATAGCTTTGCCACCGCAGCAGCTGCAGGCTACGATGCTGAGCGGGGGAGTGTGGAGGTTGATATTGAAAAGCTTTTTGAGGTTGTCAAGCCACTTGTCTCAGGGGACGTTGTCATCGAGGGGCACCTCGCTCATCTGCTACCCTTTAGCGATGCTACTGTTGTGGTTCTGCGCTGCTCACCTGAGGTTCTAAGAGAGAGGCTTAAAAAGAAGGGCTTTGCTGAGAGGAAGATACGGGAGAACCTTGAGGCAGAAGCTCTGGATGTCTGTCTGATAGAGAGCCTCGAGGTGCATAAAAATGTTTACGAGGTGGACACCTCTGAGCTAAAGCCAGATGAGGTGGTGAAGAGGATAGAGCGTATACTGGCCGGCGAGGGCGAGGAGTTCAGGCCTGGAAAAATCGACTGGAGTGAGGAGTTTTTTGCTGTCTGAGAGGCGGGATATCATGGCTGAGAATCTGCACAATATTTAAATATTAAAGCCAAAATAGCTGATAATATGTTTAAAACAGGGCTCATAATTGCCTTTGTGCTGATATTTCTACTATCAGCCTGCATCGGAAGCCCGGAAATTAGTGTGGAAGGGGCATATGCCTTAAGAGAACCTGCTGAGGGTGGCGGATATGTATATGCCCTATTTATGGGGATAATAAATTCAGGAAAGGCAGACGATTATCTTACCGGTGCTGAAGTTATAAATCACAGCGAGGCGAGAGTGGAGCTCCATAAAACGGTAGCAGGTAAGATGGTACCGGTAAATGAAATAAAAATACCTAAGGGTGAGGTGGTGCGTCTGGCACCAGGATATGAGCACATTATGATCTTTAATCTGTCTGGAGATTTTAAAGAGATCGAAATGGACCTTATATTTAGAAAGAGTGGAAAATTAAGAATTACGGCCAAGGTGAGGGAATATCAGCCAGCTAAATAGTCAAAGAGATTCTAGTAGGGGAAGAGGGTAATGAGAGGTATAAGTTTACTCTACATAGCGAGCCGCAATATAGTCAGGAAGTGGTACAGAGCAATTGCCCTGGTTCTGGCCGTGGCAATAGCTTCGGGCGCCCTGTTCTTTGGCGTATTGATGATGGAGAGTGTACGCAAGGGCGCAGAACTGAGCATTAGCATGCTTGGCGCAGACGTGATGGTGGTGCCTGTAGGATATGAAGCCCAGGCAAAGGCTACGCTGCTTGCAGGCGAGCCAAGTAAGTTTTACATGTCGCGAAGCATAGAAGATGAGGTTAAAAAAGTGCCCGGAGTGGCGCATACCTCTGTGCAGGTGTTTGCAGGTGCTGTGGAATTACCTGAGATAGGCCCTGAAAAGGGCTTTTTGGTAGGCTTTGACCCTGGCACTGACTTCACTGTAATGAAGTGGCTTGATGGGTCTACGGGAGAAAGGCTGGATAAAGACAATGTGCTTGTTGGCCATGCAATCGCCGCCTCTCCGGGGACAAAAATTCATATTTACGGGCATGAGCTTACCGTCTGGGGCAAGCTAAGGGAGACCGGAATAAAATATTTTGACCACTCCATTTTTGTACCAATAGATACCCTATACAGCATGGTGGAGGAGGGCAGTGCACAGAATAGAGCCCTCGATGTGAAGCGGGGGGATATATCTGTGGTACTGGTTAAGGCAGAGAAGGGGGTGCGCCCTGATGTGCTTGAGGTAAGGATAGAGGGGCGCGTACCAGGTGTTATTGCTTTGCCAATGCCCAGGGTTCTTAGCACGGTGGGGACGCAGATGGCTGTGCTTTTTGGAAGCTTTACAATTCTAATAGCCGTGCTGTGGGTTGCCAATGCGCTCATGGTGGGAGCAATGTTTGCCACCATAGTGAGTGAGCGCAGGAAGGAGCTTGGTATTCTCAGGGCGGTGGGTGCCAACCGAAGGCATGTTTTCGGGTTGATTCTGGCAGAGGCAGCATTTCTCACAGCCCTTGGCGGAGTCCTCGGTATAGCGGCCGGAGCTACGCTCTTTTATGCTTATAAGGGAATGCTGGCAGGCTCACTTTTAGCATTTAAAGTACCCTATATCTGGCCCTCATCAGTTCATGTTTTATTGATATCTGTATTCACTTTTCTTTCTGCTCTAGCCATGGGTATTGTTGGCGCTCTTTATCCTGCGTACACTTCTGCGAAGCTTGACCCCTACAATGCGATAAGGACGGGTGAGTGAATGATTA
>WANW01000100.1 GCA_015521615.1 Candidatus Hydrothermarchaeota archaeon
CGAAGTAGTCTTTTTTCATGTATGTCTTTCTGACAGTAAAGTATATATACATGTAACAAGTATTACGTTAATACAGTAAATATTGAATCAAGTAAATCTTGTAAACGATAAAGTTATATAATGATATCAAAAAAATTTATATTTTAATAAATAATATTTTAACATCGATGTACAAGAATGTCCAAGGAGGGTGGCAAAGATGGCAAAAATGGGTTGCAGGGAGTTTAATAAATGCAGAATAGAGCTGGAAGGGGCAAAGGTTTCCGAACTTGATGTTTATCCTACGGCGGTGGCTGAATACTGTGATGGTCTGAACGGTGGGGAAAACACTGGTAGAATTTACAGGGTGGTCAGCGACACATTCTGCGATGGGAAAGTTCCAGGCACCTTTGCTGAAAAGCAGCTCACATGCATGACCTGCGACTTCTTCAAAAAGGCACCTGTCATAGTCTCGGTATGATTACAGTTGCATGGTGATGGAATGCTGAAGTTTATAAAAGAACTCACCACCACAATAAAATCCCAGAGGCTTAGCATTGGCATTGGCTTGAGCGGCTGGGTTCTGCTCATCTCCTATCTCGTCTACACCTACAAAACCACTGGAAGTTCTCGTAAAATCATCATTCACCTTCTCGCGGAGAGCGAGCCGATATACATCTTCTATCACCTGCTCATCTTCCTTTCTCCAGCGGTTTCCACAGCCTTTGCTTACTTGGTGGCTGAGAACAAGCGCGCCTATGATGAACTCAAGACTCTGGACGAAATGAAGAGAAATATCATCGCTAACGTCTCACATGAGCTGCGCACCCCTATAACAATAGCGAAAGGTGCAATAGAACTGGCGAAGGACGAGAGAGACCAGGAAAGCAGGAGAAAGCTCTTAAAAATGGCAATGGATGCGCTCCTGCGCCTTGACTCTGTTGTAGATGAGCTGTTGTCAGCAGCCAAGATGCAGAAGAAGTTACAAAAGCCGAAACTGGAGCCTGTTAATATTGCCGAGCTGGTAAATAACGTCACCACTGAGTTCAAACCCCTCCTTATAAATAACAACTTGAAGTTGGAACTCAGGTTTGAAGACAATCTGCCTAGGGTCTGGTGTAACCGCAAACTGCTGAGGCTTGCGATGCGTAACCTCATAAGCAACGCAATAAAGTTCAATCGCAAGGGAGGGTGCATAACCATTGAGGCAAACAGAAAGAACGGTATGCTTGAGGTGTGCGTAAGCGACACCGGCATAGGCATACCTGAGGACAAGCTGGACAAGATATTCGAGCGCTTCTATCAAGTCGATGCTTCACCGACAAGGCGCTACGGAGGCACGGGCTTGGGGTTGGCGATTGTCAAAGATGTTGTGGAGGTGCACGGTGGTAAAGTTACAGTTGAGAGTAAACCTGGCAGGGGTAGCAGGTTCTGTTTTACTCTGCCGTGCGCAGAGGGGGGAAATGTACATGGCCAGTTCGTCACACAAGAAGCAAAGCTTCCGGGCAACGATACTTATAATAGATGACGAGCCAGAGATAAGGGCATTGACCAGAATGATGCTGGAGAGAGCTGGCTATGAAGTTCTGGAGGCTGTGAATGGCGAGCACGGACTAGAGTTGCTGGACAAGGATAGGGTGGACATGGTGCTCCTGGATGTGGCTATGCCTGGTATAAACGGCTGGGTAGTGTGTGAAAAGATTAAAGCTGACGAGAAGCTGAGGAACATCCCAGTGGTCATGTTCACTGTGTTTGGGAGCGAGGAGGATGTAACACAAGGCAAGAAGTGCGGTGCAGATGCGTACATAAAAAAGCCCTTTGATATGAAAGAGTTACTCAGGATTGTGGATAAACTTTTGCACAAAGCCGAATATTCCCGTTAACCCCATTTATGGTTACTCTACGGTAGGATCACATTCTGTCCCTTTTACGTCCTCTACTTCCAACTTCACCTTCTTTCCAAGCTATAAACCAGGACCTTCTGCATTTTAGCTGGGAGTCTTGTAAGAGCAATAACATTTAAATGACAACCATCACCTCGAAATGCACTATGGTTACAAACTCATTCTCCTTCAACCTTCCGTAGATTTTGCGCAGCACCCTCAGAAGCTCCTGTCTGCTGGTGAAGCCGTCCAGGCGTGCATCCTCGTCTGTAAGCTCGGCAATACGTTTTACCTCGCTGCCGAGCACTTTTGCCCTGGCGAAGGGCTTGTGGTTCACTGTGAGCTCAACAACCTCACCCCTGGTGTACCTCCGCTTACCCTTTCTAACCGTCGTGCACTTCCTGCCCTTCAGTATCGGTGCCACATACTCAGGGTTGAAGTTTATCCTCCTCATACCACTCCCACACCTTTCTTATCGCCCTGGTGAGGATGCCAAAGGCATTGCCCAGCTCTTCCCAGCTTCTGTGCTGAAGACACTTTCCTATTGCAACCAGTTCTTCCTCTCTGGTAAGCTTTGCCCTCTTCGCTCTGGAGAAGTGGTATCTCATCAGCGGCTTGGCTATGTCGCCTATGCTCTCGTAGTAGCTCAGGTTTGAGAAGTACTTTTCAAGCCTGCTCTTTGCCACGCTGTTAAAGCAAGGATCCGGCACAGGTGCGTCCTCACGAAGGCTTCCAAGCAACAGCCTTGCCACCTCTGTGTTCAGACTGCGAAGCTCATCGGCGAGGTACTCTATAAGCCTCTTTACAAACTCCGCATTAATCTGCGCCACCCTCCCTTCAAGGCTGGATGTGAAGGGTTTAATGACAACCAGCGTGTGCTCACCCGAGATTTCATTTCTCTGTGCCGTTATGTGCACAGGCACGAAGCCGTTCTTTAACCAGAAGCGCAGGAGCTCGGCGTTAACCCCAAAACCGGCTGATACGTAAACGTCACCCCTCTCCCTGGCCCACCTCTCAAGCTCGCGAAGTGCAAAGCTACCTATGCCCAGGCTCATAACCTTGGGGTGGGTGGCTATCCTCACTATGCGAAGCCCCCTAAGCTTTGGAAACTCCTCATCGCAGTAGTGCTTGAGTATCACATCGGGCACAATCTGTCCCTTGGGACGGTAACCCTGCGCCATATCTGCAATTAACTTGTCGTCAATCTCACCCTCCTCGGCCACATGCAGCGAGGCAACGGTTTTCCCATTGGCAACAACGCGAAAGGCTGCATGCCTGGGAATGTCACCCAGGATTAGTACATCAGAAGGCTTGTTGCGGTAGTGGGCCAGAATATATATCCCAAAGAACTCCCTGAGCAGGCGGTCATCTGAGTATAACTTGTCCCTGTCGAGTGGTTCAAAACCCAGCTCCCCGGCTTTAATTGCTTCAATATCCTCCTCGTTGAGCTCCACCGGCCTTGCGTCAAGCAGGAGGACATCGTAGAGCCAAGCTTCAATAGGATCACCCGCGGCGTAGCGTATTGGCTCAGAGAGCTTCATTTTCACAACCTCGTATTCGCCAGCACTCTCGAAGTTTCTGAGGAAGCGGATGCTGAAGCCCCTGCCTGCGCCCTCGTAGCCATGAATTGTGCTTGAAAAGATTATGTAGTCTGCCTCACCCCTTGTGAGCTCCCACAGTACCTCCACCGCCAGTGCAGCGGCCTCGTCCACGATTATCACATCTGCATAGTCCTTCTCTGCCAGCGCTCTGCGCGGCACAGCATACTCCACCCTGGCGTACCTGCTGTTTATCAGTGTTACAATATCGCCCTTCTTCCTGACAAAGAAGTCTGTCATCCCCTGCCTTATCATCGCTTTTTTAAGAAAGAGAAAATAGGTTTGCACAGCCCGCGGAGAGGGTGCCACGACGAGAACCCTCACGGCTCGTTTAAACCTGCGGTTAAGTACAGAGACCAGGTAAGGTGTGAGTATGCCAAGAAGCGCTGTCTTTCCTCTGCCCCTGTCGGCAGTTATAACTGCCGCCTTCCGCTTGCCCGTGAGGAAGCCCTCAAAGCTGTGAAGCACTTCCACCTGGTCCTGGGTGGCGCACAGCTTATACAGCTTTTTCTTTATTTCACTCTTTTCAGGCAGCTTGAGCTTCTGCTTCCTCTCAGCGCCCTGTGTGAGTTCAAAGCCCTTAAGCACCTCTCCAGCGTCGCAGTCGTAGAATATTACACCAGACGCTTTCATGCTCTTCTCTATGAACCTGCGGTAGAAACGGGGCACAATCTCCCCTCGAAGCGCCTCGGCAGCAAGGTCATCATGGAGCCATGACACAAGATTTTGCCATTCACCCGGCTGAGGTGAGAGAACAAGGACCACCCCACCCTCAGCGATGGTCTCGACCGCTATGCCCAGGTCATTGGGATTAAAACCCTGCGTCAGGTCTATGAGAAGTGCATCATAGGTTTCGCCTAGCACGCGCTGAGCATCGCCAAAGGCCACAAAAGCCCCGGAGAAGCTGGCCTTTGCGGCTTCTATGAAATCCTCCTTTCCCAGCACAAGAAGCTTCTCCTTCTTTGTAATTTTCTTCCATGCTTTGAGCACTCGTGAAGCTAAGGCGAAGGTCTCCCTATCCACAGCGGAGGTGCACAGGAACACAGCAAAGCGGTGACGGTTGCGCAGCGAGATGTTGCTCGCCCTTTTCACTTCAGAAAGAAGAGCCTCAGCAGACATAATACCCCTTTTAGTTGCTAGAATAACAACTAAAAGGCTACACCATCAGCCTGAGATACTCTTTAAGCAGTGAGGGATATAGACGCGGGTTGAATAGTATGTTTGTTATAAAATAGCACTCATGAGTGCAGAAGCAGGCACCGCTCTTTATCTGGTCGACCACTCGTCTCGCCTCGCGAGAAGCGAGCAGCCTGTTTATGTCGTAGCCATACTCACGCAGATTCCCCATTTTCCGCTCAAGAATCTCGCACGGGTAAACATCTCCACTCTCTGTGACCACCAGGTTAAGCCTCCCCGCATAGCAGGGAATAAGCCTGCGCTTCTCTCTGGCAGTGCGGTATATAAGCCTGCGCTGCAGCACATCCTGTGCTGCCTTAAGCCTGGCCCCCGGAAAGCGGTAGATCTTCGCTCTGCCAGTGCGCAGATCCTGCTCAAGTCTATCAATGAGCTCACGGTAACGCTCCAAGTCAACGCGCTTTATATCCTCGCTAACATTGCCCCGAATCAGCGAAAGGGTATGCGTTTTTATGCTCTCCATGCGGGATACGTACTCAAAGACCTCCTCTATCCTATACTGGTTGGCGGAGCATAGCACGGTGTTTATTCCGAGCTCAAAGTTCGGGTACTCCTCGAGCAGAGGTGAGAGCTTTTCATATGTCTCAAGTACCTTCTCAAAGTTTCCCTTAACTCCACGGATTCTGTCGTGCTCTTCACCTATGCCGTCGAGGCTGAGCTTCACGGTGACGGTGCTTCTGAGACAACGCCTGAGAATCTCTTCAGTGCACTCTGCAATGCGCCGCGGAAGAAGTCCATTGGTTGGCAGGAGCATAATCACCGGCTTCGTATGGTGGTAGAAGGTCTCTGCAATCTCAACTATATCCTCGCGGAGAAAAACCTCCCCACCCGAGAAAGCAAGCCACAGCAGTTCTGGCATGCTAGCGGCGAAGTGCTCAATCTCTTCCAGAGAAAGCTCATCCACATGCGTGCCTTTCCTCTCCTCATTAAGATAGAAGCAGAACCTACAAGCTGAGTTGCACCGTCTGGTTACAAAGAAGGTCAGCTGCAGAGGTTTGGTCTTTATAAACACCTGCCTCAGATGGCGCAGCGGTGAGTACCTCATCGCAAAAACCCCAGCTTAACCTTTAAAGCATACAGAACTGCACCAGCGGCGGCGCCTGCTGCAACCGCAATGGGATAAACGAAGAAGAAGTAGGCTGTAGCAGCAACCGCAAAACCCGCACCTTTTGCATTATAAAAGCTCCTTATTAGATTGCGGCTTACGTATAAGTTGAGGAGCTGTGGAATAATTGCAAGCATAATAGGGATACCCAGTAAAATCCGACCTAAGAGCAGCACAAGGGTGGTAAAGAACATTGCCACGTCCACCTTTAACTCCAGCGATGCTGCACCGGAGTCTGCGAGCAGATCACGGTTGCGCAGGGAGTAGAGCGTCCAGTACATGCTCTTTCTGAAGGCATTCTTAAGGGATCTAAAAAGGTCAAAGTTGAAGATGTGTCCCACCTGTATTCCCGGGTCTATTCTCAGTTTAAAGCCCGCCCTCCTTAGCCTGTGGCTGAACTCCACGTCCTCCACGCTTGTGGTGTGCCCCATGAGCGAATCCCTCAAAAAGCCGCCTGAGCTTCTGAAGAGCTCTGCATCTATGGCAAGGCAGTGTGTTGCGATGTAGTCCGCCTCCTCACGCTTGGTCTCACAATAGTTGACGTAAACTGATTGAAAGGTGCTGAAGAACCCCTGGGAGAAGGGCGGAAGAGCGGTATAGGTACCACCCACCACGCGGGAGCCATTGCTCATGGCGCGGTTCACAAGCTTCAGGGTTTCCTTAGAGAGCACACAGTCGGCATCAATAAAGAGAAGAACCTCACCACTAGCGTGCTCCGCCCCAACGTTTCGAGCCACACTCGGACCGAGCTGCTTTTCAAGCTTTATAAGTTTGCAGGGATAGCGCTTTATAATCTCCACAGAGGAATCCTCGCTTGCGTCGTCAACCACAATTACCTCAAAGTTGGAGTAGTCAGAGGAAAATACGCTCTCGAGGCATGCTTCCAGTGTGGTGGAACCATTTCTGTTCGGTATTATTACAGAGATAAACTTCTCCTTCATTCATTTAAAAGCCCCAGGTTAACCTGCCCTGTGATATTTGTAGGATGTTACCTCTACTATATAGGACAATCACGGAGAGAGGTTTTAAATTGCAGATAGAAGAGCTTAAAGGTAAGCTGCTGAGCACCAGAGGCATAGCCGTCACCTCTCTGGTTATAACCCTCCTGCTCTTTCATTTCAGAGACCATGACGACAACCGCACCACAAGCTGGCGCTGGGTTTTTGCCAGTGGCGATACAAGCTTTGCTGTGTTGCTCTGCCTCTTCGCCCTGGCTATTGCCTATGTATTCTCCAAAATTGAGATAAAGGAGCGGCACGAGGAAAAGGTGCTCTTCGCCCTCGCCTTTATCACCGGTGCTCTTCTTCTACAGATACCAGAGATTATGATAGATACTGCGCGATACTTCACCTATGCCAAGTACGCCGAGCTTTATGGTTTGGGCTATTTTGTGAGGGAGTGGGGGTACGCGATAAAGCCCTGGACAGACCTGCCACTGGTGCCCTTCATCTATGGCGCAATTTTTCGCTTTCTCGGCGAAGAGAGATTGTATATTCAGATATTTAATCTGCTCCTCCTCTCGAGCAGCGTGCTTCTAACCAAGAGAATCGGTGACATGCTCTTCGGAAAGGGCACAGGCTTCTATGCTGGCATCGCCCTGCTCGCCATGCCCTATCTTCTCATTCAGGTGCCACAGATGATGGTAGACGTGGCAACCATGTTCTTTTTAACCCTGGCAGTTTATTCAACTGTAAACGCACTGGAGAAGGGCACCCGCGCTGCGAGGGTATTTGCGGGAGTTGCTGTAGCCCTTGCCTTCTTCTCCAAGTATTCCACATGGACGATGCTTTCAGTTCTGGTGGTAGTTTTTGTGATATATGCGAGAAAAAATCTGCAGAAAACGCTTAAAACATATGCGATAATAGCCGGCATTTCTGGATTGATAATTGCAGCGGTTATACTACCAAAGCTTCCTGTGTTTGTAGAGCAAATCGAGCTGTTAAGGAGTTATCAGGCCCCGGGGCTCAGGCGCTGGGGTGAGAGCTACCTCTCCACATTCTTCTTTCAGATTCATCCCTTCGTGAGCCTTGCCGCAATTTATGCCATCTACCTGGCGATAAAAGAAAGGCGTGGCGAAGCAGCGATAGCTCTCTGGCCATTTCTACTGCTCTTTCTCCTGGATGTGAAGAGAATACGCTATACACTGCCCCTCTTCCCAATGCTGGCGCTCCTTGCAGGCTATGCATTGAGCAGGACAAGGGATACTGAGACGAAGAAGTTCATTGTGGGTTATGCAGCGGGCTTCTCCATTCTCCTCGCCCTCTTTGCCTTTGTGCCGTTCATTGAATCACTGAGTGTTGTAAATCTTCGCGATGCTGGAGAGTTTCTCAACACCCTCAGTGTAGAAGAGGTTGAGGTCCATGCATGGGTGCCGCCAAAGACCAGCTACAACCCCAGCGTAGCGGTTGCTATGCTCGACCTTTTTACAAATAAGAAGATAATCTACAATCCTGACCCAGTAATCCCGCCTGATAGAGAAAAAATACTGCGCTCACCAATAAGATTCACCTGGGAATATGAGGCACCACCTTACTACAGGCTCAACTCTTCCCCCGAGGTTGTGGTTATTATTTATAAGCGGTACAGTGGCATGCCCGCATACCTCGAGCAGAGAGTTTCCAACCTGACCCTCCTCGGAAGGTTTAACACCACAGCAAGGCTGTTTCGCTTCCGCACACTCATAGATGTATATGGTCCCGCATATATGGCAGAGAAAAACAAATGGAGAAGCTAAATCCTCCTGTTCAGCTCCTCAAGCAGCTTCTCCAGGTCCAACCCCCGCTCCTCAGCAACCTCTCGCAGTGTGCGCTTCATCGTTGCAAAATCGCACTCACAGATGTTGTGCTCCAGGAGGTAATCCACAGCCTCTGGATACTCCCTGAAAATCTGGGCTATTTTCATCTCAGGGGTTATTGGCATGGCGCTACCTCGCAACAAGAACGCTGCACGGTGCGCGCTCAACCACCTCCTTACCGACACTGCCCATCAGCAGAGTTTTGCGCTTGGAATGTGGGCCCACAACGATAATGTCAACACCCTCTTCCTCGGCTGTCTTTATTATCTCCTCTGCTGGATGTCCTATCTTAACTATCTCCTTTGCCACAAGCACACTGCCTTCAAGGCAGCTCTTCGCCGTCTCCAGCACCTTCTTACCGCTCTCTGTAAGAAGGTCTGCAAAGTTCTTGCCTTCCCTCTTTAAGCTCTCCAGCACCTCAGTAAACTCCGGCTTTCCCAGAAGCCCTGCGTCATAGATATCGCTAAGATGGGCCACATACACAAGATAAAGCTCTGCACCGAATTTCTCAGCAAGCTTTCCCCCCATGTTTAAAGCTTTTATGGAACTCTCACTCCCATCAAAAGCAACAAGCACCTTCTTCATCTAATGTACACCTCCAATATATAAAAAGACGTAAATGACGTAGGGGAGAGGTTGCCCTACGTCAGTAGCCAGCTCCGTAGCCAGCAGCTTCACCGTAGCCGCCTGCCTCACCGTAGCCCTCACCGTAACCTGCGCCCTCTTCTGCTGCCTGAGCGGGCTGTTCCTCTGCCGTCTTCGGCTCAACTATCAGCTTGCCCTCCATGCCCTTGTCCCTGTGCATCGGGCAGTAGAATGTGTACTCACCCGCTTTTTCGGCCACAAACTCCACTGTTACCGATGCTCCTGGCTGTATACCTGCCTGCGCCTCTGCTTCCTCACCGTAGCCAGCTCCGTAGCCGGCGGCCTCTCCATAGCCACCGCCATAGCCACCACCGTAACCCTCTCCATAGCCTCCTGCTGCACCCTCTTCAGGCTTTACCGCATAAACACCAAGCTCGTCAATGACAAAGTTGTGCACCTGCGAACCGGTGTTCTTAATGGTCAGTCTGACCACATCGCCCTCTGTGACAGTTATTGTCGCTGGCTCAAATTTGAAGTCAGACGCTTCAATGGTGAATTCCTTTGCTTCAGCGGCACCCTTTGCCGGTGCTGCCGCCGCATAGGCTGAAGAGGGCTTTGCACCCTCTAGGCCTGCGGGTACGCCCGGAGAGAAGCTGTAGCCGACTATGAAGCTGAGCGCCATCGCGGTGACTATTGCAAGCACCGCTATATCGTCGCGCATCGCAATCACGCCTTCTTTATCCTGTAGATAAATGTACCGCCGTCAGAGCGCCTCTCTATTATCTCATGTCCTTCCTTGTCGCAGAGCGCCGTTATACTCTCCTCAGATGAGGGGTTGTCAAAGAGCACTTCAAGGATGTCGCCGCTCTTCAGCTTCTGCAGTGTCTTCATCGTGTAGAGCTGGGGATGTGGGCACACGTAGCCCTTAACATCCAGCTGGTATACTCCATCTTCAAGCTTCTTAACTTTCACTTTCTGCACCTCCTTACTCTATCTCTATGTCGATATCAAAATCCTCTTCCTTGAGCTGACGCTCAGTCCACCAGTTGAGGAACTTCACGCTTGCCAGAGCGCCGCCGCCCATACCCAGGAAGAACAGCCAGCCACCGGGATCGCCACCTGCTACGCGAATGTAGAATGCACCTATGTTGCAGCCAAGTGCTACTCGTGCACCAATACCCATAAGGGTGCCGCCGAGCAGACCCCATACTGCAAGCTCTTTTGTTGGAGCCTTGAACTTGAACTCCTTGTTGAGCAGAGCTATGGCCGCCGCGCCCAAGATTATGCCTATGGACATGAGCAGCGCAGGGTTGTGCCAGGGCTCCGGTATGCCATTCATTACTCCAAAGTATATGTTGTCCTTCATGTTCAATCCGAACTTCTGCAGCACCCAAGCACCCACCTGCGCTTCCTGGGTGGTTATATACCAGTAGCCCGGGTCAAACACTGTTCCGCGCCTTGAAACTTCCTCCACAAAACCGAGCTTCACCAGAGCCTGACCGAAGTTTTCTATGCCGAACTTGTCCCTGAGGCTCTGCATTGCCATGACGTGGATGCCTGCTATTATACCGATTAGAACCCCAGCAATGGTTGTCCTCTTTGAGGCTGTTATCATCTGCCAGAAGCCGTAGAGCTCATCCTTGAAGCCAAGCTTGACGTCACCACCGTCGGCAGGAAGTGCCGCCGCCTTCTTCTCTATGATGCGTCTGACAATACCCTTCCTGGCAACAAACCAGTATGCCAGGCTGAGGAATATCAGTGTGGGTATTATTGTGTTTATGATTGAATTCGCTATAAAGTATTCACCGAGGCTCAGACCCTTGCCAAAGAACTTATCTGCCAGGGTGAACTTGGGCTGCGGGAAGATGTATCCCCTGAGGAGCTTGTCAAACCATCCCTGAGCATCCACGAATATCGCCTGTGAGAAGGATATTGCAACTAGTGCGAGCATTGAAGTGCCGTTACCCTCACCGGTTTTGTACAGCGTGCCAGAAGCACAGCCACCTGCGAGCACCATGCCAAGGCCGAATATAAGCCCGCCAATGAGCTCATGCACTCCCAGAGGTCCAGGATGGAAGGTGCTCAGCTGGTTTGCCGCCAGCACTGCCATGATGACGCTGAACACCGCCATTGCCACCATTATGCCCACGAACATCCTTGTTACGCCGATGGCAAATAGATCGCGCCACGCTGAAGCAAAGCAGAACCTGCCCCACTGCAGAAGTATGCCGTAGGCAAAGCCGAACCAAGCGTAGGCAATGATGTACATGTAGATTGGGTTGACTCTGTAGTACCAGAGGCTTATTATCAACATTATGCCAACTACAGAAAAAGCCCAGAATTTCCTCCTTCTATCGGCATCGTCTGCCATATTTATCCTTTCCTCCTTATGCTTGTACCGGGTATTCTGGGGAATCTTGTTTTCATACCTATATTTATATTTTTCGAAAGTGTTTTCAAACTACCCGAAATTCACTTCCCGACACTTTCGTAAAAATCAAAAGTTATAATGTAAAATTAATAAATAATAGAAAAATATTTAAACATTTAGATAAAATAGAAAATTCAACTTATTGGGTGGTTTTATATGGAGCATTTATGCGCCGGCAAGAGCATAAACCTGGATCTGACCTTCTGTCCTCCCGCGGCAGTGGTTATCTCCAGTTTAAAACAGGCTGTAAGTGGTGAGGTCTTGCTTATAAAAGCATCAAAATGTCAGGTTAAGATGGTTGAAGCTATTGCAAAGCAGCTCGGTGCAGAGATAATCCAGATGAAGAAAAAGGGTACTGCCACAATGATCTGGATAGCCAAGAGGTAATGCGGTTTTGTCACTGATTACACAACTTATAACCCCGGATGTTCTTTGACCTATAAAGTATATGCATTTGAATATAACATTATTGCGTATGGTTTGTGATTTTTTTAAATAAAAATCGAGCGCCTATACATTTTTAACACCAATTCAGACATGTTTATAGAAAATCTTATAAGTGTGTGTCCAAATTATAGAGGAGCATGGGAAAGATAAACCTATTTTACATAGCGAGGCGTAACCTCAGGCGAAAATGGTTCAGAAGCCTCGCGCTGATTTTAGCTGTGACAATTGCCTCAGGCGCACTATTTGCCAGTGTTTTGATGATGGAAAGCGTCGGAAGGGGTGCTGAGATAAGCACCAGCATGCTTGGCGCAGATGTGATGGTGGTGCCTGTAGGATATGAAGCCCAGGCGAGAGCATCTCTGCTTGCGGGCGAGCCAAATAAGTTTTACATGTCACGAAGTGTCGAAGATGAGGTTAAAAAGGTGCCAGGAGTGGCACAGACTTCTGTGCAGGTGTTTGCCGAAACTGCCGCTTTTCCTTGCTGTGGCTTTCAGAAGAGCTTTCTCATAGGCTTTGATCCAAGCACTGATTTTACTGTGATGAAATGGGTGGGTGAATCTCTCGACCGCCCCTTCGGAAAGGATGATGCAATTCTGGGGTTCTCACTGGCTGCACTGCCAGGGTTCAAAACCTATGTGCACGGTCACGAGCTAACAGTGTGGGGTAAGCTAAGACAGAGCGGAATAAATTACTTTGACCGTTCCCTTTTCATACCAATAGAAACCCTCTACAACATAGCCGAGGAGAGTCAGAGGAAAGCCAAAGAAGGAAAAGAAATAGCACCTCTTGAAATAGAAAGGGGACAGATTTCTGTGGTACTGGTTAAGGCAGAGGAGGACATATCCCCGGATGTGCTCGAGGTAAGGATAGAAGGTCGCATTCCAGGAGTAATCGCAATACCAATGCCACGTGTGCTTCACACGGTCCGTGCCCAGATGGCAACCCTCTTCGGCAGCCTTACCATTCTGGTTGCCGTGCTGTGGGTTGCCAATACGCTCATGGTGGGAGCAATATTCACCACCATAGTGAGTGAGCGCAGGAAGGAGCTTGGTATTCTCAGGGCGGTGGGTGCCAACCGCAGGCATGTTTTCGGGCTGATTCTGGCAGAGGCAGCATTTCTCACAGCCCTTGGCGGGATTCTGGGCATTGTCATGGGAGGCGCCCTCTTCTATGCATATAAAGGCATAGTGACCAGCTCCTTCTCAGCGCTTAAAATACCCTACATCTGGCCCTCATCAGTTCATGTTTTATTGATATCTGTATTCACTTTTCTTTCTGCTCTAGCCATGGGTATTGTTGGCGCTCTTTATCCTGCGTACACTTCTGCGAAGCTTGACCCCTACAATGCGATAAGGACGGGTGAGTGAATGATTA